>JBGTCV010000106.1:0-6492 GCA_041748655.1 Promineifilaceae bacterium (SeqCode) | reverse complement strand
ACGTTGAACTCGCCGTCACTGGCGAGGTGATCCACCAGGCCACCGAATGCAGCGCTTGCGGCCAACGCTTGAGCGATGCGGTGCCCTTCCGGGCTACCACGGGGCTGTATGTGCTAGATATTGAGCGGACAGAGCAGGGCTTGCAGGTCACCCACGTCAAGCATCTTTATGGCCAACGCGATTGTGGCTGCGGTCATGTCACGCAGACCAAGCCTGGGCGCTGCGCCGATGAGCCAGAATGGACAGTGGCCTTAAGCGAATGGCCCTTAGTCGGGCCGCTGCTGGCCGCGCTCATCATCTGCCTGTCGTTGCGGATGCGCCTGTCACGTCCGCGCATCCGCGAGTTTTTGCAGGATTGGTTGGGCATCAGCCTCAGCGTGGGGTGTCTCAATCAATGTATCGCGGAAGGAGGGCGAGCCGTGGCTCCGCTTGAGGCGGAGTTGGTGGCCGAAATCCAACAAGCCGACCTGCTGCACGCCGACGAAACGGGCTGGAAAGAAAGTGGACGCACGGTTTGGTTATGGGTTTTGCGCTCGGCCACCGTGACCTTGTATCTGATTGGGTCGCGCAGTTGGGATGTCATCGCGACTGTCATGGAGCGGTTTGGCGGTTGGCTGATGAGCGATGGGTATGGACAATATCGCCACTACGGGAAACGGCTGCGCTGTCTGGCCCACATTATTCGCAAGGCCAGAGGCTTAGACGAGAGTTGTCACCCAGAAGCGGCTGACTTTGGCGCAAACGTTCTCCAATACCTGAAAATATTCATTCAAGGCGTGTCTGCGGCGCGCGGCGACCCCAATCGAGACTTGATGACCGAATTCGCCTCGGAACTGGCCCAATTGCAGCAATTGAGCGCGGCCCATCTAGACCATACCCATGATAAAACGCGGCAACTGGCCCGCGAATTGCTCAACGACTGGGAGGCTATCTGGCAAGTGTTGGCCTATCCAGCGCTGCCCCTCACCAATAATGTGGCCGAACAATCGTTACGCCATTGGGTCATCGCCCGTAAAATCAGCTACGGCACACGCACGGCCGAAGGTAGTCGCGCCTATGCCTTACTGGCCAGTGTCATAGATACCTGCCGGCAACGGAATGTTTCCCCCTGGCCGTACCTTGCCCAGGTCATCGCCGCCCGTCGTCAAGGAAATGCGGCTCCACCCATTCCACAACTTGTAGGATGAGTATTTCCTGATTTCTCTTAACGGGGGAGTGAACGGTTACAATCCATTGGAGAAGCCTGTCGTCAACAAGGTCAAGCTCTGGTTCAGTCGCTCATCCTCATGGTTCATGACTTCCTCAGTGCTGGCGAATCGGTTGATAATGTTTTCCGTTTACTTTTTACTAAACAAGCTGTTTCCCTATGACTTCATCCTTTTGATAAAATTCACAACTATCGAGTTACTAACCCTCAATTTGAATTATCTGGCGATACTCTCCGCATGCATGTCCACGGCAATATATATGAATATATCCAGCTGCATTAGATAGATTGCATACCTTTGTTGTGAAATATGTGCGACAACTTTGTGATAAGCACAGAATTAGCTACGATAAAAACAAGCCGCTTCACAGCCTTTTTGGTGAATACGACAAATATTTACGGCGGAACAATCTGATCGAATCACAGATGACCGAAAGAATTTTGAAGTCATCTGTTTCAATTCTAGAGGCGTTCAATGGTGTGAGAAACAACCAGAGCTTTGCCCATGACAACCCGATTCTGAACTATAGCGAAAGCATTTTGATATTCAATAATGTTGCGAGTGCTATAAAGTTTTTGCAATCAATAGAAGGGGAAGAATTCGTGCAGCCAGGTAGTATAAGCCCGCAAAGTGAAACCGATTGGGATGAAATCCCCTTCTAAATCAATGGTTTTCAGATACAATATTAGCAGGCGTCCCGCCTAACACGGGTTCCAGGCGACGCTGGCGCGATGCCTCGGACGGCCAGCTATTTGGTGATTGGCAAAGGCTCTGGTTCACCCGCGCCAGCGCGCCTGAACCTGGCGTTAGGCTGCTCGAGCAAGCCGAAATTCTCGAGCCGAAGTACACTGATTTTCATGACACTTCAAGATGGCGTATTCAAGGTGGCACCTGAAGACTTCCCTCAAGTCGTCGATGTGTGGGAAGCCTCGGTTCGGGCCACGCATGACTTTGTTGCTGAACGAGATCTTCAGGTCTTTCGTCCCATGGTTGCCGCCGCGTTGCCCGCCATCGAGCAACTGGCGTGCCTGAGAGATCAGACGGGTTGGCTCATGGGTTTCATCGCCGTGGTCGAGGGCAAGGTCGAAATGCTGTTCCTCCATCCGAACAGCCGAGGTCAAGGTGGCGGCAAACGGCTGTTGGAGTATGCCCTGCATGAGTTTGGTGCGGTGGAATTGGACGTCAATGAACAGAATCCGCAGGCACTTGGGTTTTACCAGCGAATGGGTTTCGAGGTTGTGGGCCGTTCAGAATTGGATGGCACCGGAAAGCCGTATCCAATCCTTCACATGCGACTGAGGCGAGGCGAAACGTAAAGGAGGGCTCGCGGTGACCAGGTCGATTGTCAGCAGAAGGCAGCCTAACAAAGGCATGCAGCTGACGTGGCTAATCGGGACCCAAATCTGACTTGGCAGGCTCGCCGGTGAGTCTTGGGGCAGAGGCGCCCGCTCGCCCCGCCACGCAGCTGATTCCCAGTGGTTAGGCAGTTCTTTACAAAGGACAAACAATATCGCTATGAAAAGAACGATTCTTGGATTGAGTTTATCTCTGGTTGCTCCTGCAATATTCGTTTTGTTCATCATCCCAATTTTTATCAAGCCTAATGTCAATGAACCGGTTTCCACTTTGGTGAGTTTTGGCATATTTTGGGGGCTGGCTTTTGCGGTACTAGTTTTCACACGAGTCATTGAAAATCTGCCACTGACGACAATTGGCTGGAAACCTCTATCTTGGAAATCGGCTCTGCTGGCGATCGGGTTAGGCATTTTGCTGTCATTGTTGGTTCCTGTGCTAACTTTGTTGGTTAGTACAATTTTTCCACCGCCGAACTCAGGAACGGTAACACAAGTTGTATCAGATTTTTCTTGGTGGATATTGCTCTTAAGCATATTCACAGCGGGCGTAACCGAAGAGATTTTGTTTCGTGGCTATGCACTGGAACGACTTCAAGAAGTAACAGGGAGCAAGTGGACAAGTGGATTGATTAGCTTGGTATTTTTTGTGGTCGTACACGCTACAGGCTGGAACATCGCTCACATTATTGGTGTAGTTCTCCCACTAGGAATTATCCTGACTGGTTTGTACTTTTGGCAACGAAATTTATTGTTTGTGATGATCGTTCATGTTTCAATAAATTTACCTCTGGCTTTTATGGCTTTGTTCGTGTAAAAAATTGCCGAGCCTGGGCTTGCAGCAGACGACGTCAGTCCGCTTCGGCGCAAAGCATTAACAAATTTCGTTCAAGCAGGTCAGCAAAGGCATTGGTCAGGCGTCTCGCCTAACATTCCGCCAAGGTGACGCTGGCGCGATGCCTCGGACGGCTACCTATTTGGTGATTGGCAAAGGCGTTGGACGACCGCGCCAGCGCACCTTACGGTGGCGTTGGGCATAAGCTCGAAAAAAAGCGAGATGCAGAGCAATATTGAACAGCATATCTTTGTCACAGGGGCATGCGGCGCTGGCAAGTCGATGCTTGCGAACGCGCTGTCTCGCCAGTTGCAGCTCCCGTTGCATCGACTCGATGACGATCCGGGCTTCCGGCAGATGCTCCAGTACGAGCCCGACCTTAACAGGGTGACTAATCCACAGCGGTATGCCCAGTGGCAAGCCCTCCGTCGGCATTTGGTCCAGGAGGCGATCAAGCTATCACTACCTCACATCATCGAGGGGGCCCAAATCCTGATTGCCCCCGAATTGACCACAGCGTACAGACGGATTTTGGTTGATACGCCCTTGCACCAGATCATCCGGCAATATCTGGCGCGGGATCGCGCCAAGTACGCCGAGGACCCGTCACGGTACGCTGACTGTCACGTGGGCGCGCCGGGCTCTGCGGCTGCCCGTCAGCGTGCGTTACGAGCCCGGCGGATCTACGAGGCTTTGCTACCGGAGATTACCATATTCCGGCACCTCCCTGGGGTAGAAATTGTGCCAAGCCGTGCGTTCAAAATGTGGCTGCCACAGCAGGGGACAGGAGGAGCACGGGATTAGGGCTTGCATGGCGAATCGGGCGTTTGGCCGAACAGTGGCGTGCAGACGATGGCTTCCAGCGCCCGCTCCGCTCCCGCTTTCAGCCGTCCTTGACGCCGGGGGTTGGGCGGGCGAAAGTCGTGGCCGGTCAAATCGCAGCCAAAGTTAGGTGGTTGCGTTGGTGAGAGGAGAGGCAAGGTGTGGGTTACGGCCGTCTAACAACCGCTAAAGCCGACGCGAGGAGATGGATGGGGGACGGCCGTGGCCCGGCGGCGCGGCTTGTCTCTCCGTTGGGCGGGCGAAATTCATAGTGGCATTTGCGGCATGTGCCGAGTAAAGTGGTGTCGTAGAAAAGGCGGGGCGCTGGCTGGCAACGGCCGTTCGCTTTTTTACTTTATGCTCGTGGCGTAGGTTTTAGTGAGAAACGGCCGTACACATCACTGCCAATTTCTGGAAGTTGACAGTCTAACCGCCGTTTTGAGTAAGCGGCGCAAAGTTAAGACCGGTTGACCGGGCAGGTTGTACATTGAGAAAAGAATTTGTGGGGGAGAACGGCCGTTTTGCCCCACATCCGTCTGGCAACACAAGCTCAAGGTCTCTGCAAAACGACCTGACTGCGGCAGAGGTTTTGGGTTTTGAGCGGCGGGCTGGTTGTGGAAGTTGTTGATGGTGGCGTAGAGGTTGGATGGGGAACGGCCGTCTGGCAAAACAAAAGCGGTGGACGTGAAACGCCACCGGCTGTTGTAGGTTTTGAGAAATGAAGAGATGTTGGGTGGGAACGGCCGTTTGTGAAAAATGAAAGTGGTGGATGGGAAACGGCCGTTTTCCATTATAATGTTCACTAACAGCCAGCGTCGCAGCCAGTTCGCACAGTCCGCTTCGGCGCAAAGCGTTAACATTTTCATTCAAGTAAGTCGGCCAGGCCATTGGTCAGGTGTCTCGCCTAACATGGGTTCCTGAGAACGTACCCGCTAATTAGGGCAAAATAACTCCTGCAACAGGCGGGTATGTTCTCTTGTGGGGGAATGCCCCGCCAGGCATGGGATGTTGCAGCGGCCGCTGGCGCGATGCCTCGGACGGCTTGCGACTTGGTGAATGGCAAAGGTTTTGGTCAACCGCGCCAGCGCGGCTGACGGTGGCGTTAGGCGGTGAGTACTTGATGGATCAACGGAGACTAGTAGTGCGACAGACAAATTTCGTCGGGTATTTTCTTGGCAAATCATCCGGCAAAATAACCTTGTTGGACAACTAGGGACAATGAGCGCAAATTCCCGACATGATGCATGGAATACCGGGGAAAGCTACGACAGGTATATGGGCCGCTGGAGTCGTCAACTTGCACCCCGATTCCTCGAATGGCTTGAGGTTAAGGCTGGGTGCGACTGGCTAGAAGTGGGCTGTGGCACAGGTGCCTTGTCGGCGGAGATACTCGCCCGTTGCAAACCTGGGAGTCAAGTTGGCATTGACCCGTCCGAAGGGTTTATCAATCTCGCAATGCAGAAGGTAGAAGGCCCTCGTATTAATTTTCGTGTTGGAGATGCGCAAGATCTTCCATTTGAAGCTTCGAGTTACGACGTTGTGGTATCGGCGTTGGTTTTGAATTTTATCCCTGACCGTCACAAAGCCATATTGGAGATGCGCAGGGTCTGTCGTCCGGGTGGAATCATCGCCTTCTACGTATGGGACTATCCAGGGGGTGGCGTCGAGTTCATGCGGAAGTTTTGGCAGGCTGCGATTTCCCTCGATCCCAGCGCTGCGGATCTGGCAGAGAACAACCGGTTTCCATTTTGTACGCGCGAAGGTCTGACTGAAATGGCACAGAACGCCAAGCTACAGAGTATTGAAGTCACACAGATTGAGGTGGACACAATCTTCCGCGACTTCGATGACTTTTGGCAACCCTTTACCCTCGGAGCGGGTCCTGCGCCAGGTTACTGCTCTAGTCTCGATCCGAGCTCCAGGAAACGCTTACGAGAAAAGCTGCGACACGAACTTACTGGCGCGGAAGATGGTTCCATAACGCTCAAGGCGCGGGCCTGGGCTGTGAGAAGTCGAGTTGACTAATGTCCTTGCCGGTGAAGGCCATGGACAGTCAGACAAGAATCAATGAGCCACCAGCGTGCCAAAAGAAGGCCATCGCCTAACAAGGCTTTCAGCGGAACGGCGAGAGCTAGCCTAACGGTTGTGCAATCCCAGGTGATTTCATCGAAAATGGCTTAAAAACATCATTTTTTGGCATCAGTGGTGGCGGTAGATGGCCTCCACCAGGTAACTTGAGTACCTTGCCAGCAAAGGCACTGTACTCGCTGAACGT
>JBGTCV010000105.1:0-89669 GCA_041748655.1 Promineifilaceae bacterium (SeqCode) | reverse complement strand
ATCAACCTGAGCAATATCCAGGGGAAAACTAATTTTGGCAGGGATAGATATAGGCATTGGTTTCACTCCGTTTTTGAAAATAACTGCCATTCTACATCACCACCAAATCTGGGTGTACCCCATGTATTCCCAAAGAACCATAAAAATTAGTCAAGTTGACACACAAAAAACGAGTAGAACAAGTCATCAACATGGGATTGCTTGGTGGGTAGACAAACGGCTTGTTGGGGAACCCTCTTGGAAAGGCTTTGATGGGGATGGACTCTTGGATAGAAGAACAAGTGAAGCCAAAAGATACACATTTGTAATCGAAGCCGGTGTGCTTTCAGATGAGGTCAGAGAAGATTGGAGCGGTTTTCGTGATTCCGAAAATTATAAAAAGGTTCGTGCGGTCGCGAAAAAACATATTCGGAAGCGGCTGATGGAACTGATGTCAGATGTGCACAAAGCAAGAAAGCAAGCAGCAATCGAAGCGAACCGAGATACGATTAAGAAACTAACCTCTGAATCAAGATACTTTATTGGACAAATGGTGGATGGAATTCAGGAAAGAATGCCCACAGTCAAACAAGATGTGTTATCGACTACTGTAAAAGTTCTCTCTAATTTAGAACGGGCACGAACCGGTTATACTCTCCTCGAACAAATTGCCAGCTTAAAACCCAATGAACTTGATCAGTTGAGTGAAATACTGGAAAAGTGGTCCGTGCAAGCAGCACGAGTCGTACTAGGCGAATTAGAACGCCGATTAACCATTATCAGTGAACTTGAGTCCTTAACCGAAGACTCTGCTAGTGACGAACTCCATGATATTCATCCTCTGATTGTTCAAGGTCTTTGGATGTTTGGACCAGAATATGAATCAATTCATTTCAGATCAAACAAAGCACTGTCCACTATTATTCGCGAGTTATTGCAAGGCAAGTTAAACAGACCCTTAACCAATCCAAGAAGACGGCCAGATATCGTCGTATTGCCAGACTCAACGGTTAGTGTTCATGCAAGCGATGCTTTTAATGAAAACTCTGAAGTAGATGGTGTTGATAAAGTTCTTATCATAGAATTAAAACGGGGTGGTAAATCAATAGGCGTGGAAGAATATCGACAAGGCGATGATTATGCACGAGAACTCCAAAAAAGTGGAAAAGTACAAAGTACAACAAAAATTAGCGTTTTCGTGTTGGGGACTGAAGTTGACAGAGATGTAGCAGATGATACAGAGCGAGGGAATGTTACTATCAGAGCAAGAGCCTACAGTATAATCTTGAGCCGGGCTCATGCACGCACCTTTCATCTCATAGAAAAGATCAAGGAAGTAAAAGAGGATTTGCTAGATCTAGATGTTGAAGAAGTTCTTCAAGAGGATAGGCTTTTCGGTTAAAGCACACCAACGATCAACTCAACTTTAAGGTTGCCAATAGCAATTTTCATCCCAAATCAAAATTCCTCGGTTCTCACATTCAAATCGGCCGTCATGTACAGCCCATCCATCTCAAACTTGTGGTGTTTGGCATAATATCCCCGCGTGCCAATGGCGCTGATAACGGCGATTTTGGCATAACCCGCTTCCCGCGCCATCTCCTTCGCCTTATCGATCAGCTCTGATCCCAGCCCGATGTGCTGCGCCTCGCCGCTGCTGCCCTCGCCCAGATTGAGCGCCGGGCCGTAAACGTGTACTTCCCGAATCATGGCGTGATTTTCCAGCTCCGGCAGCGGGTGGGGCGCGTTCCGATGCGGCAGCGAGAGCCGCAAAAAGCCCGCCAGCTTGTCATCGTCTGTCTCGAAGCTGAGGAAATGTTCGGTAGTGGCATCGGTTTCGTACGTTTCGACGTGCAGGGCCAAATCGTCCAACTGCACTTTGTCTCGCCGCACTTCGCGGCAGCGGATGCATTGGCAGCTCAGGCCGCGATCCGCCATGCGCTGTAGGGCGATCTGGCGCAGGTTGGCCTTTTTGTTGCCCGCCACCACGTTGGTGGTGGGGAAGTCACGAATGACCCGGTTGAGGCGGACGTAGCGGGGCACCTGTACCTTGCAGTTAACCAGCAGTTCGGTCAGGGTTTCTTCGTCGTAGGGCTGATATTCGCCGCGCTGCCAATAGTCGTACAGCTCGACGTTTTCTACCAACATGCAGGGATAAACTTTAAGTTCATCGGGGCGTACGGCCGTATCCAACCAAATCCTGGCAAAATCAGCCACATCGCTTTCCGGCGTGGCCCCCAGCAGATTGGCCATCCAGTGGCCGTGAATCTTGAAGCCCGCCAGCCGCAGCAGGCGGAAGGCGTCGCGGGTGCTTTGCACATCGTGGCCCCGGTTGTTGATGGCCAAAATATGTTCATCCAAGCTTTGAATGCCGACCTGCACCTTGGTCACGCCTAAATAGCGCAGCCAGCGTAGTTCGTCTACATCCACATGGTCCTGGCGGGTTTCCACCACCAGCCCCACGTTGCGGCGCGGCCCGACGGCGTTTTTCTGCTGCGCCTCGACCAGCGTTTCGGCCTCTTCACCATTCATGGCGTCCAGGCAGCGTTTGACGAACCATTCCTGGTAATCGCGGCGGTAGCTGGACCAGGTGCCACCCAGAATAAGCAGCTCGATCTTTTCGGCGGGATGGCCAATTTGCTCCAGGGCGCGGATGCGTGCGGCCGTTTGGGCATAAGGGTCAAAGCCGTGCCGTTCGGCCCGCTGGGCGCCTGGTTCGTCGTGCAGATAGCTTTTGGGCATGCGCACATCGGTGGGGCAGAAGATGCATTTGCCGGGGCAGGGGTACGGCTTGGTGAGCACCGTCACCACGGTCACGCCCGCCTGGCTGCGGATCGGTTTCATTTGCAGGTGGGTGCGCACGTCGGGGTCAAAGTCGGCCCAGCCCGCCTCGCACAGCTCCTCGTACAGGCGGATGACGTTGCTTTTGGAGAGCCACGGCAATCCCTGGCGGGCGTAGGTGCGCATGGTGTGCTGGTATTTTTTGGAGGTAAGCGGCCGTTTCCCCAACAATTCCGCCACCAATTCCAAAAACAGCGGCTCCTGCCCAGCCACCAACAGCACCGGCTCATTACGCGACTGCCACTCGGCCACTTTCACCTGCACCTGATCCGGCGGTATTAAAATATTCTCAAATTTTTGCTTCATAAATAATCTACAAACTCGTCAACAGACATATCTGCCTGCCGAATAATTGCCCGCAATATCTTCTGGAACGTCCAGGCCATCTTCCTCAAGCGTTTCAATGTACAGTTGAATCGCCTCGCGGATATTTCTCACCGCTTCTTCTCTCGTTTCACCCTGACTAATACAACCAGGCAAACTGGGACATTCAGCCACCCAAAACCCATCTTCACCACGAAAGATTATTGCTTGTCTCATAGCAATCTCCTGATTCTGATGCAGTTTTCCTCAATTATCCACAACTTACCCACAAGTTGTTCAATAACGGGCAAGATTGCAATCTTGCCCTACATTAAGTGAGTTCGGCCATTAATTCTACCATAGTGCGCAAGGTGTCTACGTCGAAGACGGTGATGTTCATGGTAGTCACAGGTGAGTTGAGCCAGAGCGACAGGCGCTCCTTGATACGCTCGCGGGGGCCAACCAGGGCCACATCGTCGATGAGGGCGCCGGGGACTTTCATCATGGCGGCGCCCTTTTCCCCCGCCAGATACAAATCCTGAATTTCGGCGGCGGCGGCTTCGTAGCCGTAGCGGCCGGCCAGGTCAGTGTAGAAGTTTTTGCCTTTGGCCCCCATGCCGCCGATGTAGAGGGCCAGGAACGGCCGTAACATGTTATACGCCACCTCCACATCATCGTGAATCACCACGGAAACCGTGGGCGCGATGTCGAAATCGGCCATGGTTTTACTTGTGCCGTCCTCGGCAACGCCCGCTTTGGCAAAGCCCGCTTCGATGTGCGGCCGGTAGATTTCGTCGTATTTGCTGGGAGAGAAGAAGATGGGCAGCCAGCCGTCGGCAACTTCGGCGGTGAGCTCGACGTTTTGCGGGCCGATGGCGGCCAGGTAGATGGGGATGTCCGGCTGGGCTTCCAGGGTGCTTTTGAGCGGCTTGCCCAGGCCGGTGGCCCCCTGGCCCTGGTAAGGTATCTGGTACAGCTTGCCGTCGTAGGTCACCGGCGCTTCGCGTTTGAAGATGGCCCGGACAATGTCGACGTATTCACGGGAGCGAGTGAGGGGACGGCCGTAACTCTCGCCATGCCACCCTTCTACCACCTGTGGGCCGGACAGTCCCAGGCCCATTAAAAAGCGTCCCCCACTTAGCTGGTTCAGCGTCATCGCCGTCATGGCGGCGTTGGCCGGGGTGCGGCCCGGCATCTGCATGATGGCCGTGCCCAGCTTGATGTTCTGCGTTTGCGCGCCCAGCCAGGCCAGCGGCGACACCGCATCCGAGCCATACGCTTCGGCCGTCCAGATGGCATAAACGCCCAACCGATCCGCCTCTTTTACCAATTCAACAGGCAGCTCAATCCGCCGCCCGGCATAGCCCAACATGATTCCTAAACGCATAACAGCCTCCGCAGTTGACGATTGATGATTTTAGATTGACGATTATCGGCTGATCGTAAGTCGTCAGCCGTAAATCGTCAACAAAAGCAGCAAATGCACTGCGCCTGCGAGGGCAACCCCAGCAATATCAATCACCACTTTGTAGACGATTGACCCTAATTATTAGATACTTTCGTAATCTGCTATTAGCAACCGCTCGCTTGCGCCTCATTGTCTAAACGGCAAGTTGAAGCAAGCAAATAAATATATTAGGGAACGATGATCATGATTTGGCTTGTTGCTTTTATTGTTTCACTGCTGCTTACTCTGGGTATGGGAGCAATTTTTGTGTTGTTCTCGCTGATTGCCTTAAATGGGTTTCACAGTATGGCTGCCGCTATGCCCACCTATCTAATCTTTAACTGTTTTATCTGGCCGGTTATGGTAGGTATCACCACGTTGAGCTCGTGGGGAGTGTTTGCACTGGCCAAGCAGCCCCAACCGCTCGGGAAGCTGGTTCTTTTGAATGTGGCAATGGTTACTCTGTTCCTGATGGCTGTCGCGCTGGTGCTTTATTTCACCTGACCCTCGGCCGTACAAGAGCTGATGTTCAAATAATCGGGGCGTGGTGGGGTGGCATACAGCCGTAAGCTTCCCCTCTCCCCTCTCACTCCCCCATCACCAGCAAAACCTTGCCCCCGGACATCGCCGCCTCGTACGCTGCCACCGCCTGCGGCGCTTCGGCCAGCGTGTAGCGTGCCCGCACCTCGGTTTTCAGCGCAGACAGCAGCAGCTTTTGCGCCCGCCGCCACAGCAGCAAGTTTTGCAAGAAGTTTTTCTGCCTCACCCAGGGCGTCAGCCAAAAGCCATCCACCACCTGATCCTGAAAAATCAGCCCCTTGGGGTCAACCTGCACCGCCTGCTGCGACAGGCCACCGTACACCGTCACCCGGCTGTGGTCCGGCATTGCCGCCAGCAGCCGCTGCGGCGTCGCCCCGGCGATGGCGTCAAACGCCAGCCGGATGTTTTGCCGATGGCACAGGTCGCGCAGCGCCTCGTCAAAATCGGCGCGGCTGCTGTTCAGCACAAAGCGCGTCCTCTGCTGCGTTAGCTCGGTCACCTGTTCTTCCCGCCGTACAATGTTGACCACCTCTACCCCCGCCTGGTGCCCCAACCGGTGCATCATCTGGCCCAGGGCGCTGGCAGCGGCCGTATTCAGCACCATTTTGTGGCCCGCCTTTTTAGCGATGTCGATGAGGGCAACGGCCGTTAACGGATTCACCACCGACATCGCGCCCTGCTCCAAACTCACCGCGCCGTCCAGCGGCAGGGCAAAGTTGACGGACGTAGCCACATATTCCGCCCAGAGGCCATCTCCTTTTTGCTGCGTCACGCAAGCCACCCGCCGCCCCAGCAAAAAGCGCCCCAGCAGCCCGGTACGGCGGCCCACGGCTACCACCGTGCCAGAGCCTTCAAAGCCCGGCACCACCGGCGTCGGTTTGGTAAAGCCATACTGCCCCAGCAAAAACATCAGGTCAGACGGGTTGATGGGGGAGGCGGCGACCTTCACCAGCACCTCGTTTGGCCCCGGCTGGGGCACGGGGCGCTGCACGACACGCAAGCCCGCCGCGCTGCTGTAGGATTCCAGGAGAACGGCCGTCATCGTTTCAGGAATTTGTGATTGGATCATGTTTACCTCTAGAAGATAGAACTTTATCTTACTCTGGAGTTGTCGGATTTGCGACCGGATGGTGAAAATCAAACAGCCCTAGCCATTGTTGAGATTTTTTGATGAACCAGTTCATCCTCCTAAAATTTAGGCTATAATTTAAACTATGTTTCTCAACCCATATACTGCCGGAAACCCCATTGGCGGCCAAACCGGATTTTTTGGCCGCGACGACATCTTGCGCGATGTGTTGCAAGTTTTGCGCCACCCGCAAAGCAATGCTATTGTTCTTTACGGGCAGCGACGTATTGGCAAAACTTCAATGCTGCTCCAGCTAGAGCGCCAGCTTGTTGACCTTGCCGATTACCTTCCCGTCTATTTTGATCTGCAGGATAAAGCTGATAAACCACTAGAGGATGTACTATATGAATTAGCCCAGCGGATTAGCGCGGTTACCAGACAAGTCACACCCAATCGCGATTTATTTGACTCGGAAGGAGCCTACTTCCGCGATGAGTTTGTACCGCAAGCGACAGAGATGGTATCGAATGGCGGGTTGGTTTTGTTGTTTGATGAGTTTGATGTACTGGACAGCCCTAAAGAAAACCAGGCTGGAGCCGCCTTTTTTCCATACTTGCGGCAATGGATGGGAGATGCTAAGGGCGTGCAGTTTGTCTTTGTGATCGGCCGTCGGCCCGAAGATTTGTCCATCAATACCATTTCTACCTTCAAGGGGGTACGGGCAACGCGCGTTTCTTTGCTTGAACCGGATAACGCTGCTGCTGTTGTGCGCCAATCACAGGAAGAAGGCAGTTTGCTTTGGTCGGATGAAGCGGTGGAGAAGGTGTGGCAATGGGCACAGGGACATCCTTATTTCACGCAGTTGCTTTGCAGTGTCATTTGGGAAAATGCGCATGAGGAAGAACCAGATGAGGTGCCAATCGTGACCCCAAATAATGTGGACAATGCTGTTAACGAAGTTTTGAAGCAAGGGGCAAATGCTTTTGTTTGGATTTGGGATGGCCTGCCGCCAGCCGAAAGGGTTGTTATTTCGGCGATGGCAGAAGCAAAAGAACGCGTTATTACCCACGACGATCTGGTAGACATTCTGAACAAAAGTGGCGTACGGTTGATTGTCCGTCAGTTAGAGTTGGCTCCGGAAACTTTAGTGGAGTGGGAATTGTTACAGCCCGTAAACGGCAGCTACCAATTCACCGTTTTGTTGCTGCGGCAGTGGGTGCAGAAGAATCGCCCCTTACGTCGTACGAAAGAGGAACTAGATTTGCTTGATCCACAAGCTGAGTCGTTATTCCAAACGGGGCAGCGTTTTTACAACGCCAAGCAATTGGAATATGCCGAAAGCCAACTGAGATTAGCTTTGCAGAGTAATCCCAATCACTTAAAGGCGCAACTCCTACTTGGGCAACTTCTCTTTGAACAGACGCGTTTAGATGAGACCATAACAGTATTGGAAAATGCATACAAGTATGATCCTGGAGCAGCACGTGCCGAACTAATAAAGGCTCTGTTAGCATTAGCAAACAGTCAAGAGGAAAGTGAACAGTTAGTAACTTATCAACAGATTTTAGATATTGACCCCAATCAGCCAATTGCAATAGATAGTATCCTGTCTATCCGTATAAAAGAAGCAGCCCAGTTGGAAGCAGAAGAGAAGTGGACAAATGCAATTCGAATTTATGACGAACTCTTACAACAGTTTCCTAAAGGTGGACAGGTTAGCAAATTATTGCAAGCAGCTCACATAGCTCAACGTAGGCAAAGGTTAATTTCTGTGAATAAGGCAGCTATGGAATTAGAACAAGAAGAGAACTGGCAAGAGTTAATCCATCTCTATCATAACCTGTTAGATGAGTTTCCGGATGAAGAGGATTGGCACTCCTCAATAGAAAAAGCAGAAGTAGAATTGAATCTACAGCAAAAGTATAGTGAAGCTCTGGTTGCATTAAAAGCAAGTGATTTGGAAATTGCCCAACGTTATCTAGCAGATGTAATATATGAATATCCTGATTATAAAGACGCAGCTAGTTATTTTCTGGAAGCAACAAGTGGATTTAACATAACACAATTACTACAGAAACTGAAGGATTCAGACCACATAATTAGTAGTTTACAAGAAGATAATCAACAACTGTCCGCACTGCTAGAAGAAACTGAATCAGTGGCATTGTTACCATTCAGAAGTCAGTTATTACAAACAGTAAATTTACCAATGATTAGATTGTTGCGAGTGATACGCCTCCAGCAGTGGAATCGAGTGAAGGAAATTAATCCAACTGCAAATCAAGGTTTAGTATCTATCCTGTAAAAAGAGAGCAAGGTGGCGTTTCGAGTTTAACCCACATTAATGCCCATGTTTCTCAGAGGAAATGAGTTTTTTAGGCCAGCGGAGTACCTATTATGGAAATCAATCCTTTTATTTATGGTAAGTCATTAATGCCTCAGCAATTCATTGGTCGTAAACGTCAACTACAGCAATTATTCAGCCGCCTGGTAACCGGTCAGTCTGTTGCTCTCATTGGTCAACCTCACATTGGAAAAACATCACTTCTCAACTTAATTTTTGATGAAGATAAACGCCAAGAAATTGCTGGTAGCCGCCTTACTCACGATTGTTTTTGTTTTGTAGATGCGCACATGCTACGCGGCATTGAAACGCAGGCAGAGTTTTGGCAGCAGGCACTCGCCCCGCTAGCGCAAGTCATGGAAGATGGTCAAATGTCCGCCTTGCTGCCACTCTATGCTACCGCTGCCGAAAACAAGTTTAGCACGTTTGTTTTGGAGCAACTTTTCCAAGCTTTGGGTAAAGCAGGATCGCGGCTGGTTTTGCTGCTGGATGAGTTTGATGATTTTTTAGGCAATGATATTTTGCACAAGGCAGAATTTTATGGTGGACTGCGCTCGCTCGCTTCTCGATCATCGGGGCTGGTTTTGCTTATTGCTACACGCCGCGATTTAGAACAGTTGAATCAATTAACGCAAGAAATCAACCCGCATGGTTCCCCCTATTTCAACGTGTTCACCGAAATTCATTTAGGGCCATTGGCTCAAATAGATTTAGCTACTTTGCTCAAACAAGCAGATAGTAAATTTAACCAGGAGGATCGTCATTTTGTTGCCGATTTATCGGGCTACCATCCCTACCTTGCACAGGCGGCAGCGGCCATATTGTGGGAAGCGGATGAAGATGGGTTAACAGGGAATGCACGGTACCACACGGCCGCAGACAACTTCTACCGGGAAACAAGCAAACATTTTGCGGATACCTGGCGATTTTGGACTAATGAAACACGCCGGGCAGTGACGGCCGTATCTTTAACGCAAATCCCTTATCTGGCTCCAGGCCGCGTTTTTGAAGTTAGCCGGTTGGTCAAACATTTAGATGATTACACTCCCGAACTAGACAAACTCGAAGCCAACGGTTTAGTTGCCAGAGATAACAATGATGTGTGGCGGGTACGGCAAGCCGCTTTTTTGTGGTGGTTGGCTGAACAGTTGTGGAAAGCTGTACGCGATGAGTCTGATTTTGAAGTCTGGCTGCAGCAGCAAACAATGGATGGCATCTTTACGCGGCAAGAACGTCAGTGGATGAAGAAGGCTGCAAAAGAATCGGCTTCGGCCGTGGGCAAAGGTATCAACACGTTCATCGAAGCCTACGCCAAGCAGTTGGCAGGTGGCAGTGGATAAATAATCTATCATCAAATGTGAAGTTGAACGAGAAATAAAAAAAGACCAGACAATAGCTGGTCTTTTTCTGTGCCCTACGAAGACGCAAACCGAATTCTTTATTACTGCGATGCGCTAAAATTATTGTCAGGCAGTTGGATTTTGACGAGCTTCATTTGATTTTTGTGCGATATGTGCAATATGAGTACAATTATGTAACCTTTTTGCACAGGTGCTGCATGATGAAATACGAAAAAGAGATTCAACTATATCAAATTGCCGAGGAGCAGGCCGGTTATTTTTCATTGTCGCAGGCCAGGGAACTTAATCTCCAACGCAGTCAAATATATCGCGAGGTAAGGCGCAATAAGTTCGAAAGGGCAGCCTGGGGTGTGTATCGGTTTGCCCAATTCCCAACCAGCCGATTTGAAGAAGTCCATGTGGCCGTACTGAGTGCTGGGGAAAATGCGATTGTCGGTTTTCAAACCGCTCTATATATCTACGAGCTTTCAGACATCATTCCTGATGAGATTCATCTTATCCTGCCCCAAACCAGTTCACGACGGCGGTCGGGAATCCGCATCCACAATGTAAAACTGGCGCCTGATGAGGTGATCCTATGGGAAGGGTTTAGGGTGACCACTGTTGCCCGAACGATTGTCGATGTAGCCCGCACCTATTTTGACGGCACACAATTAGAGCTGGCTATTCGGCAAGCACTAATACGTGGCCTGACAACAAAAGATAAACTGGCGACTCAAGCCGCGCAGTCAACGAACCAGATTCAAGCTGAGATCCAGGCAGTGATAAAAAAGGTGTCCCTGTGAAATACGCAACACCGCAATCGTTTCGCCAGGCGTTAGAGGATCGATTGCGTCAGGATCATCCCCGCCACCATATTCCGCGACTGCGGAAAATGATCGCCTTTGAACGGTTTATGTCCCGTTTGAATGAAGATTGGATTTTGAAGGGCGGTTATGCCCTTCAGTTGAGAACAGAACAAGCACGACCAACACAAGACATCGATCTACTTGCCGGACCAAAAGTAGCTGCGGATATCTTTGAGAGGCTTCTCCAACAGCTGCAACAGGATACAGGTGATTATTTTTTCTTCTCTCTGGAGCAAACTTCATCGGAGCTTGATCTTGGCGGCGCAGACCGATTTCGTGTCACATCGCGAGTCGCAGGGCGAGAATTCGAGCGTTTCCATGTTGATATTGGTCATCGTGATGTGATCGTTGGACCTATCGACTATCTGTCTCCGCCGCAAATGCTCTCGTTTGCGGAGATAACAACCGATCCAATTCCTTGCTATCCGGTCACTCAGCACATTGCTGAAAAGCTTCATGCGTTAGTTAGACAGCACATGGTTGAGAATAGTCGCCTCAAAGATCTGGTCGATATTCTGTTGTTAGCTGGTTTGGATAGCATGATTGAGGCCGATCGCCTTCGGGCTGCTATTGCGGCTGTATTCAGTATCCGTGGGGACGTTTTACCCACCCAGTTCGGCCCAATTCCAGAAAGCTGGCGTGTACGATACAGAGTCATTTCTAGAGAGTTGGAATTGCCCTATGAAAATCTTGAGCAGGCTTCAAGGGCAGCCAGTATGTTTATCGATCCAATACTCGCTGCTGTTGCCACTGGGGTTTGGCACCCAGAAACCTGGACGTGGAAAGAACAATAGGCAAATAAAAAGACCAGCCTGTAGCTGGTCTTTTTTTCTGTGCCCCCACGGAGATTCGAACTCCGGTCTTAGCCTTGAAAGGGCTACGTCCTGGTCCCCTAGACGATGGGGGCAACGGGCAAAATTCTATCATTCTGCGGCAGATGGGTCAAGAAGTTTGTATAATTGGGTATGAATACCCCCCGCTGGCTGGTACGTCCCCCTACTTTAACCGATGTTGCGCCCCTGGCTGCCATTGCCACGGCCGTTTCCCAACCGCACACCCCCATCGACGCCAGCCAGATTAGCTGGTTCATGGCCCAGACAGACGGCCGTTTCTGGACCATCACCCACCAAGACCAGCCGATTGGCTACGCCGCTCTGGTGCCGCTGCCCGGTTTGCCCCACCTGTTTCAGCTCGCCGGCGGCATCGCGCCCCAGTTTCAGCGACAGGGGGCAGGCAGCTATTTGTGGCGCACGATGCGGCAAGAGTTGGCAGGAACGGCCCCCACGGCATGCCCAACTCCGTTGGGCCGCTCAGGGCAAGCGGTTCAGGAAATCACCTACACTGTCCCCAGCCTGGATACGCCCACCGCCCGTTTTTTGCAGCGGCACCAGTTCACTCTGGAGCATGAGGAATGGACGATGCGGCTGGATAATTTGCCCGCCGCCCAGCTCTCACCGTCTGATCTGCCGGGCAAACTGAAGCCGCTAGACCGGGCAACGGCCGTTCGCACCCTACCCGCCCTGTACGAACGCTGCTTTCGCGGTATGCCCTGGTTCCAGGCGTACACCAGCGCCGAAGTGGCTGCCACCTGGGAATCAACAGATGCGCTTTACAAGCTGGTGGTAGACCGGCAGACCGCCGGTTTTGTCTGGCTGCACTTCCCGGAGCCAGACATGGCAGAAATTGAGCCAATTGGCATCATTAAAAAGAAGCAGGGGATGGGATACGGCCGTTTCCTTCTCACCACCACACTGCAACAGCTGCAAAACCAGGAGGTGCAAACCGTCTCCTTAGGCGTATGGACCAGCAACCAGATTGCCATCGATCTTTACCAAAAGCTGGGCTTCCGCACCGTCAGCAGCAGCTACAGCCTCACCTACAACCTGGGCACAACATGAGCCGTTTCCTAGAACCATCTTTACGTTTCGTCCGATCCGTCTTACAATGAAATTGTTGCTGGCAGGCAGCAACCCTACCGATTCGATGTGCGGCTGATAAACCAAAAACGTGAAAACGGCCGTTGTCTTGCTATTTAAAAATGGAGAAAACAGCATGTTCAAAGATATTGCCGATGTGCGCCACAAGCTTGGGCAGCAGCAGTACATCGCTTCTGAAGAAATAGGGACCGTTGTTTACCTGGCTCATGCCCTCTGCAAACCCATTCTGGCTGAAGGACCCGCTGGCGTTGGCAAAACCGAGCTGGCCAAAGCGTGGGCGCTGTCCACCGGTATGCCGCTCATTCGCCTGCAATGTTACGAAGGGCTGGACGAAAGCAAGGCGCTCTACGAGTGGGAATATGCCAAGCAGATGCTGTACACCCAGCTGCTGCGCGACACCTTGCGCAACGTCCTGGGGGATGTCAACTCCCTGGCCGAAGCCGCCCAACGGCTGGCCCAGGAAGAAGATGTCTTTTTCTCCGAAAACTTCCTGCTCCCCCGTCCCCTACTCTCCGCCCTCACCGCAGACGAACCTGTCGTGCTGCTCATCGACGAAATTGATCGCGCCGATGTGGAGTTTGAAGCGTTTCTGCTGGAAGTGCTGAGCGATTTTCAGGTGAGCGTACCGGAACTGGGCACCATCAAAGCGAAGCATCAACCGATGGTGCTGCTCACCAGCAACAATACCCGCGAACTCAGCGAGGCGCTCAAGCGGCGCTGCCTTTACCTCCACGTCGATTACCCCACGCAAGATGCCGAACTGGAAATTGTGCGGCTCAAGGTGCCAAATCTGGAGCCGGAGCTGGCCCGGCAGGCCGTAGCCGTGGTTAACCAGCTGCGCAATATGGATTTGCGCAAGATGCCCAGCATCAGCGAAACGCTGGATTGGGCCCGCGCCCTCGTGACGCTCAACGCCAGCTCAATTGATGAAAAGACGCTCACCAACACCCTCACCGTCTTACTAAAGTATGAAGCCGACGTGCAAAAAGCGCGACGCATGATGGGTGGCGAAGGGGATGGGGGGAGATACGGCCGTTATAATCGGTGAACGGTAATCGGTAAACCGATTACGGATAACCGATTACTGATTACTGGCTTTTGGAGAAAGCAGATGGACAAGCGAGTTGTAGAATTCATCCGAGGTTTACGTGCCGCAGGCGTGCGGATTTCGCTGGCGGAATCGGTCGATGCCCTGCACGCGGTGGAATCGCTGGGCATCACCGACAAAGAGGTTTTCCGCTCTTCGCTGCGGGCTACCCTCATCAAAGAGTCCGATGATTTTGCCGCCTTCGCAGAGCTGTTTCCGCTCTACTTTGGCAGCGGGGGGCCACCCCTGCAAAACGCCATAGAAGATATGAGCCCGGAAGATCAGCAAATGCTTCAGGCAGCGCTGAGTGCGTTGAGCGGCCGTATGCAGCAGCTGCTCGACTGGCTTTCCAGCGGCGACGGTCCTACCAAAGAAGAGCTGGAAGAGATGGCCCGCCGGGCTGGCGTGGAGTGGGCCAACAATCCGCAGGAAGCTCGCTGGGTTACCCGGCGCATGCTGCAGCAGATGGGTTTTTCCCACCTGGAAGAGCAGATGCAGCAGCTGTACGAACGGCTGCAAGAGATGGGCATGAGCCAGGACGCCATCGAAAAGCTGATGGGGGTGGTGGAAGCCAACCGGGAAGCGCTGGCGGAGCAGGTGGCCCAGCAGGTGGGGCAGCAGATTGCCGAACAGCGGGCCAATCGCCCCGACGATTTGCACGGCTCTGACCTGATGAACAAGCCTCTGCAATCCCTGACAGAAGAGGACGCCAATCAGCTGCGCAAAGAGGTGCAGCGGCTGGTGACGCAAATGCGCAGCCGGGTGGCCCTGCGGCGCAAGCGAGGCAACAAGGGGAAATTCGACTCCAAAGGCACCATTCGCGCCAATCTGAGGAATGGCGGCGTGCCGATTGAGCTAAAGTTCAAGAAGAAGAAGCTGAAGCCCAGCCTGGTGCTCATTTGTGATGTCTCCACCTCGATGCGGGCGGTGGCCGAATTTATGCTGCGGCTGACGTATGAGCTGCAAGACCAGGTGGCGAAGGCCCGCAGCTTCGCCTTCAACGCCGACATGCATGAAATCAGCGTCGTTCTCTCCGGCAGCCGCGCCGCCGACGCAGTGACCAAAGTGCTGTACGACATCCCCCCCGGCTATTACGCCACCGATTTGGGCAACAGTTTAAATTCGTTTTACAACCATTGGCTGGACTCGGTAGACGGCCGTACCACCGTCGTCATTTTGGGGGATGGGCGCAACAACTACAAATCGCCGCGCATTGATTTGATGAAAGATTTGCAGCGGCGGGCCAAAAGGCTGGTCTGGTTCAACCCCGAGCACCAGCGCCAATGGGGCACCGGCGACAGCGACATGCTGGAATATTATCCTGTGTGTGACACCGTCAGCGTGGTGCGGAATCTGGCGCAGCTGGCAACGGCCGTAGACCGCCTCCTCGCCGACACCTGATAATCACAACATGGTAGCTCATGTAGGGGCAGGCCTTGTGCCTGCCCAAGATCGCGACCATAAGAGGGCGACCACAAGGGTCGCCCCTACCATTTCCCCATTATTTTACAAGAAACGGCCGTTTTCCTTTGCCACGGCAACCACCCATAGGGGCGGACGGCGCGGTATCGCCTCGACCAAAACAAATGGCCTCCGCCAACCGCTATCCTCCTAATTTGGCATTAGCCGCTTCAATCGCGGGAACCAACCGGTTCAGGCTGTCGTTGATGCCGGTGCGGGCCGCGCCATAGTTGAGGGCGCTTAATACGCCGCCGCCACCATCGCACAATGCATCAATACTCTGATTGGTCGCCAGGAAGTTTTCTACGGCAAAGATGTAATCGTTGTAGATGCCCGCCCAATCGTCCGGCACGCCGCTGTAGGTGGCACTGCGAATGGCGTTGTCGTAGTAGCTCTGGTACTCAGTGCAGGTGCCTGGTTCCCCGTTGAAAAGGCGGTCGAGCAAACCGCCCGCCTGCTCGATGGCGGAGCGCGCACTATTCATGCTGTCGCGCAGGGCGGTGGGACTGAAGGCTACGGGATTCGGCCGTACCGGTTGGGCAGCGGGGGGTGGTGTGGCTGTGGCGGCGGAGGGGGCTGTGCCCAGAGTAATGTCATCCCATAAAGGTTCGATATGAATCGCTTTGTTGTCATTGTTGAAGAGGGCAACTTGAAGAATCACCGTCACGCGGTCGTTGGAGGCCACGGCGTCAACGGAAATAAACTGCCATACGTCCAACGGCCGTACCCAACCTGAACAAACCGTCGTGGGCAAATCGATCGCATCATCCCCAAACGAGTTCAGACAAATACGCCCCCGAATGTCCGCCGGGTTCACCGAAATGCTGCGATCTTCCTGCGTGCTGGACCAAACCTTAAACCAGCCGCCAGTCCGGTAGGTAGTACCAGCTGTGATGTCGTTACTCACCCGCTGCCAGATGCGGCTGGCACCCTTGAGGGAACGCAAGCCAGAATGAATGAACAGCGGTTGGCTGTCTGCCGTATGAAACGAAAAATGGGTGTTGCCGTTGGGGCTTTCCCAGGGCTGGTAGCCAACCTCAAAGCCCGGATTCGAGAGCAAGTTAGGGCCAGCTGGCGCTGGGGCGGGCGGCGGGGCCGAAACGGGAGCCGGGGGCGGGGCAGCGGCAGAAGTCGTCGCCGTGTGTGCGGCGGTTGACACGGCCGTTGGGGTGTCTGTTGGCGGGATTTCTGTGGGGGCTGTGGTGTTGGTAGCCGTGGGTTCTGTGGTCGGTGTGGGTGATTCTGTCGCCGTGGCTGTTTCTGTCGGTACCTCGGTTGAGGCAGTCGTGGCGGTGGGTGCGGCGGTGTTGGTAGGTACGGCCGTTTCCGCAGCCACTTCGGTAGGAACGGCCGTTGCCGCTGCAATTTCTGCCGCCGGTGCCTCCCGGCAGCCAAACAGCAAAAACAGACAGCATAGAGCAGTAAGGTGGGTAAATTTTGGCATCATGGATCTCCCTCAAAATGGTTGACAAGATGGCGGAGATTTTAACATATAGCGGACAAATGTTTGCTATACAAATATCATCCCAAAACCCCTATTTTTGTCACTTTGTCACCACTTTTTGCATTTCCCATCAAAAATAATTACCCTCATGCGTCTAATTAACCAGCAATAAATTTTTGGAGCAGGCATGTTGCATCTGGACAATCTGGTACAGCGGTGTCAGCAGGGTGAGTTGGCCGCCTTTTCTGAACTGTTTCAGCAGCAGGAAACGGCCGTTTACCGCCTCGCCCTCACCATCTTGCAAAACGAGCAGGACGCCGAAGACGCTGTCCAGGACGTTTTCCTGCGCATTTTTGAGCAGATTAAGCAGTACCAGGGACAATCAACCTTTAAAACCTGGCTTACCGCCATCGTGGTGAACGTTTGTCGCGACAAGCTGCGCCGCCGCAAAGTGCGCCGGGCGCTTTCTCTAGAGTGGCTGCGCGGCCGCGCCAGCCATCATAACGTCCCGGACGAGGTGAACCAGCGACAGGAATCGCAGCAGCTGTGGACGCTCATTAACACCCAACTGGACGACAATCACCGGCTGCCGCTCATCTTGCATTACCACGAGCAGCTTTCCTGCGCCGAGGTGGCCGATATTTTGGGTGTGCGCGTCAGCGTCGTTTACTCCCGGCTCAATACCGCCCGCCAGCGGCTGCGCGAACAGCTCCAGGCAGAGCCATCGCCAGCGCTTAAGCGAGGTTAACTACTCAGCCAGATTGGGCCAATTTTCTCTGTGATTGGGGCAGTGGCGGCCACAAATTGGCCCAATCTCCAGAGAGGCTTAGTAGTCGTTACAAGCGAGGTTAATTAGAATCGTGACTGAGCAAAAAAGCAGCGTCACAACTGAATCAAAAAAGGGTTGCACTCAGGTACAGCAGCTGCTGCCTGGCTATCTGCGTCATGAACTAACGGCCGTTCAGCACCACCAGATCCAAACCCACCTGACCCATTGCAACCGCTGCGCCCAACTGGTACACGAAGCCCGCCTGCTGGACGCCGATTTGCAAGACGAGGCCGACCGCTTCCAACCCCGCCTTTCCCACGACGCTTCCCTCCGCGTGCAGCGGCAGCTGTACCGGCGGATGCGGCGCAGCCTGGTCTGGCAGCGCACCGGGCAAGTTATGCGGCTGGGCATGGCCGCTGCCGCCCTGCTGATGCTGTTGGCGGGCAGCTTCTTGTTTGGCAGCTTCTGGCTGCCATCCCTGGCCAGCCCAACCGACGACACGCCCATCGCTGGCGAAACGACCACCGTGCCCGAAGCGCCAACGCCAGAACCAACGGCCGTTCCCACCACAGCCCCCGCCAGCCCCGAACCGAAACCCGCTGCCCCACCTGGAGAGCGTGCCCGCAACGGCCGTTTCAACGCCTCAGACAGCTGGGTCGCCGCTGCGCCGGGCCAAACGCCGGAGCAGCTTGCCGCCACCATTGTGACCGCCGCGCTGACACAAGAATCGGCTTACCTGCATAATCTGTTTGTGGGGTTGGGTGCAGCCCGGCAGCCTACCGTTGAAACCTGGCTGCGCCTGGGCAATCGCTGCCCCCAAAGCGAGGCCATCGCCCATTTTGAATTTACGCGCCGACCCATTTCGTTAGCCACAATGACGGCCGTTGACATCTGGTATTACCAATATTGGGTAGGCGAAATTAAAATGCGGCAGGTGCGGGGCGACTGGTTCGCCACTTTTACCCGCATTCCAGCCATCAACTCCTGTTTACTCCGTTAGGCCGCTGCCCATTATGATTAGTTTGTTGCCAACCCACCCTTCAACCCAACCAGACGGAGCCACCCGATGACGTTTTGGGCCTTTATTTTGCGCCGCGCCGCCCGCCATTGGCAGATTTTGCTCACCCTCAGCCTGGGCGTGCTGCTTTCCACCGCCATGCTGGCCAGCAGCCCCATTTTGGTGAATACGGTCGTGGAATTTGGCCTGCGCCGTACCCTACTGGCGGCAGACCCAGATACCAGCGACCTGCGACTGAAAGCGTTTGGTCGCCTGGACGCCGCCACCTATGCCGTATTGGATGGGCAGGTACAGCAGCGGGTAAACGGCCGTCTCACCCCCTTCACCGACCAAATCGTGCCCGTCCTTGGCTCCCGCTGGTTTCACCCCTGGCGCGAAGGCAGCCTCCTGGCGGAAGAACGGGTCAACTTCCGCGCCTACGGCAGCGGCAGCACCGACATCCGCCAAAACGTAACCTTTCTCGCGGGCGATTGGCCCAGCGAAGCGTTTGCCGCGCCTGGCGTGGCAGCCGTGGTCATTGGTCAGGAAATGGCCGATGCATACGGCCTGCAAATAGGAGACACTTTGCCCGTCAGCGTTTCCAATATCAGCGGGGAACCAGAATTCAGCCTGCAAATCAGCGGCATTGTGCAGCCCATCGACGGCGGCGATCCGTACTGGTTTGGCCCAGCCAGCCCGCTGCGCGGCCAAAGCGACGACCGATGGCTGGTCCAGTACGCCGCCCTGGTGGATAAGGCCGCCTTTTTCGAGCTGATCGAAGCGGTAATGCCAGCTGGTTCCACCCACGAATATTATTGGCAGGTGACGATTGATCCCGCCAGCCTCACCTCCAGCCAAATTCCGCTGCTGCGTACCCTGCTGCGGATGCTGCGCGAAGATTTACGGCCGTTAACCCCCTCCGTCACCATCGACACCGGCCTGGATAACGTTTTGGTCAATTTTGCCAACCAGAGTACGGCCGTACGCGCCCCGCTCTACTTCCTCACCGCCGAGGTGGTGCTGCTCACGCTCTACTACGTCATCATGGTGGCGGCGCTGGCCGTGCGCCAGGTAGAGCGCGAATTTGCCGTGCTGCAAAGCCGGGGCGCGGCACCCCACCAAATTTTCCGCATTCAGGGGGGCGAAGCACTGCTCATCAGCGGCGTAGCCTTGTTCAGCGGGCCGTTTCTTGGGCTGGCCCTGGTGCGCAGCATGACCCTCTTTGGGCCATTGGCCGATGTGGGTGAGCCGGGTTGGGGACTCGGCCTTCCCGCCATTGCCTGGCTGGCAGCGGCCGTGGGCGCAGTTGCCAGCATTGTGGGCTTAATGCTGCCGGTGGGCCAATCCGTACGGCGCACCATCGTCAACTACCAGCAAGACACCAATCGCGTCACCGAAGCGCCGTTTTGGCAGCGGTATTATCTGGACGTGTTTGTGCTGGCAATTGGGCTGGTGCTGCTGTGGCGTCTGCACTATTTTGGCGGTATTGTGGGCGGCGGCACGACGCGCCCGCAGGTCGATTGGCTGCTGCTGCTGTCACCGCTGGCGCTGCTGGTGGGGGCGGGCACCATTTTGCTGCGCGTCTTCCCCCTGCTGCTTAGCTTTTTGGCAGCGATTGCCCGGCGCGGGCGGGGCCTGGTGGCCAATCTGGCCATGCTGCAAGCGGCGCGTAATCCCACCCATGTGGCCCGATTGGTGCTGCTGCTAACGCTGGCCATTGCCCTGGGCATCCTCTCCACAGGCATCAACGCCACGCTAGACGCCAGCGAGCTGGAACGTGCCCAATACGCCGCAGGCAGCGATATTCGCCTGGAGTCGCGGCGTACCCTGCCCTTATTTGAAGTGGCCACGCTGCCTGGGGTCGAGCAGGCCAGCGGTCTGTGGCGCAGCCGGGGCTCGCTGACGTTGGGACGCGAATTTTTGCGCTTCGACGTGCTGGCTATTGACCCAGAATCATTTGGGGCGATGACCCATTACCGGGATGATTTTGCCAAAGAGCCGATGCCGATACTGCTAGATCGGTTGGCGCTGGCAGATGTTACGGTGCAGCCTGTGGTGCCGCTGCCCGGGCAGCCCGCTCGGCTGGGCCTGTGGGTCTGGTCTGGCCCGGACCCAGAAGGGGTTACGGGGGCTGTGCCACGCGGCGACAGCGATCTGGACCGGATTTATCTGGAAGCGAAGTTATCCACGGCGCAGCAGGATACTTTTTTACTAGAGTTAACCTCGGATGAAACGGGCTATCCGGCAGATGGCTGGCGTTATTTTGAAGGCGTGCTGCCTCAGCTGCCAGAAAGCGGTTATCCACTGGGACTGCATTCGCTGTGGCTGCGCAACCAGACGATTGTGGTAGGGAATTTCAACCGGGCCACTTCGGCACAGATGCGGCTGGCCATTGATACGCTCACGGTGACGGATGGGGTTTCAGGGGAAACGGCCGTCACCTACGACTTTGATACCCTGACCGAAGTCTGGCGCAGTACCAACCCTGGCTCCAGCATTGGCTATGATTCTCGGCAGGTGCGCACCGGCGCAGGCAGCCAATCCCTCTCTTTGAATTTGGGGCCACTGGGGCTGGTTGGCTTTATGCTGGCAAATCCGCTGCCGCTGACGACACCCCTGCCCGCCCTGGCCAGCCCCGCCTTTTTGGAAAAAGCACAGGCAGAAGTGGGCCAGACACTCAATTTAACCGTTAACTCCCAGTCGGTGCGCTTTGAAATTGTGGGGGTGGTGAACTATTTTCCTACTTTGTACGAAGATTTGAATGCGGGCTACCTTGTCACGAACCGGTTATTGATGCTGGACAATTTTAATACCCTCACCAGTCAGCCCATGAATAATAATGAGGTGATTTTGGCGGTGGATACGGCCGTTTCCCCCCAAACCGTCTCCGCTGCTGCCCTCTCTAACCTGAGCGGCGTTCGGGAAAGCATCGAGCAAGAAGCCGTGCGCCTGACGATCAAGGCAGACCCGATGGCTCTGGGTCTGCGCAGCGTGACCTTGTTTGGCTACCTGCTCACCACGGCGCTGAGCCTGGTTGGCTTTGCCACCCATTTTTACCTGAGCGCTAAGCAAAAAGAAGCGATCTACGGCGTGCTGCGATCCATTGGCATGTCGCCGGGGCAGCTGTATGGCGTGTTGGTGCTGGAACAGGTGGTATTAATTTTGGCCGGACTGGCCATCGGCACGGCGCTGGGCGTGATGTTGAACCAGATCACCTTGCCGGGCCTGCCCATTACCTTTGGCGACCGGCCGCCCACGCCGCCATTTATTGCCCGGAATGATTGGACGGCCGTTATTCAAATTTATGTCACCCTGGCAATCGCCTTTTTTATCTCGCTGGGCATTGCCACCCTGCTGCTCTGGCGTACCAAACTGCACCAGGTGCTGCGCGTTGGGGAAGAGTAGGGGAAGTGAAAAGTGATAAGTAATAAGTGAAAGGACCTTTTTACTTTTCACTTTTTACTTTTCACTCTCCTCCTCCACTCAAACAATTACAAAAAACATGATCCGACTCTCTCTCCGTCACCTGCTGCGCCATTGGCGCCTGAACCTGATTGTCCTGCTGGGGCTGGTGCTGGCCTCTGCCTTTTTGGCCGGGCTGCCCACCTATGCCACGGCGATTGCCGGGCGCAGCCTACGGCAGCAAATCGACAGTGCGGTTGTGTCTGCGCGTAATATTGAGGTAACGGGGGCGGGGCTGAATGCGGCCGTTTATAGTCAGCTGGAAGCGTATTTGGGCGACCTGCTGCTGCGCCGGGTGGAGGTGCAAACCGCGCCACCCACCGTTTTGGGGTCGGCGCTGTACCGGGATGAGATGGCGCTGCCCTTTGCTGAATATTTTCGCTACCAGCCGTGGACGTTTAGCAATTTTAGCCAGGATGTGACGCTGGTAGACGGCCGTTTCCCCAACCATATCGAACCTGTTCCCAACAGCTTTGTCACTGAAATTGAAGCGGTCGTCGGGCTTGCCTCGCTGGAAAACCTGACATTCGACCAGAGCGAAGGCTCCCAGTTCCAGCTTGAAACGCTGCAAATAGGCGACCAGATTCGCAATGAAGATGGCACCTTCCGCATTAACGTGGTGGGGGTGGTGCAGCCCAACGACCCTGAAAGCGATGCCTGGTGGGGTGATCTGCTGCCTTTTGCATACGAACGCGCCTCGCTGAATGGACCCAATCAGCCAGACACCATTACCCTGTCGCTGTTTGTGCCCGCGCCCACGATGGAATCTTTATATGCCGGGCGCACCCAGCGCAGCTGGCGGCTGCTCATCGATTCCGGCCAGATTACCGTGGACAACGTCGAGCAGGTGCGGGCTAACCTGAGCAACGCCAGCGCCAACTTGCGCGTTAATATGGAGACGGGGTTGCTGCTGATTATCAGCCAATACCAGGTGGCGCTGTCCAACGCCCGGGTAACGCTCTTTTTGCTCACAGTGCAGTCGCTCATCTTTGTGCTGTACACCCTGGCGATGATCAGCTCCTTTTTGCTGGAGCAGTCGCGGGGGGTCTTGGCGACGTTGGTGGGGCGAGGATTTAACGGCCGTCAGATCACCCAGCTGTTTGGTATTCAGGGCTTTTTACTGGCATTTTTGGGAGCAGCGCCGCTGGGACCGCTGGTGGCGCAGGGCCTGCTGGCCATTTGGGGCAACCTTACCAACACGGTGGTGCCCACATCGCTGGCACAGGAGTCTTGGCTGCTGTCTTTGCTGGCGGCAGGCTTCAGCTGGCTGACGCTGGTGGTGGCCATTTACGGCGGCACGCGGGGCAACATTCTGGATTGGCAGCGGCAGCTGGGGCGCCCAGCCACCCAGGCAGGTTGGCAAAAATATTACATCGACTTCTTTTTGCTGGTGCTGGGCGGGCTGATTTACTGGCAGCTGCAAGACACCGGCACGGTGGTGACCCAACTGGCCCAAAATGAAGCGCTGGCCGGGGCTGGCGTCTCTGATCCGCTGCTGCTGCTGGGGCCGTCGCTGCTGCTTATTGCCGTGGCGCTGATCTTTTTGCGGATTTTCCCGTATCTGCTGCGCCTGGCTTCCTGGTGGGCCAACCGGGTTCGCGGGCTGATCTTGCCGTTTGGGCTGGCCAAGCTGTCGCGAGACCCCGTCGGCCCCAGCCGGGTGGTGCTGCTGATCAGCCTGGCAGCGGGGCTGACGCTGTTTGCCAGCCTATTTGGGCATTCGCTCAGCGTGCGGCAGGCGGAGATTGCCCATTACAACACGGGTGCCGATATTCGCGTAGGGCTGCCAGTTGGCGCGGGCACAGCCGAGGTGGAAGCGTTGGCTAATTTAGCTGGGGTTCAGGCTGCGTCGCCAGTTTATTTTAACGGCCGTTCCCGCCTGGCGACCAATTTAGGGCAGCAGGTGCAAATGCTGGCCATCGATCCGGCCACATTGCCCCAGGTGAGCCGGTACGCTCCGTTTGTCAGCAGCATCACCCTGGCCGACGTCATGCCAGCGGTACAGGGACGCGGCGCAGACGGAGCAATTCCCGCCGTCTTTTCGCAGGATGCGCCGCCTAGTAATAAGCAAATTGGCGATCAGATTCAGTACGTGGTGGGCACGCACCGGGTGACGTTTGAGGTGCGCGGCATCATCAGTAACTTCCCGCTGCTGGGCAGCCGCTTTTTCATCACCAATCTGGCTGCGATTGAGGAAGCAGTCGATCTATCTGTGTTGAGCGAACCGTGGGTGGGCCAGCGGCAGGTATGGCTGGCGGTTGAACCGGGCCAGCATGGTGCGGTGCTCGAACAAATTGGTGGTGGCGCTGGCCCCTTTGGCAGCACAATTGTGGCCGATGCTGAAGCCGTCGAAGTGGCCATGCGCTCTGATTTGGTAGCGCAGGAGACGCTGGGGGCGTTTGAGCTAAACGCCATTACATTGGCGGCGTTGAGCGTGGCGGTCTTTTTGCTGGTACACTTTTTTGCCGCCCGGCAGCGGCTGTACGAATTTAGCCTGCTGCGGGCTACTGGCATGTCCACCCGCCAGCTGCTGGGGCTGCTGACACTCGAAGGCGTCATCATGATGGCGTTGGGACTGATGGCGGGCAGCGGCATTGGGGCGGGTTTGGCGGTGATTATGCGGCCGTTTCTGTCCAGGGTGTTGGCAACGGCAGTTGGTGGCGACGCCATCCGCCAAATTGTGGTCAACTGGTCTGAGGTTTTGGGTTTATACGGGCTGCTGATTGGCTTTTACGGGCTGTCGCTGCTGCTGCTGCTCTTCTTCCTGCTGCAAGCCGGCATTCACCGCGCCCTGCGGATTGGCGAGGAGTAAAAACGTGACACAGAGTTACGCAGAGAAGCCACAGAGAACCACAGAGAAGAAAGAGGTTTTTCTCCCTTTTCTCTGCGAAACTCTGTGCGATCTCTGTGCCCCTCTGTGTTCCTGTATTTAATATCGAGGCATTTATGTCAACTGATTCATTTATTTTTTGTGACAACCTGGTCAAAATTTACAAGGTGGCCGATCTGGAAGTGGTGGCTTTGCAGGGGCTGGACCTGGCCGTAGAAAAGGGTGAGATGATGGCCCTGGTCGGGGCGTCGGGCTCCGGTAAATCGACGCTGCTAAACGTGATTGGCGGGCTGGACGAGCCCAGCGCAGGCAAGATTTCGGTGAATGGGCAAGATTTGCTGAAAATTTCCGACAAGGCGCGAGTGACCTACAAGCGCAGCACGGTTGGTTTTGTCTGGCAGCAGCCAGCGCGAAATTTGCTGCCCTACCTTTCGGCGCGGGAAAATGTGGAGCTGCCAATGATGCTCTCTGGCGGCAGCGCCCGGCAGCGGCAGGAACGAGCTTTGGAACTGCTGGAGATGGTCAATTTGTCCGACCGGGCTGATTTTCGCCCGGACCGGCTGTCTGGCGGGCAGCAGCAGCGGGTGGCGCTGGCCATTGCCCTGGCCAACAATCCGCCGCTGCTGCTGGCGGATGAACCAACGGGCCAGGTCGATTCCCACTCCGCCGACGAGATTTTTGCGGCATTACGCCGCATCAACCAGAGCTTTGGCACGACGATTGTGATTGTGACGCACGATCAGCGGGTGGCCAACAAGGTGGACCGGGTGGTGGCAATTCGAGACGGCCGTACCAGCTCAGAAATTCGGCGCGAGGTGAACCTGGCCAGCGGCGAACTGCAAGAAGAGGAGTGGGTGATTCTGGATCGGGCAGGCAGGTTGCAGCTGCCCCAACCGTACATCGAAAATCTGGAGATGAAAAACCGGGTGAAGGTTCGGTTGGAAGAGGCGCATCTCTCCGTCTGGCCAGAGGTGAACCAGGCGCTGGCGGCGGCGCAGGGCGGGGCCGTCCACGACGGCGATGAAAACGGCTCTGTCTGGCGACCACCACGGCTGGGCGAATCGACGCCAACCCACCCCCAACCAGCCGCAGTTAGCCACCACCCTTTGGCGCGTCGGGAAACGGCCGTTTCCGTGCAAAACCTCACCCGCATCTACAAAGTGGGCGCAGAAGATGTGGTGGCGGTGAAAAACGTCAGCCTCAACATTCCGCGCGGGGTGATGGCCACGGTGAAAGGGCCGTCTGGCTCCGGCAAGACGACGCTGCTGAACCACATTGCCGGGCTGGATGAGCCAACCGAGGGGGAGATTGTGATCGCGGAACGGCCGTTGGCCAAAATGAGTGAGCGGGAGCGGATCGATTTGCGGCGCAACGAAATCGGCTTTGTTTTCCAGACGTTTGGCCTGCTGCCCTTCTTGAGCGCCCGGGAAAATATCGAAGCGCCGCTGCGGCTGGTGAAGGCCACAGCCAAAGAGCGCAAGCAGCGCGTGGACGAAGTGCTGGAGCTGGTGAAGCTGTCGGCGCGGGCCAGCCACCGCACCTACGAGCTGTCTGGCGGCGAGCAGCAGCGCATTGCCCTGGCGCGGGCGCTGGCCAACAAGCCGTCGCTCATCCTGGCGGATGAACCGACGGGCCAGCTGGACACGGCCACGGGCTACGCCATCATCGCCCTGCTGCGGGCCATTGTGGAGCAGACGGGGGTGACAGTGCTCATTGCAAGCCACGATCCGAAGGTGATTGAGGCGGTGGATTTGGTGTACGTGCTGGAAGACGGCCGTTTGGTGGAGACGATTGAGCAGATGGGAGGGAAAGTGGGTAATTGAGTAATTGAGTAATTGGGTAATTCGATATTCACAAAAGTTTTGTTCTCCTTTACAAATTCAGATTCAACTTGTCATTCCGAGGTCTTCCGAGGAATCTTTTCGCCGGGCCAATAGAAAGATTCCTCACTCCGAAGACTCCGTTCGGAATGACACCTTGCAATGATTTGTAAAGGGGATTTTCTGCTTTTTAAACCGAGTCTTTTTATCGATAGCGTATTTGGAGAAAATCGTACTGTAGGGGCGGGTCTTGTACCCGCCCAGTCCACGACGACCACAAGGGTCGCCCCTACATCTGGTGCCAGCCCCATGAAATCTTGAAGAGCCAAGATTGTTTGGGCAATGTCATTTCGAGGTCCTCCGAGAAATCCCGCAAGGAGCACATGGCGAGCACCTTACCCACACCAAAGTTTCTCTGGTTATCAAGCGGGCGGGATGCTTCGGAGGATACTTCGGCAGCCTCAGCATAGGCTCTCAGCATGACAACTTTATTGGCCAAATTAATTTTTAGTTGACAAGAAAGTGTCTGTCACCTTAGCGGTGCAGGCCGTGTTTAAGTATCAGGTTAATTTATGTGCAATATGTTGACAAATGTCGGGAAAATCTGTATATTTGCCGGTATGAATAGAAAAATCCACTCAAAAACTTTACAATTTGTGAACATACTGGCGTTGGCGCTGGCGCTGACGGTGAATGTGCTGTCCAACGTTTTGCCGCTAAACGGCCGTACCGCTGGCCAAATCTCCGATGCTTTACCCTCTTACTTTACCCCGGCGGGCTACACATTTTCCATCTGGGGGCTGATCTACACGGCGCTGATCGGCTTTACCATTTACCAGGCGCTGCCTGCCCAACGCCATAACCGGCTGATTGGTCGCATTGGCTGGGCCTTTGCTGTGAGCAGCGTGGCCAATGCCGCCTGGCTGTTTGCCTGGCATTATGGCTACTACCTGCTCTCGGTCGTCATCATGGCCGCGCTGCTGGTGACGCTCATCGTCATTTACCGCCGCTTGGCGATTGGCCAGCCTGATCCATCGCTGTCGCTGGCGGATAAGCTGCTGGTGCAGTTCCCGTTCAGCATTTACCTGGGCTGGATCACCGTGGCAACGATTGCCAACGTGGCCAGCGTGGCCAACTATGTGGGCTGGGACGGCCTGGGCATTGCCGAACCTGTTTGGTCGGCGATGATGATGGGTGTAGCGGTGGTGGTGGCTGGACTGCTGCTGTTTAACCGGCGCAACCTTTCGTACGCTGGTGTGCTAGTGTGGGCGCTGTTTGGCATTCACGCCGCGTACCCGGATCTAGCTGTGGTGGCCAATACGGCCGTCATCGCCACTATTCTCATTCTCGTCCTGGCCCTCGCGGGTTACTGGCGCACCCGACGGACATCGCCCAACGCCACGGCACGCACCAGGCCAGCCTAAAGGTATTTTGACCATGCAGCTACCGATCGTACAGGGGGTCAATCTGGCCCAACAAACGCTGACGTTTCCCAACGAGTTCGCCGGAGAGCTAAACCTGGGTAAGGTACAGCGTTAGAGACGGCCGTTTCCCAACAAAACTGCCTGCCTGATCAGGTTCAGTCTAAACTGACGCTGTTTGATGCAGTTCCGACGCATAGCCTTGCGCAAGAGCCGCCACGGTTGAGCGCGGGGTAAGCACTGTTACCAAATCGGCTCCAGGTTGCACCTGCGGCGGCTCATAGCCAGACGGCGTCCAGGGCAGAAGGGCATCTTCCCACACCAGGTGCGGCCGTTCCGCCAACAAAATAAATGTGCCTTTGGGGAGAGTGTTGAGAACGGCCGTATATGTCTGTTTCTGCCTGTCCTTGATGTAGTACGATTTTGTTAGTCGCTCCGCATGGAGTACCGCATCCATTTCCCCTGCTTTTACCGAATCCCCAAAACCAAACTGCGGATTGCCCGCCAGCCAGGCATCGCGAAACGCCTCTGCCGCGGCGCCGCGGCATTCAAAGCAGGGCCGGTGCCCGGCGGCCAGCGCTGTCGCTTCATCCAGGAAAAATAGCTCGGTGTATTTGCCAGGCTGCATCAACTCGCGCCGCCGCCCTTTGAAGCTGAGCTGGCAAATGATCCAGGCTTTCTGGGCAAAAGGCTTCACAATTTCCTGATGCACGTTGTGCAGAATGCCGCGATTGCCCATAAAGGTACCTCGGGCCAGGGTGGCGACAATCTGCCCCGTTGGGGATACTCGATTCTGTCTGGGCATAATACCTTTTTTTGGCATGGTTCAAAAAACGCAAAATCTCCTTTACAAATTTTATCTTGAATTGTCATTTTCAGCACAGCGAAGAATCCCGCAAGGAGCAGATGGCGAGCACCTTAGCTGAACCAGCGTTTTGTTGATTAGCCAGGCTGCGGGATTGGCGAATGCAGTCTGGAATAGCCTGCCCGCGCAGCCCGGCCCCGGTGAGGTACAGGCGGGGCAGTTGGGCGGCAAGCGATTTTTCCACAGCGGTGATCAGTGCCAAATGGCCGACGGGTGGCTGCGGGTTGGCAGGCAGCCAGTGCAGCACATGAATTTGGGTCGGCTGGGCGCTGATGCCAAAGATTTGGGCCAGCTCTCGCCGCACCAGGCCGATCAGTTCTGGCTCTGGCAGGCTGGCCAGTGCGGAGCTGTTCGGCAACGGCCGTTTCCTTCCGCCTCAATCCCACCGAACAACAATGTGTTGTGGCGTAACGGCCGTTCTCCACTCTATTTTGCGGTAAGTAATGGCTGTCATGAAGGGAACGTTCTTACGGGTGGTGGCTTGGTCAGTGGGGAGATGATCGTTTTTCGTTTACAATGGCCCGGTTTGGTCAGTTTTGCAGCGACAGGTAGGTGGCACATGGATAAAGATATTGGTTCCCCCATTGCTTACGGCCGTACCGCCGAAATTTATGCCTGGGACGAAGGGCACATTCTTAAGCTGTTTCACGATTGGTTTGGCCGGGAGAGCATTGCGTACGAGGCTAAAATTGGGCAGGCGGTTCATGCCAGCGGCCTGCCCGTGCCTGCCGTGGGGGAGATGGTGCAGGTAAACGGCCGTACCGGTCTCATCTATGAGCGCGTGACGGGCGTTGCATTATGGGAAGTGATGCCGCAGAAACCGTGGACCATTGTTCGCTATGCCCGGCGCATGGCGGGGCTGCATGTGGAGATGCACGCCAATCCACTGCGGCTGGAGATTCCAGACCAGCGCCAGCGGCTGGTGCGAAAATTGAACGGTGCCCAAGCCTTGCCAGAGGCATTGCGGACCAAAGCGCTGGCTGCGCTGGAAACAATGCCCGATGGCGCGGCGATTTGCCACGGGGATTTTCATCCGGGCAATGTGTTAACCACGCCGCAGGGGGAAGTTGTCATCGACTGGATCGACGCCACGCGCGGCAATCCGTTGGCCGACCTGGCGCGGTCCTCCATTTTGGCGCTGGGGGCAGCGGCCACCGCCCAAACCCAAAACGCAGTAGAAAAGCTGATGGTGCGGCTGTTTCATGGGGTTTATCTGCGCCACTACTTTCGGCTGCGTCCAGGAGGTCGGGAGGAATACGGCCGTTGGCTACCCATCGTGGCGGCGGCCCGGCTGAGTGAAAATATTCCCGAGATAGAGCAGTGGCTGCTGGCCCAGGCGGGGAAGTTGGTGGATTGAGAGACGGCCGTTTTTCGTTTACAATGTCTTCGTTCAGTCAGTTATTTGAGATGGTGGTTGGGAAACGGCCGTTGTCCCTAGAGTGCTGTATGCCTGCTACCAGAGCGACGACGCCGTGGTGCGGCTGCGTACCTCAAGTGCCCTCAAGCACATCTCCCGCGAAAAACCAGAATGGTTGGTTCCCCTCATCGACGGCTTCCTGACGGAGATCGCCGGGCTGGATCAGGCGTCGGCACAGTGGACGCTGGCGGATTTATTTCAAACGCTGGCCCCGCTCATGTTCCCAACGCAGCGCCAGCAGGCGGAAGCAGTGCTCAAACACAATCTGGCCCACCACACTGACTGGATTGTCCTCAACCAGACGATGAAAACGCTCGGCGACTGGGCCAAAGATGACCCAGAACTGCAATACTGGTTAATCCCTCACCTGGAACGATTGAGCGGCGACGGCCGTAAATCCGTCGCCAAAACCGCAGCCAAAACCCTCAAGCAACTTTAAGTAGCCGAGGATTCCAATCCTCGTAGTGCCAGGCAAGGGGCAAAACCAGTTTGGTTGACCAGAGCCTATCTGCCCCTTGCCTGGCACTGCCTGGTAGTAGGGATGCTTCACTGCGTTCAGCATGACAGGGAGCGGTATCGCGACTAGACGTTAACTGATTCACCTTTGGGTTGTAAATCTGCCACGATTTGCTCAACCAGGTTGCGGGATTGGCGGATGCAGTCGGGGATGCCCTGGCCGCGCAGCCCTGCGCCGGTAAGGTACAGCCCCGGCAGTTGAGCCGCCAGCGATGTTTCGACAGCGGCAATCATCGCCAGATGGCCAACCGGAGGCTGCGGATTGGCAGGCAGCCAGCGCTGAATGTGAATCTGCGTCGGCTGGGCGCTGATGCCAAAGATTTGGGTCAGCTCTTGCCGCACCAGACTGATCAGCCCCGCATCGGGCAGGCTGGCCAACTCTGGCTGCTTTTGCCCACCGACAAAGGCGCGCAGCACAAACTGCTCGGCCGGGGCGCGGTGGGGGAACTTGGCCGACATCCCTTCGACAGCCAGCAGTTGGGACGCTTCGTTGTCTGGCACCACCACACCAAACCCGTCAAACGGATCGTCGATTTCGCTGCGGTTAAAGGCGACATTGACGGTGGTAACAGGGTTGTAGGGGATGGCGCGAAGCTGTTCGGCAACGGCCGTTTCCACCACCCCGTCCAGCAAATCGGCCATCACAAAGGTAGGCGTAGCCAATACCACAACATCAGCACGCAGAGAACGGCCGTTACTCAGTTCCAGCACATACGGTTGGGCATTGTTGGGATTGTGTTGCAGGGCGGAAACGGCCGTTTCCAGCAAAATCTCCCCCTCAATCTGCTCCGCCAGCGTGTTTATCAGCTCCATCAGGCCGCCTTGTAAGGTGGCAAAAGCAGGCTTTTTCGGCGGGCGGGCCTCGCCAGACGCTTTGCGCTCGGCCCGCTTTTCTTTCATCAGGGCAAACATCCCTTTCACCACGCTGCCATGCGCCTGCTCCATCTCGGCAAAACGACCAAACGACACCTGCACGCTCATGGCGTCTACATCCCCCAGATAGACGCTGCCGATGGCGGGCTTGACGATGTTATCCACCATCTCGTCCCCCAGGCGACGGCGCAAAAAGCTGCCCAGCGACTCATCTGCCGGGTCACTGCGCCCTGGCACAAATGGCTCCTTCAGCAGCCGCAGCTTGCCTTTGGCAGAAAGCAGCGGCGTAGACAGGAAGCTCCCTGGCCCAGACGGCACAATGGCGGGACGGCCGTTGCGCAGCACATAATTTTTGCCCGAACTGGCCGTGCCGACGAGGCGCTCTTGCAGCCCCAGCTCCTGGCACAGTTCCCACGCTTCCGGCTTGCGCGTCACAAAAGATTCCGGACCACCTTCAAAAATGAAGCCATCCTGGCACTGGGTGGCAATCTTGCCGCCCAGCTGGGCTTCTTTTTCCACCACGGTGGTATGGATGGCCCAATTGAGTCGTTTGGCCTCTTTTTGCAGATAGTAAGCAGTGGACAGGCCAGAAATGCCGCCGCCAATAATCACAATTTTGGTATTGGGCTGATTCATCTTATCAATATCCTTGAAATAAACAGGCAAGCGTAAGAAACGGCCGTTATCCAGCCGCCGCTTTTTATAAAAAACCGCTATACAGTTGCGCTACAAATTATCGAAAGGGTCTGTTTTACGGCTGTTGTTCGTAAACATGGGCAATGGCCAGATGCACCACATTCAGCAGTTTATTGATGCGGTGCATCAGCCGCAGATTGGCCTCTGGCTTGATGGAGACGGTGCTGGGCAGCTGGAACGCCGTATCTACCAGCATATCCCGAAACAGCAGGGTGGCGTGCAGGGCCTGGGTCAGTGGCAAATTGGACTGGAGCGAGAGACGGCCGTATTGCCGACCAATCTCTTCGGCCTGTTTAAGCAAGCTGCCATTGCTCTCTGGATCAGAAATGTATTGCAGCGTCAAACCCATCAGCCGACGGCCCAGCAGCCGATGCTGCTCTCGCACCGGTTCATCATACCGTGCCATCCAGGTTTCATCTTTATGGGCGGTGATCGCCTGGCGGGTTTGCGTCATCGCATTTTCGGCCCACAGCTGCTCGATACTGCCGGGCATCTGCCCCTGGCGTCGCCCGTTGGCAAACTGGTTCAGATCTGACAGGGCAAAACGGCGATGTCCGCCTGGCGTCAGCATAAACGGAATCTGCCCACCATCGGCCCAGCGCCGCAGCGTGGTGCTGTGAATTCCCAGCAGGGCAGCCGCTCTTGCCAGCGTCACCCATTCCTCAGTTTCGGGAAGCAACTCGTTCATAAACCTGCCTAAAATGGTCGTAAAACAGTATAAATCTATGTAAATCTAAGCAATCTGGCCGATTATACAAACGGTAAGTAGGGGCGTCAATCCGTTTCAACAACTGTTGACAAATGTCATACCACCAGGATGACATCTAGTGGATGGTTTCGGGGCAGCGGGCTTGACAGGGAAACGGCCGTTCTGTATAATGTGACCAGTCGGTCATATGACCGTGCGGTCACATTGAAATAGTAAGGAAACGACTACTGGATGCCCAAAGAGACTTTTTTCAACCTGCCCGAAGACAAACGCCAGCGCATCATCGATCTGGCGCTGGCCGAATTTGCCCACAACGATTACGACACCGCTTCCATTTCGCGGATTGTGGCGCAGGCGGGCATCGCCAAGGGCAGCTTTTACCAATACTTCGAGAACAAAGAAGATTTGTACACCTACCTGCTCACGCTGGGCGCAGAGGCCAAAGCCCAATTTTTGGGCAGCAATCCGCCCGATCCCCAAATGGGGATCTTTGCCTACATTCGCTGGCTCAGCGAGGCGGGCATCAAGTTTGAGCTGGCCCGGCCCCAGCTCAGCCAGGTTGGGTACCGGGCGGTGCGCAGCGGGGCGCTGCCTGCGGCGTTGCAAGAACAGGCCAGGGTTGGTGCGGCCGTTTTTTTTCGGCAGCTGGTGGAGCAGGGCCAGGCCAGGGGGGAGATCGATCCCAAAATCGATTCCGATCTGGCGGCGTTTCTGTTCAACGTCATTTTTTCGGAATTAGGCGGGTATCTGCTTAAACGGTTACAGCAGGGGGATGAACTGGCAGACGGCCGTTCCCTCTTTGAAACGGCCGAAGCAGCCCATTTATTTGACCAGGTTCTGCAAATTTTAGAAGCCGGGCTGGGAACAGCTTAAATTTCCCCGGAAACTTCAAGCAAGATCAAACCCTAAAGCGCAGTTTCCGGGGAAATAAACGAGGAACAATCAACATGAAACAAAAAGTATGCATCATCACCGGCGGCAACTCGGGCATTGGCAAAGCCGCCGCCGTGCAAATTGCCCAGCAGGGGCACAAAGTAATCATCGCCTGCCGCAGCCAGCAGCGCGGGGAAGCCGCCCTGGCCGATATTCGCCAGCAGGCCAACAGCAACGCCGTAGAGCTGATGCTGCTGGATATGTCGCTGCAATCATCGATTCGCGCCTTTGCCCAGGCGTTTTTGGCAAAGTACCCCGTGCTGGACGTGCTGATCCAAAATGCGGCCGCTTTTGACATGCGACAGACGCAGATTAAGTTTACGGAGGAGGGGGTGGAGAAGGTATGGGCCACCAACCACGTCGGCCCGGTTTTGCTGACGGATTTGCTGCTGGACGCGCTGAAACGGAGCGAGCAGGGGCGAATCCTCACGATCTCCTCCAAAGGGTTGGTGATGTCCCCCTTCCTGAAGGTCAATCTGGCCGATCCGGAGTTTCGGGAGCACCGGTTCAGCGTGCAAAAAGCGTACTACCAATCCAAGCAGGCGCAGGTAATGTATACCTATTGGCTGGCGAAGCTGTTGGCAGATACGGCCGTAACCGTCAATGCTATCCGCGTCACCAACGTGCGGATTGATGTGGACGAGCGCTACCCTCATTTACCCGTCCTATTGCGCAAAATGTATGCTCTCAAAAGCCAGATTGCCATCACGCCCGAAGAGATGGCCCAAACCTACACCTACCTGGCGCTTGCACCTGAGCTGGCCCAGACAACCGGTAAATATTTTGATGATCCCACGCATATCGTGAACTCATCGGCCTATACGCACAATTGGAACGCTATTGAAGAACTGATGCAGGTCACGCGCCGCACCATCAAGCAGCCAGTGCTCGGCTAATAATTCAACGCAAAGAACGCAAAGAAGCAGAGGCCGCAAAGAGGATTTTTATCAACAGATTGCGCAGACAACATCTATCCAATCTGCGTAATCTTTGATTCTTTTCTTGCTCTCTATTATCAGGTTTTAGCCGCCACACTGTTGACATACCAGGCATACAGGGGAGGAATAACGGCCGTTCCGCCCACACCCACCGCCAACACGCCAACCAGCCCGGCCCAGGCCAGCGCCCCTTCCGCCACCGTCAAGCCCAGCGCCAACAGCAGCAACGTGAGCAGCAGGAAAACGGCCGCAACCGCCAAAATTACGCCAGCCACGCGGCGCGCCCGCTTCATGGAGGCTCGTTTGGGGGCGTGCAGCTGGCCCGTCTGGCCATGCAGCAGCACCATCCGGGCCTGGTTATCGTCGTCCAGATAGTAGCTGGTGTAGAGGGGCAGCAGCAGCTGGGTCCACTGCTGGTTGGCAAAGCGGGGGGACCATTTGAAGCTGCGCAGATGATCGGCTTCACTGGCCAGACGGCAATCTTGGGCAACGGCCGTTTTCAAACTCATCAATGCTTCATTCCAGGCATCCTCTGGCGGCCGGTTGGGCAGGCGCACAATCGAGCCTGTCAGGTCGCTGGGGTGGAACGGCTTGGGCTCCTTGCGGTTAAAACGGCCGATTCTAGCCTCTACCTGCTCTTGTTCTTCCAGCGCCGGGGCCGCCTGGTTGTCGTAGGTGCGGTTCAGCCGTCCCAGTCGCTGCTCCCAGCGCACCCGCTGCTCCTTCACCCGCTCTGTCTGCCAGCTGCTGTTTTGGAACTGCTCCCGGTGGCTCACAATCTCATAATCGAAGCCCATCTCCGCCTGCCACTCCCCCTGCACCTGGGCATCGACCAGCCACATCGGCAAATAAACTGGCTGCATCCGGCCCAGCAAGGCGGCCTCATTGAGATCGGCCGGGGCCAGCCAGACGCCTTTGGCAAACTGGCTCACACTGCGGCGCAGGGCATTCTCCGCCGCACGAAACGGCACCACCAGCTCCGGCGGCTGGGTGTAAATGGGTCGGTCATTGGTCGGGTTCATTTGCGCCAGGGCCGCCCGCCCACAGAAGGGGCAGCGCTGGCTCACCTTCTCTGGCGGCAGCACAAACAGCCCATTGCAGCTGGCACATCCCTCCAGCACCCAATTCTCTCCCCAGATTTCGATCCAGTTTTCACCTTGAGCCAATTCAACTTCATCCATCAACTTACCCTTTCATCAATCAAAATCTCGTTACCTGCACACATTTGAAAGAAGGAAAATGGGCCACAGATGAACACAGATTTTCACAGCTTTATCTTTTTATCTGTGTGCATCTGTGAGTCCACTGAAAACCGCAGATTTACGCAGGTTTTTTCTCGCGTTTCTCTGCGTCTTCGCGCCTCTGCGTTGGCTTTATTCAGTAGAGTCATCTGTGTCCTATTATTTTTGTGTCAAGCAGCGGGTAAAAATCAACCTGTTACCTTGCTACGCCCTGGCCATCTTGCCTGCCTTGCGCAGCGTATCGATCACAAAAACCAGCCAGGCAATCAGGCTGATGCCGGCCAATAAACCCACCAAACCGCCAATCCCGACATCGTTGGCCAACAGCAGCGAGGCGGTGAGGGCAAACAGCAGGAAGGGCAGCAGGGCAGCGGCCAGGGTCCAGCCCACTTTTTTCCAATCCACGGGGCGCTGCCCGGCGATGGTGCCGGTCTGCCCGTTAACCATCACCTGGAACACCTTGTCACCGTAGCGGTAGGTAGCCAGGTAAAGCGGCAGCAAAATATAGCGCCAGCTTTCTTCGCTGAAATCCAGATTCATGCTGAAGTTGCGCATCGTTTGGGCGCTGGCCTGTTTCCGGCACGCTTCTTTGGTGCGGGTGCGCATCAGCCGCCGGGCGCGTTCCCAGGCAGTTTCCAGATCCACATCATACGCCTGGGCGGAGAGTCCAGCCAGGAAGGTGGGATCATAGGGGACGAGGTCGCCCAGCCGGTAGCCGCGCAGCTGCCCCAACAGCTTGGGGCTGAGCTGGCTGCTGCCGCTGACGAGCATGTCGTCGGTAAAGAGGCTCACTGCGCCGGATTCCCAATCCCACACCTTGTCTTCGCGCTTACCAAGTTTGAGGAAGGCGTGGCGTTCCCATTTCCAGTTGGGTGCAGAGTGGCGGCGGCGGTTGGCGTCGGTGTTGTGTACTTCGGCGCGCCAGCTGGCCCGAGTGCGGGCATCAAAGGTCCAGAAAGGGATGTAAATCGGCGTGTACTCCGCACTGCGGGCCAGGTTTTGTAAATCTTTGGGGAGCAGCCAGCTGTTTTGCAGCCAAACGGCCGTTTCCCGACGGCAATCGTCTCTGCTAACGGCAAATGGCACCAAAAACCGGGGGCGCAGCACATCCTGCGGGGCACGGGTTTGCACCACCGCGTTGGAGCCACAAAACGGGCAGGTGTGGCTGAGCATCTCGGTGGAAAGCGTAATGTGGCTGGCGCAGCTGCTGCACACCAGCTCCTTGCGCTCCTGCCCCCAACCGTTGACGGCCCGTTCCACCGTCTCCACGGTAAACTCAAACTCTTCAGCTCCTTTGCCCACCACTTCAACCTGCGGCGCTTCGTGGTAGCCACAGAAGGAGCAGGTGAGGCCTCCGTCATCGGTGCAGTAGGCGGTGGCCCCGTCGCAGTGGGGGCAGCGAAAATCGACCACCTCACGGCTGTCTTCCTCAGGGGGGCGAGGCATGTACACCTCAATCCCCGGTACGGCCGATTTTGTTTTCATAAATCCAGTCGGAGGAAACGGATTGCTCATAGATTGCCTTTTGTTGGTTGGAAAAGCCACAGATTACGCAAATGGCGCAGATTTCGGTTTTAAGATTAGACCATGATTTGCCAGTTGGCAAGAAGTTTCATCATTTCTTTTTCTGAAATTCTGTTAAGATCATTCTAATCTGGACAAGCCAGAAAAAAAGGGTCTTGAGGATTTCGTGGGGTTTGGCGTGAAACGTGATGCGTGAAACGTGATGCCTCTCTGGTCACGTTTCACGTTTCACGCATCACGGCTTGTCAACCTCACGAAATCCTGAAGACCCCAATCCGTTGCTAATTTGGGGAAACAGCCAGGATAGAAGCCCTAAATTGAGAGGTCGCTTGTGAAACAGAAAGAACGTTTATTACTGATTTTGCCTCTGCTGGCGGATGCGGTGGGGGTGGCTGGGGTTATTTTGCTGCTGCCCACGCTTTCGGCGCAGTTTGCGGCGCCAGGGACGATCAATGTGCTGATTATCAGCGGGGTGTTTGTGGTGTACTGTACGGCCGTTTACCTCATCCGCAAACTGGAACCCACCGCCGACGCCGACCGGATCTCCCGCCTGCCCGCCTGGCTGACGGGAACGCTTACCATGCGGCTGCTGGCCATTGGGTTTGCCCTGGCGCTGGCGGTCCTCTTTTTGCAGCAGTTTGGCTATTGGGATTCCATCTTTGTGGTGGATGACCGAATTTTGGGCGCGGGAGAATCGTCTTCCTTTTTTGTGTACGGGCCGGCGGCTTGGATTGCCACCTCGCTGTTTTACGTGCTGGTACTCAGCGCCTCGGTGCGGGTGACGATTGAGGAACAGTCGCGCAATTATGCCGGGCTGGCGCTGTTGGCACTGCTGGGGGTGAACGGGATGGTGGTGTTGGGAACGGCCGTTTTGCAAGCCACCCAGTTCTTCAGCGGTGTGCTGGGCCTGATTGGCGCATTTGGGCTGCTGGTTTTGCTCTTTGCCCCGCCGCGCATCTGGTATTTGGCAAAACGGCCGTCGCTGTTGACGGCGCTTTCTTATGTCGGGCTGATCTTCTTTTGTGCCTGGCAGATGGTTTAGCCTCGCAGCAGAACGCACCAGGGTGCAGGCGAAAAAAAATACGCAAGATGTACCTGCTATGTAACCTGCTCTTGCGTTAAAGAAGGTGCGGAAACGGCCGTTTTGCGCTAGACTTTATGGTTGATACGAACAAAAAAATATATGAGGGCTTATTGCCTTTTTGTCTGGCCCATGAAGTTGCCAAATAGGAACGAAGCAATTTGCAAAATTTAAATGAGTGAAACAGAACCAATCAAACAAATAGAAGAAGAAATTAACGAGCCAATCGCCATCCAAATGGAACCCGACACCGAAATCGAAGAGCCAGAAGACAGTCTCCCTTCTGTTCAGTTGGCTGATTTGACGCCCCGGCTGATCGAAGCGGTTTCCCGCGCAGGCTGGGCCAGCCTGACGCCCGTGCAGTCTAAAGCGATGCCGTACATCATGGCCGGACGGCCGTTGATGGTGCAGGCGCGTACCGGCAGCGGCAAAACGGGGGCGTTCATCATGCCCATCATGGAGCTGGTGAACCGGTTCCAGGACAGCACCCAGGCGCTGGTGCTGGTGCCCACGCGAGAGCTGGCCACCCAGGTCGTCGCCGAAGCGGCTACCCTCTTTGGCGATAGCGGGCTGCGGGTAACGGCCGTTTATGGTGGCGTTGGCTATGGGCCCCAGCTGAAGGCGCTGCGCGAAGGCACCCACCTGATCGTGGGCACACCGGGGCGCGTGCTGGACCACCTGCTGCGCGGCTCGATGTCGCTCAAGCAGCTTAAAGTGCTCATCTTTGACGAAGCCGACCGGATGCTCAGCATGGGCTTCTACCCAGATATGCGACGCATTCAGGCCTATTTACCCGGCGTTACGCACACCTGCATGTTCTCTGCCACCTTCCCCCACACCGTGCGCAGCCTAGCGCGGCAGTTCATGGAAAAACCAGACTTTCTCAGCCTCAGCCGGGATCATGTCCACGTTGCCGATACGTCGCACCAGACCGTGATGGTCTCCTCGCTGGAAAAAGACCGCACCCTCATCCGGCTCATCGAGCTGGAAAATCCCGATTCAGCCATCATCTTTTGCAATACCCGGCAGCGCGTTCATTACGTCGCTGTGGTGCTGCAACGGTTTGGCTACAATGCGGATGAACTCAGCGGCGATCTGGCCCAGGCGGACCGAGAAAAAGTAATGGCCAAGCTGCGGCAGGGCAAACTGCGCTTTTTGGTCGCCACCGATGTGGCCGCACGGGGTATCGACATCTCTGATTTGTCCCACGTTTTTCAGTACGAAGTGCCAGACGACCCTGAGCTGTACATCCACCGCGCCGGGCGTACCGGGCGGGCGGGGGCCACGGGCGTGGCCATCACCCTGGTGGGTGATTTTACCGAGCAGGTTCAGCTAAAGAAGATTACCAAGCAGTACAACATTGCGTTTGAGGAACGGCCGTCTCCCGATGAAGCCGCGCTGGCCAAAGTGCTAGGGGAACGCATGATCGTGCGCCTGGAAGCTGACATGCGCGAACGGGACAAGCTGCGCATCGAGCGGCTTCAGCGCTTTGTGCCAATGGTCAAAGAGTTGGCCAACGATGAAGAAGGGGTGGCCCTGGTGGCAATGCTGCTGGACGATTATTACCAGCAGTCGCTGCATGCACCGCCCGTAACAGTGGAAGAGGTGGTACCCCGGCGAGACCCCCGGCGAGAGGATCGACGAGACGATCGGCGAGACGATCGATCGGACAAGTCGAGCAGAAGCCGGCGTCGTTCAAGCGGCCGTTCCCGCCAAAATTAAAAGCATTTATCCGCAGATTTCGCAAATTGCGCAGATGAGCACAGATCTTTCTCTGAGAAACTGTGCGTCACTTTTTTCATGAACTATCTTGTCACCGGTGTAAATGGCACGGTAGGTGCCGCTTTGAAGAGGCAGCTGTTGGCCAATGGGCACAGCCTATGGGGCTGGGATCGCACGGGCGTTCCGCCGCTCAATCTCACGGCCGCCGAGCGATTTCTCCAGCTTATTAACCCAGATGTCCTGTTTCACCTGGCCGTTGCCTCCAACCCGACCGGTATCGCCAACGAAGGCTGGGTGATGAATGTCACCTGGCCCACGCAGCTGGCCCAATTGTGCCACCAGCTCAACATCCGCTTTGTTTTTACCAGCTCCGTTATGGTTTTCACCGACGATGCCGTTGGTCCGTTCACCCCGGAATCGGTGCCCGACGCCCGCGAGGGGTACGGCTATGAAAAATATACTGCCGAGCAGCAGGTGCGCGACGCCAATCCAGAGGCCATCATTGCCCGGCTGGGCTGGCAAATTGGCGATTTGCCGGAAAGCAATAATATGATTGATTTTCTGGCGAAGCAGGAGGTGGTGCGGGCCAGCGAGAAATGGTTCCCGGCGTGCAGCTTTTTGGCGGATACGGCCGTTGCCCTGCAAAACCTTGCCCACGCCACCCCCGACCTTTACCTGCTGGACAGCAACGACCGCTGGAACTTCTACGAAATCGCCTCTGCCTTGAACGATTTCCATGGTAACCAATGGCGCATCGAAAAAACGGCCGATTTCATCTATGATCAGCGCATGAGAGATGCCCGCGCCAACCTGCCATCGCTAGACAAACGATTACCCTCTCTCGCATAATTGGACACAACTGCACGCAAGCAGACAAGGAGTGAAAAATGGGTGCAAGGGGCCCCGGCAATTTTCAGAATGATGCCGCCCAGGATTGGCTGTACGATTTTGGTGAGAACGATTTTCGGCTGATCGACCGGACGCTGGCGGGCGTAGCGAGCATGATTGAGGCGGATGAACTGGACGCTTACGAAGCCAGCGAGGTGCTGGCGGCGGCCGAATGTGTGGCCGCTGCGGCAGGCTTTCCGCCCGACAATCCGCCTGATGAGCTGGCCGCATGGCTGGCGCAAAACAGCCCGATGCTGGTAAAGCCGGAATTCGTTGAGATGGCGCGTAAAGCGGTGGCCCGCGTGCTGGCCAAGTCGGAGCTGCGGCAGGAGTGGCTGGCGAGTGAGGGGTATGAAGGGTGGGAAACGGCCGTTACTAACCTGCAAGCCCGCCTTAACCAAATCTCCTGACCAAATTCCGCAGTATGCACATCCTCAGAGGCGCACGGCTTTGGCAATTTTTGTCATCAGTTTTTCAAGTGAAAACGGCTTTCTCAGGAACTGTGTGTTTTCACTCTGGCTCATGTTTACGGCAATTTCCTGTTCCCCATAGCCAGAGAGAAGAATGATAGGAACATTGGCATTTATCGCCCGGATTTGCGTAACTGCTTCTGTACCCATCATCACCGGCATCCCTATATCCATGACAATTAGGACCAGTTCATCCACTTGTTCCTGAAAAATTGTCAATGCTTCTTGCCCATTGGGCGCAGACAGCACCGTAAACCCGGATATTTCCAGTATCTCCGCAAGCGCGGTACGGATAGCGACTTCATCATCTACTAACAGAATCGTGCCAAAGTTTTTGTGCGCGGCTGGCTCAATAGCTGGGGCCGGTTCGCTTTCATGGTGAATGATCGGGAACCAGACGTGAAAGGTTGTCCCGCGCCCGGGCTGGCTGATGACTTCGATTTGCCCCTGGTGTCCTTGCACAATTCCTTGTAAAGCGGACAAACCAAGCCCCCGCCCGCTTGTTTTTGTAGAGAAAAACGGGTCAAAGATGTTGGACAAGGTTTCCTCATGCATACCTTTGCCTTTATCGATAATGCTCAGGCAAATATATTGACCGGCAGAGAGAGCGCCTTTCCTGTTTTTCCCTGAACCGCGGTCTTCATGTAACTCTGCCAACCTTGTTTGTATGTGAACCGTTCCCGCCTGACCATCATAAGCTTCAGCCGCATTGATAATCAAGTTCATGATGACTTGTTGAATTTGGCCAGCATCGGCCAAAATGAAGCCTGAATCGGGGTTCAGGGTTGCGTGTAACTCAATATTTTTGGGTATGGTGGCATTGAGTAGACTGAGGTTATCTTCCAAAATCAGGTTGAGATCCAGCGGGATGCGTTCAAAACGTTCTTTGCCTGCATAGGCCAGCAATTGGCGTGTCAGGCTAGCGGCCCGTTCTGTTATGCGAATGACCTTTTCATTGTGCATACGTGATGGGCTTTGTAGTGGGGTTTTTAAGAGAGCCAATGAGCTTTCGGTCATCATAGCGGTTAACAAATTGTTGAAGTCATGGGCAATTCCGCTGGAAAGCACGCCTAAATTTTCCAGCTTTTGGGCCTGACGCATGGCCGCTTCTGTGCGCTGGCGTTCATCCATTTCTGCCTGTAATTTGGCATTGGCCTGAACCAGCTCTTCTGTCCGCTGGGCCACGCGGTCCTCCAACTTTTCGTTAAGTTTTTGCAGTTCTGTTTCGGTTCGTTTGCGTTCGTCAATTTCATGTTGGAGTTGTTCGTTATTTATTTCGAGCTGCTGGCGTAGATTGTGCAAGGTCAGGTGCGTTTTTACACGGGCCAGTACTTCTTGTAGTTGAAAAGGTTTGGTGATGTAATCTACGCCGCCAACGGAAAACGCGGTGAGTTTGTCCCAGACTTCGCCCAATGCGCTGATAAAAATGACGGGGATGCCAGCGCTATGGCTTGCGGCTTTCAGGCGGCGGCAAACTTCGTACCCGTTCATATCGGGCATGTTGACATCGAGTAAAATGAGCTGGGGAGGTTCGGCGGCAACGGCCGTTAATGCCATCTGCCCACTTGGAACCCCACGCACCAGGTAGCCCTGTTCTGTCAACATCTGCGATAACAGATGCAGGTTGGGCAGCGTATCGTCAACGATCAGAATATTGCCATTCAAGGTATCATGTTTAGCGTCTGTCATTGTCATTTTCCTTGTGCCGTTCTATTAAATCTGCAATCTTGTCAAATCGAAAATCAAGCACCCATCTGTTAAGCGTCTGCGCTAATTGGGGATAAGACGACTCGACTTTTTGCAACAAAGCCACTGTTTGATCACCACGCGCCTTGTTGGCAGCCTGGTGCAGTAGATCAAGCCATTCGTCAGAAACAAGCGCTAGCGAGGCAAGCAGTTGATGCGCATCTTCAATGGGTTCAAAAAATAGCGAGGAATCCCCCTTTTCATAAACATATTTTACGCCGAGATGCAGCGCGATTTTGTCAAAAATTTCCATTTCACGAAACGGTTTGCGCACAAAATCATCGCAGCCAGAGGCTAAAAATGTGGTGCGATCATCTTCAAACGCACTCGCTGTCAGGGCAACAATCTTGGTCTGCTTTCCCTGGTGTGATTTCTTAATGATTTGCGTTGCTTCTTCTCCGCTCAAAACCGGCATACGCATATCCATCCAGATAAGATGAGGCCGCCATTTTTTGAACTGTTCGATCGCTTCCTGTCCGTTCGTCACCACACGAACGGGAAAGCCCACATCTTCAAGCAATTGGCACAACAAATCGCGGCTGTCCGATTGGTCTTCAGCTACCAACATGCGGTATTGGGGCTGGCCCGATTCCAACCCGATAACGCGCTGCGGCAGCTGTGTGGGCAGTTCATCATCCTGGATGCGGTCGGCTTGAATATCAAATTGGAAAGTTGTTCCCTGGTTGACCTGGCTTGCAACGGTAATGTCTCCCCCCATTAACTGGACGTATTCTTTGCTGATCGATAAGCCTAAGCCTGTGCCGGTTTGTACTTGCTGCCCGGCTGTTGACTGGGTAAATGGGGTAAATAAGTGGGCCAATTCTTCCGGGGCGATACCAATACCGGTATCTGTTATGGTGAAATAAAGATGATGCCCAACCAGGTGCGGATTGTGCTGTGTTACCTGTAGCGACACCATTCCTTGCGGGGTGTATTGGATGGCATTGTTAAGTAAATTGATAAGTACCTGGCGCAATTTGCCTTGATCTGCCCTGATAAAGCGGGGAACATCGGCTGTGCGCTGATTGTAAAATTTCAGGCCCTTTTTGTGGGCATGAAGCTGCATCATGGCTGCCAGGTCATCCAACGTTTGGTGTAAATCAAAACCAGATTTGTTCAGGGTAACGTGTCCCGCTTCTATTTTTGCCATCTCCAGAATTTCATTGATCAGATGTGAGAGGTGTATGCCGCTTTGATTGATGGTTGTTAGATAGCGTCGTTGCTTATCATCTGTATAGGGTGTGCGCTTCAGCAGCTGGGCAAACCCTAAAATGGCGTTGAGTGGGGTGCGTAGTTCATGGCTCATATTTGCCAGAAAAGCGCTTTTGGCTCTGTTGGCGGCTTCGGCTTGTTCTTTGGCAACGGATAATTCGGCCGTGCGCCTGGCGACTAATTCTTCCAGATGTTGCCGATATTTTTGCAGTTCTTCTTCAGTTTGCTTGCGGTCGCTAATATCACGAATGGCTGTAACGCGAATGATGCGCTCGCCGTGGAAAAGTGTTTTGTCGCGCACTTCTACTGGAAATACGGTGCCGTCTTTGCGAATTGCCTGGTGTTCATAAACTCCTTCATAACCGCTTTCTATGTTTTGCTTTACCTGTTTCCTGGATTCAGGGGCAACAAAATCCATAATTGATTTAAGACGAAGCTCAGAAGGCAGATACCCCAGCATTTCTGCCAGCCGGTTATTTATATCCAGGATGTGTCCTTTGTCGGAGATAGCAATGCCTTCAAAGGCAGCTTCTGCCAGTAAGGCGAAGCGCTCTTCGCTTTCGCGCAATGCAGTTTCAGCCTGTTTTTGCTCGGTAATATCCAGACTGCTGCACAGAATGCCGCTGATGTTGCCATCGGCGTCGTGCAGGGGGATTTTTTTAGACAGGAACGTGCGTTGTCCTAATGGCGAGGGGAGCGTCTCTTCGAATACTGGCTCTTTGCCCGTTTCGATGACCTGACGGTCGGCTGTACGCAGCGCTGCCGCTACGTGCGGGGGCAGCAGCTCCGCATCGGTATGACCGAGCGGATTTTGTGCCCAATATTTCATGTTTTCCTGGTTGGAACTTGTGTAACGGCCGTTTAAATCCTTCGTGTAAATAGGCACCGGGGCCATATCGAAGAGCATTTTATAGCGGCTCATGGATTCACGTAAGCCATCTTCGGCCCGCTGCCGCAAAAGCGCATTGGCAAAAATTTCCCCAATCAACTGTGCCCGCTCCGCCAATTGGGCCAACCAGGTGCGAGGCTCATGCAGCGCAGCGAATGAAAGTGCGCCAACAACAATTTTGTCAACCAATAAAGGCAGTGACAGAAACGATTTCACGCCCGCTTGTTGCAGAATTTGCGTTTCAGGGTTCAGGTTGGAATGGGTGGAATCGACAGGCGTAACGATGACAGCCTCGCCAGTCATGATGCGATCACGAACCCAGCCAAGTTGATGGTCAATCTTTTCCAGGAGAGGCGCAGCTTCAACACCTGGGGTGGCCCAGGTGTGTGTGGGTTCAAACCTGTGCAAGCTGTCTGAAAGTTGCAGTAAGACCGCCCAATCGGCCCTCAAAAAGTGGGACACAAGCTGTAAACCTGCAACTAATTTGTGGTTAAAATCGGTACCAACGGAGAGCGTGATGAATTGGGATGAGAGACGGGAAATCAGCTGCTCAAATTGGAAGCGGCTTTCTAATTCATGCTCCATTTGCTGGCGTTCTGTCACGTCACGCAGCGAGCCTTCGTAATATTGTGTTTTGCCTGAATCGTCCCAAACCGCCCTGGTATCTCCCTCTACTATAATGAGGCTGCCATCTGGTCGGCGCATTTGCGTCCGATAATTAAAGACAACGTTATTTTTTGTTAAGGCCTCTACCAGCCGCTGCCGGGCCTCTAGATTGACATAAAACTCACTGGCGGGCGTAGCCAATAAGGTGGCACGATCCGCATAGCCTAATATTTCTACCAGGGCTGTATTGGCATCGAGCATCTGGCCCTCTGGTGTGCTGCGATATAGTCCAGCCGGAACCCGGTCAAACAAATTACGGTATTGGGTTTCTGATTCCCGCAAGGCTTCTTCGGCGTGCTGTTTTTCTAGCAGCAAACGGTGTTGGGCACACACTTTTTCGATGACGGCAGGCAGCAGTTCGATAAAACCTGCCTCAGCATCTTTGATGAGGTAATCTTTGGCACCAAGTTTCAAAGCTTTAACGGCCGTTTCCTCATCCCCACGCCCCGTTACCATAATTACAGGCAGCAAGGGATCCGCCTCAAGCAGCTTGTCCAGAACGTCCAGACCCGATAATCCCGGCAGATTGTGGTCAACAATCACCACATCAAACTGCCCAACTTTATGATGCATTAACCCTGTTTCACCATTTTCAGCCAGCGTGATCATGTATCCGACGCGATGCAGCTGCTTCTGAACGATCCGCGCCTGACCCAGGGAATCTTCAATGTAAAGAATCTGTTTAGAGCTGGTCATTCTTCTGTTCCTGGTTCTGTTCGATTAAAGCCACGATCCTGTCAAACTGAAATTCATTAACCAATTGGCTAAACAGGTAGGCCAGGTTTGGGTGGGGCTCTGCAATTTGTTGGATAAGCGCCATGGCCTGGTCGCAACGGGCACGGCTGGCGGCCTGATGGAGTTCCGCCAGCCAGGATGATGGTAAGCGGGCTATCATTTCTGGCGACAAATCGGCCTGATCTTCTCTGGCAGGAGGCGCAGCTTCATACAGATATTGAACCTGTAGATGTTGTGCCAGCTTCTCGAAAATTGTTGTTTCATAGAATGGTTTATGGACAAAATCGTCGCAGCCCGCAGCCAAAATCTGCTGCCACTCTTCTGTAAAAGCATGGGCAGTCAGGGCGATGATGACGATACTCTGTCCCTGAGGGGTGGCGCGAATTTGCCGCGTCGTTTCCAGCCCATCCATGCCCGGCATGCGAATATCCATCCAGATAAGGTGCGGGTTCCACGCCTGATATTGGCGGATCGCTTCATGGCCATCGGCCGCTTGCCGGATATGAAAGCCGATATCTTCCAGAAGCTGCGCCAGGAGGTAGCGAGATTCAAATTGATCGTCAACAATTAGGATCCGGTAATTGGGCTGGCCCGGTTCCAAACCGATGACTTTACGGGCCGATTGGGGTAGGACAACGGCCGTTTCCGCCACAATCTCCACCTGAATTGAAAAAGAAAACGTCGTCCCCTTCCCCTTCTGGCTAACCACATCAATTTCACCCCCCATCAAGCGCACAAACTCCCGGCTAATCGGCAACCCCAGCCCCGTTCCCCCAGAAGCCGGATACCCATTCTCAATCTGCACAAACGGTTCAAAAAGACTGCTTAGCTCTTCCTGGATGATTCCAATCCCCGTATCTTGTATTTCAAAAAACACACGCGTTGTTTGTGCTGAGTCGGCGGCCTCAGCTGTTACCTTTACCTGGACTGTGCCCTCAGGCGTAAAGCGAATGGCATTGTTGATTAAATTAATAAGCACCTGCTGCAGCTTACGACCATCCGTTTTTACATAGCGCGGCAGGCTCTCATCCCAATCGATGCCAAACTGAATGCGCTGCTTTTTTGCCAAAACGCCCATCGTCTCTTGCAAATGGGCCAGCATTTCATGCAAATCAAAGGCTTCCAGATATAACGTCATCCGTCCGGCTTCTATCTTTGACATTTCCAGAACATCGCTGATCAAATCCAGCAGATGCTTACCGCTGCGGCGAATAATACCCAGATGTTCCTGATGTTTTGCCGTCAACGCTGCGTCGCGCCCCATTAGTTGGGCGAATCCCAAAATTGCGTTCAGCGGCGTGCGCAGTTCATGGCTCATATTCGCCAAAAAAATGCTTTTTGCCCGATTGGCAACCTCGGCTTCTTCTTTAGCTTGTGCCAATATCCGCTCACTCTCCTTGCGTACCGTGATGTCTTCAAACGTGGCATAAACCTGATAAGGCGTCGATTCACCTGGGTAAAATTCGGGAATTGCATTGATATTGATCCAGGTGTACGTTCCCTTTTGTGGCTGTAACACACCCATGATCGTGTCTCGCACCGTTTGCCCGGTACGCAGCGCCTCCATAGTTGGGTATGTTTCTCCGGGGAAAGCGCTGCCATCTTCATGAATAGCCTGCCAAAGTGGATCCATCGGGGTATGGCCAACCATTTGGTCAAAAGTGAGCCCCAAAATGCGTTCAGCCGCCGGGTTGGTGGAGATAATTCTTCCCTCACTGTTTTGGTAAACCACCCCCTGCACCATCGTTTCAAAAAGCGAACGGTACTTTTCTTCGCTCAGGCGTAAGGCATCGTACTGTTTCCTTTGCTGTAGTTCACTCTCGCGCAGCTGCCGGGTGCGTTCTTCTACCCGCGCTTCTAAATTGGTGCGATACGCCGATAGTTCATCTTCGGCCCGTTTGCGCAGGGTAATGTCACGCATGATTTCAACGAGGCCCAAAACGTGTTGGTTTTTATCAGACACCGTGGTGCTGATTGTCTCGCTGAGAAACAATGTTTCATCCTTTCGCTGATACCATATTTCGTGAACGGCCGTATGGTCACAAGGGAATGCGGCATTATATTCGGGCATCCGTGTCTCATCTTCGCGCTGGTCCACGTAAATGACAGACATATGTTTCCCGGCAACTTCCTCCTGTGTATAGCCAAACAACGCCGTAAAGGCCGGGTTCACCATCTGAATCAACTGCGCTTTGTTTGCAAAAAGCACCGCGTCTGGCATTGAATGAAAAATGGCAGCAAATTCCGCCTGCTTTTGCCGTAACGCTTCTGCTGCCAGGTGGCGTTCTGTCATGTCAGCAAAAATCCTGATAAATTTAGCCGGGTTGCCCTGGGCATCGTAAACAACCTCACCATGCGAAAAGACATGCCGCACCTCGCCATTGGGGCGAATAATTCTTTTTTGGATATTGTAGGGAGCGCCATGTTCCAATGTTTGGCTGATAGCAACGGCCGTTTGCTTACGATCTGCGGGGTGAATGAGCTGCATCGCCCGTTCACTGGTAGGCACAAAAGCCCCAGGCTCATAGCCACAGATGCGAAACAGTTCATCTGACCAAATGGTTTGGTTATTGATGATATCCAGCACCCAACTGCCTACGTGGGCAATTCTTTGCGATTCCTTGAGAAACTTTTCACTGTTGCGCAATCTCTCTTCAATCTGTTTCTGGGCAGTTTCCGCCTTTCGTAGTTCTGATAAAATAATGCGGTGCGGCTCTTCCGACTCGCAAATACTTTGCTCCAACACGCTCCGTTCGGTAACGGCGCGGATGAAGGCCCCCATAAACATAGGCCCGCTCTGATCATTTACAATTGATTTGCTGATGGTGATTTCAGCCGGGAATCTTGTACCGTCTTTTCGTTTGCAGGTGATCATGAGCAAGTTGCCTACCATAGGGCGAGTTCGTTGCTCTCCCAGGTGAAATTCCTGGACATGCCTCTGGTGCATGTTGACATACTCGTTCGGGATGAGTAAGCCTAATGGCTGGCCCAGCAAATCCTCAGGCTGGTATAAAAAAAGGGGCGCTATTTTGGGACTGGCATAGATGATTTGCTGCGCGGCATTTATCAGGATGACGCCGTCAAATGTCTGGTGAACAACATCCTCTAATGGGAAATTTGAGTTTAGCAGGATATTTTGTTGCTCTAGCTGGTGAATGATCTCTTGCAAGGTGGTAGAGAGGTGGTTGCCGTCATCTTCTTTTCCAGGTAATTTTTTCACGAATACACCTTATCCTGTTAAAAACAGAAGAAATCCTCAGCGGGGAGGCGGGTACTCTATCTATTACTGTATCTATACGGTACACTTTTCATTATACTATTAAAATTCCTGGTTTATCGGGGGGATCGATTATGAAAGATAAGGGGAAACGGCCGTCTACCATTCTAATTATTGATGATAACCAAGAACTAACGCAGCTCATTTCGGCAGCTTTCATCTCCGAAGGAATGCAAACAAAGGTTGTCCGTTCGGCTGCGGCCTTGCGAACACTGTTATTTTCAGCCGAACCCTTTGATTTAGTTCTCCTCGACCTCGGTCTGCCAGATGCAGATGGCCGGGATGTTTATCCCCTGTTGAAGCAAAATCCAGCAACGGCCGCTGCACCGGTCATTGTTTTTTCCGGTGAAGACGACATCGGCCGTCGCGTGCAGCTCCTGGGCCTGGGGGCAGACGATTATCTGGTAAAGCCCTGCTCGCTCAATGAATTGATGGCCAGAGTCTCCATCCATATCCAGCTAAACCAGCTGCGCCAGGCCAAAAAAGAAGCTGATACACAGTTAAAAATCCAGGTCGCCGCAAACAAGCAGCTGTTCAAAGTGGAACAAAGCCGCCGCAAACAAGCCGAGCAACTGTACCATATGTCCCAAATCATCAGCGCCTCCCTCGACTCGGATGAGGTCTTTGAGTCGGCTATGGATACCCTCCGGGCTTTGTTTGATGTCCAAAGTGGCTCCATAGCCCTGGTAGAAAAAGAGTCCGGCAAGTTGGCTTTTGTCTCCAGCCTGGATCAATCTCCATTGCTCAAACAGGCCAGACTGTCTATTGATCAAGGCGTTGCCGGGTACGTTTTCCGAGAGGGGAAAGCTCTTTTTGTCAACGATGCCCAAAATGATCCACGTTTCTATAAGAATCTGGATCGTGTCACAGGCGTCACGACACATTCCTTATTATGTGCCCCCTTAATTGCCCGTTCTCGTACCATCGGCGTTGTGGAGCTTTTGAATAAAAGAAGCGGTAAGTTTACCCAAAATGACCTGACGCTCTTGAGCACCCTGGCTACGTCGATTGCTGTCGCCATTGACAACGTCCGTCTTTATCAAGAACAGGCACATCTGATACAACAACTAACCTTGTCTCAAGAGCAGCTACTGCAGAGCGAAAAAATGTCGGCGACAGGCCGACTGGCTGCTTCATTGGCTCATGAGATCAACAACCCGCTGCAAGCCATACACAGTTGTCTGCAATTGACCCTCCAGTTCGACCTGACGCCAGAAAAACGGGCCGAGTATTTATGGATGGCCAGCGAAGAAGTGGAGCGGTTGATGGATATCGGATCTCGGATTCTGGAATTTGCCCGCCCATCATCCGGCACTTACGAGCTCGTTCAGGTGAACAGGATCATCGACCAGGTGATGAATTTAGCTCATAAACATCTGGAGCATCATCACTGGCAAATTCATCGGGACTTAGCCTCTGATCTAATGCTTATCCAGGCGATTCCGGATCAGCTGGCGCAGGTATTTTTTAGTATTATGCTCAACGCATTCGATGCCATGCCTGATTGCGGCGATCTCACCATCAAAACGCAAATGTGTGGTGATTGGGTGGAGATTCGTTTTCAGGATACAGGTATTGGCATGACGTCCACAGAACAGGAACGTGTTTTTGAACCGTTCTTCACCACAAAAGAGTCCCGATCTGGGTTGAATCTGGCTATCAGTTATGGGATTATCAAGAATCATCATGGTACTATCCAGGTTGAGAGCCAGGTTGGCAGCGGCAGTACGTTTACCGTTCGGCTACCGCGTGCGTAAAGCATTATGAGAGACAGCACCACAGCGACTAAAAAGATCCTTGTTGTTGATGATGAAAGAACCACCCGACTGGCGCTGGCTGAAGCGTTTCGCCAATCTGGCTACGAGGTAAGCCAGGCGGAATCAGGCGAGGTGGCGCTTAGTTTGATGACGGCCGTTTCCTTCGATGTCGTCCTGCTAGACCTGCAAATGCCAGGCGTAAAAGGTGATGAAGTCCTCTCCATTGCCCCCAACCTGGCTCCCGATACCGCCTTTATCATCCTCACGGCCCATGCCTCGACAGATACAGCCATCACAGCCCTCCGCTCTGGTGCTGTGGATTACCTGCGCAAACCAAGCACGCTGGCTACCGTTTTCGCAGCAGTGGACAAAGCTTTGCTAAAACAGCAAGAACGCAAAACCCAAAAAGAAGCTGCCCGAATGCTGCAACAAATCAAAGAAACTCTGCAAATAGGGCCAGACACCCCCACCACCTCATCCTCCCTGACGCCAGCTGAAGAGACAACCCGCTTAACAACAGGCGACATCGTCATCAACGAACACAGCCAAACTGTAACCTATCGGCAAACGCCGCTAAGCCTAACGCCAGTTGAATACCGCTTGCTTTGCAAACTCACCAGCCAGCCCAACACGCTTTTTAGCTATGCAGACCTGGCCCGCGCCTCCCATGAAAGCGATCTCGATGAGGAGGAGGCGCGGGCGCTTCTGCGTACCCACATTTTTCGTCTGCGCCGCAAATTAGGAGACAACGAAAGCAGCCCCATCCAAAGCGTGCGCGGTCGCGGCGTTATTTTACACAGTAAGTAAGTGGCCATAGCCTCTCACCATACAGTTAATTATCAGCCGTGCTAATCATCGACTCAAACAACGCTTTGCTAAAACCTGTTGTCTCCAAAAATAAGTCCATACGGCGGTCATCATAGGATTGCAACATGATGTTGAGATCGAGGTCCATAATCTTATCCAGAGCCAGATAGCGGCCCATCTGATCTGGGGCGCTGCTGTATTCAGCCTCAACCATTAGCTTGATTTGTCCGCGACAGAAAGACATGGCTCCGACTACCCAACGAGGGTCTAGCCCAACCTCGACATGGCGTTTGCCTATAACATACCGGCGGTCCAGATAGGCATCATCATACCGCCCGGTCGCCAGACTCATTAACCAGGCTACCAGGTGTTGGCCCAAGATCTCGCGCCGCCCTTCTTTTGCATCCAACAGATTCTTCAATGTTTCATATTGGTCAAGGTTGGCGTAGAAGGCGTCTCGCAAAGCTGGCGCATGTTTTTCCAGCATCGGTTTCATCTCTGCCAGCAAAGTTGCGTCTGAATCTGTCAGCCCCGCGTAGCGCCGCATTTCGTCAATGTTAAAGTTAGTCATGTTTTAGCTCCTTTCTATTTTAATTTTTTAATCTGCATTGAGCCGCTTATAGAATGTTGCTAATAGCGGTGGCCGCATCTTGACATTCCAGGAAAGCCATACCCAGATTTACGTTAGTGGGCAGCAGGGCGACAAAGGAAGCTTTCTCGCTGGCCTGGATAGCGATGATGTTGCCATTATTGGCCTGGATCAAGGTTTGTTTTAATGCGCCCTGGTTTAACTGGGCGGCAGAACGCCCGGCCAGGCTGATCAACCCAGCAGAAACGGCCGCTACCCGACTCCCATCTATGCCACCACTCAGGGAACTGGCCATCAATAAACCATCTATACTGATGACGGCCGCTCCCAAAATGTCATTTGAGTTATTAACTAGATTATTCACAATCGCCTGTAATTCTTCGCTTTTGCTTGCCATTTTGTCAGCAATCTCCTTTTGCTTGATTAATTTTTGAATTTCAACTGCGTCAACTTCAGCTAAATCCGACAACATTTCTGAGAGGGATTCTTTTGGGATGAGGGGTTCCTCGGCAGCGGATTGACGCTCATCCAACTGCCGCAGCCCTTCCATTAACAAGTAATCCCAGCTTTGATGCACGCTATGAGCCGGTGGCGGAACATCTTTCTGCACCCAAAACGCGCCCGTTTGCCAACCTAACAATTCATAAACAATCTCCTCTCCGACTTGCGTGCTGGATGATCCTGCTGTCGTCGGGCTGGTTAGTTCAGCATGGTGTAGATAGCCATCCTCGAAGAAAAGCTGCCCGATAGAATCATCATTCTTAAGCCGGATGTACGTTTGCCCACCTTCTTGCACGGCAAACTGCACCAACGTCGGCAAACTTATTGCCTGTAAATCACCTTTAATACTCACGGCTTATTCTCCATTATGCGCTGGATATGCCGCATGGTCTGTGCCAACAAACGTTTATAGGCAAATGGCTGATTAAACAGAACCGCTAAAATGAGTTGGGAATCAGCCGCTGTAAACGGGTATAAAACGATAAAAGAATCATTTGTCAGGGTAACCAATAGCGCCTGCGCCTGGTTCACGCCCAGCATGGCGGTTGATTGGCGAGTGGCTGCAACCATGAAACCGGCTACTGCGGCCGTTTGTCCAGCACCGGGCATATTGGCATCTATGGCTAACCCATCCATTGTGGCGAGAACGGCCGTTTCCACCTCTGGCTTTCCGCGCAACCTGGCTAGAATGTTTAATATTTGACGCATAACGTCTGGCATAGTAGTTTCCAGCAACATTGTTGTTTTACCCCAAAGAAAACTCATCATTAGCAAACAAATCATCCAGCTGGCTTTTCAACGCCTCGTCAAAGCCCTCTTCTAGCTGGACCTCACAGTGCGCCGTTGCTTCACGAGCCAGCGCCGCTGCGCTGGCCAGTGTCAAAAGCTCCTGGTGGGCTTGTTGGGCAAACAGGCGGATCATGCCCAGCGTCGTTTTATGCGTAAACGCAAGGATGAGCAGCAGTTCTGGTCCAACAGCCAGGGTATATAAACTGGCCACAGGCCCTTCGAGTAATTGCTGCTGAAAACTTTTGGGCAGGCCCAAAAAATTGCCAATTTCCAGCCCGGCCGCAAAGCTGCCCGCCGCCAACGCCGCCAATCCGACACTTTGCGCCGATGGCAAACGGCCGCGATACAAAACAAGACGGCCGCTTACATCCGACAACATGACCAAAGGTGCGCCCGTCTGGTCCGCCAGATGTAGTAAACAGCGGTCCAGCTGCTGCGTCTGTTCCGTATTAAAAACCAACGGCCGATCATGTAATTTAACGTCTGTCATAACAAAAACCTTCAGACTCTGGCCAGAGCCAGGGGAAAAACGCGCGCCCCGTCTGGCTCTTGGGCGATCCTTTTTCTAAATTCGGGCAATCACCTGGGCGATGATCTGTTTGAGTGTTTCAACAGCACCTTCCCCGTTGACGGCAACGGCAGGGATGTTCAACGTATTGGGAACCCGCAAAAAGCGACCCAGCAGCGCAGGATCAACCGCATCTGGCAAATCTTGTTTGTTGCATTGCAAAATAAAAGGAATGTTTGTGGGCGACCGGCCCAGCTCCTTAATCTGCTGCCACATATCCACAATGGCGTGGCGGTTGGCAGCTAAGCGCTGTACCGAAGAATCAGCCACAAAGACAAGACCATCCACATCTTTCAGCACCAGTTTGCGCGTGGCTGCATAATAACTTTGCCCAGGAACGGTATAGAGCTTGAATTTAGGCTTTAACCCTTTGATCTCGTTCAGCTCCAACTGCATAAAATCGAAAAACAGGGTGCGGTCTTCTCTGGTTTTGACGGAAACCAGATCGCTGCGCTGCTTGAGCGGCACGCGGGCATGGATTTGTTCCAGATTAGTCGTTTTGCCGCTTAACGGTGGCCCATAGTAGACCAGTTTAATTTGCATTTCGCGGAGTTTTGAGTTGATAAACACAGGCGGATCCCCTTTTACTCAATCCAGTCATTCATGCCGAAATGGGCAGCTGAAAACTTAATGTAACGCCGTAATGTGAACGGCCGTTAAAAGTAAGCGTCCCCCCGGCTTGTTCAAATTCCTTTTGTAAAGCTGCCAGGCTGCGCGCGGCAGGCGGGGAACTTTCGGTAAAGCCTATGCCATTGTCAGCAATACGACCCTGGAGGAAACGGCCGTTCACCACAAACGACACCCCTACAATTGAAGCCTGGCTGTGTTGGTGAACATTCCTCAACCCCTGACCAACCGCTTGCAAAATCAGGCGAACCATCGGTTGCGGCAAAGAGATCTGCAAAGCTTCCAATTGAGATTCAACCGCTAGATTTGTTTGCTCGCCAAAACGCGCCAACATCTCATTTATCTTGCTGCCTAAATAATTCAAAGCGGGTTCGGGCTGAGGAACAGGTTTGCTGCTGCGAAAGGTCGCGGCTATCTTGGCATCGGTGCCAAACAAGTTATCTAGCTCCCCTTGAACCGATTGGGCAAACCCATCAGCCAGAGATGGGACAGCTTCTTCTGTTTGCCGTCCCAACATGTCGCGCAAATCGGCCAGAGCACGCCGCATGTACAGCCAGACCAGGCCAATGCGACTGACCGCATTCACATTTGCACGCCGATCATAAACAATGGTCAAAAAGAGGTTGTAACTGATATTGGCCGCATAAAGATCATAGGGGGGCCCCTCAAAATAAGACATATGCATCGGCTGCTGATACTTTAGTTGACAAGCTAATTCCTCAGAAGCAGCCATCGTGCCCCCCAGTAAAGCCATCATGCTGGAAATATTCAATTCTTCGGCAGTCCCCGTATAGGCCAACATGTGCCCGCCTGTATCGGCCAACACCACAACACGCGCTCCCACATCTACCCGCAGCTCTTCAATACGTTCGGCCAACAATTCAAAATGGTCACCCGTTAATATCAGAAGTTCTGAACGTTCCTTTTTTATCTGGCCTTTTTGGGGTTGGGTTAAGGCTTCGCGAACGGCCGTTAGCAGTTCCGGAATCTTGAGCGGTTTAGATAAAGAACGGAACGTATCCAGGCGATTCGCTTCTGCCCACACATCATCCGTGCCATAGGCCGTAACCAAAATTGATTTTGTTTGTGGCGACGTGGCACGAACACGCCGAAGCAGCTCCAGCCCATCCATTTGCGGCATGCGCAAGTCAGTAATCAGTAAATCATACCTGCTTGCCTGAAGCTCCCGAAGCGCAGCCTGCCCTGAATTAACCGCTTTGACCTCATATCCCTGACCGCCCATTTCCAGATGCTTCTGGAAAAAAAAGGCGACTTTGGGTTCATCATCAACAACCAAAATTCTGTGTCCGCTCATGTTTCCAGATTAACACAGGAGAAATTGGTTTGCTGTTCCAGGTCTGTTCCAGAGCTGTTCCAATAAACTTTCGATTATCTGATTTGCCAATTCGTTCCACAATTTGTAAAGTTGGTTCTATTTGACTAAACGTATGAAATGAAACTATCTCGAAGAATAACACCACGCTTGCTTTTACTGCTTTCCCTGCTGCTGGTCATAACCGCCTGCCAAAAACCCACTTTGCCCGAAATCAGCGCAACCGAGTTAGTGCAGCTTACGGCCGAACGGATGAAGGCCAGCAGCGGCTTCCAGTTCACCATTGAGCGAGACGGCGCGCCCGCTTTTCTAGACCCTGGCAATACCCTCTCGTTCCGGCGGGCGCGTGGGGCATATGCGGCCCCAGATCGCGCCCTGGCGACAGTACGGGTCATCGGCCCTGGCATCATCACCGACGTAGACGTGATTAGCGTGGGTGTGATTCAGTGGCAAACCAACGTCGTCACGCGGGCCTGGGAGGAGCTGCCGCCCAACTGGGGCTTCAACCCGGCGGTGCTGTTCGACAATGACATTGGCATCCAGGCGGTGCTGCTGGACGATTTGTCGCAGGTGGCGCTGGCCGAGCCGGAGAATCTGGCGGAGAGTGAGGGGCCGGACGAATTGCTTTACAGCATAACGGCCGTTGCCAGCGGCGAAAACATCTACCAGATGAGCGGCTACCTGATTGGCCCCGCGCCGGTAGAAATTCAGCTCTGGATCGCACCGGAAACATACGAGCTGGTGCGCATTGTCCTGCGCGAGCCAGAGCCAGACCATGAGGAGCAAGAAAGCATCTGGCAGGTCGATATTTATAACTACGAAGAATTGATCGACATTCAGCCACCACTGCCTGAATAGTCAGGGCAGATTAATTGACAACTCCTTTGAGCGTTTTTCCCTGAAACAAAACATTGAACAACCGTTCAGAGAGTGATTCAGCCCCTGGGAAACTCTGAAACCACCTTTTAGTTGAAACACCAATTGTCATTAGCCTCGCCAATGATAAAATCCCGCCTGCTATGGAAGCTGACATCAAACAACTTGTTCAAACAATCCACGATGCCCCAGAGCGCATTGTTCTTGTAGCCGCCGGTGCTGGGACCGAGGCACTCTCAAATTTATTGGGCGTTGCGGGAGCCACCCGAACCTTGCTAGAAGCCCTGGTACCCTACAGCAAAGCCGCCTTCGATGAATTTTTAGGCCAACCTCCGGCCAAATACGTCACGGAGCGCACGGCGCGACTACTGGCTGGACGGGCCTTCACCCGCGCCCGCTGGCTGGATGCGGCGGTCAATCCTGTGGTGGGCCTGGCCTGTACAGCCACCATCGTTACCGATCGGCCCAAGCTGGGTGAGCATCGCGCCTATATTGCCACCTGGCAGCCAGATCGCCTGGTGGAGTATGGCGTTCATCTGCACAAAGGGCACCGGGACCGCGCCGGGGAAGAAAATCTGGTAAGTCGGGTAATTCTAAACAGTCTGGCCCAGGCAATGTCGCTGGAAACGCAGCTCTCGTACAGCTTAAGCCAGGAAGACAAGTTGACGGTTGCCACGCACCATTTTGGTCAGGCGGCTCAAAAGTTGAATCGAGGTGAACTGGCTTATTTTGGGATAAGGGCAGACGGCCGTATCCGCAGCAAACATATCAACCCACAAGCCATCCTCTCAGGCTCCTTCAATCCGCTGCATGATGGCCATTTAGAACTGCTGCAAGTCTCAGCTAAATTGCTGGGTCATCCCGTCGCTTTTGAAATTTCGGCTCAAAATGTGGATAAGCCCCCGATTGACCCGGACACAATTGTAGACCGCATTGCCCAATTTGCTGGTCGGTGGCCTGTTTATGTCACCAATGCGCCAACCTACCAGGAAAAAGCCCGGCTGTTTCCCAACACCGTATTTGTGATTGGCTACGATACGGCCGATCGGGTGCTGCAACCACGATATTACCACAACAGCGCCACCCGCCTGCTCGAAGCGCTGACCGAAATTCGCGATCTGGGCTGTTCTTTTTTGGTGGCTGGACGAAAGGACGAGGATGGCATTTTCCGCGAATGGACCCAGCTCAACCTGCTGCCACAGTTTACCGATCTATTTAAGCCGATTCCTTCCGAGGCCTTTCGTAAAGATATTTCCTCATCTGAAATGCGGGCAACCGGGCAGCGGGGCAGCCGCTAAGAGAAATAAAAAAGGCTTGATGTCTCCCAACATCAAGCCTTGGTGTAATCAAAACAACTTGCTTTTTTATGCTTGATTACGGGGCTCAACCACAATTCGAATGGCCGTTCGTTCCTGGTCATCAATGGAAACTTCCACAAATGACGGGTCACAAACGATATCAACCCCCTCTTCGGCCAGGTATCCTTTGGCAATAACAATCGCTTTCAGAGCCTGGTTGACGGCGCCGGCACCGATGGCCTGCACCTCTGCTCGACTCACTTCACGCATGACACCGGCAATTGCACCGGCAACAGCAGCAGTTCGAGAACGAGCGGAAACTTTGATGATATTCATGTTGCGCCTCCAAGGTGTCTCATCGATGAACCATTGTGTGGTTACATGCTTGAGAGAGTAATGCTCAGGATGAATAAATTCTAGTCAATACGACAACCAATTGTCAAGGATAGCAGTACGAGCCAATCCTGGCAAAAGCTGGCGGTACTAGTAAGAAATTTGCCACAAACAGGCAAATTTGACAAACATTTTAGGAGACCACTTTTGGAACACAAGTCCGTTTTAATTTTGGGGCTTCATAGGCCCCAGATATGCGGTTGTTTCGTTTCTTGCACCCATATATAGAAAACAAGAAACAACCGTTGATCCCGATTTAGGACGCATAAGGGACCCAGGCCTGTGGATAAACGGCCGTTTACTGTGGAAAACCGATCTTAACTGTGGAAAACATTGCTTGTCATAAAACGACCGTTTTGTCCCAGCTGCCCATATATGGGGGCGGACCAGCGTCATAGGACATATACATATTTTGACCAGCATGATGAATATGGGGGGCATTCGAGCAAACATCGCGATTATACAGAAGCGTCCCCACAAGCATAGCCAAGAGCAAAACAAAGCTCAGGAAAGATATGGGGCGGCGGACACAGAGCCCCCTAGATGCAGGGGCTAAAAATAATTCTGCACATATCCCCAACCCCTACTACAACCTACTACAAATAAACATATAAAGAGAAACCCTATGTATAACTTAAATGACGCACGTAAACAGACAAAAGCCAGCTTCAGGAAACCCGCTATAATTTAGCCGATGTCTGTGACTGAGCTTCTGGCAAATTTACGACTTAACCGAGATTTTATGCGCAGCGTTGTGGCCTGGGAACGTCTTCCGGCGCGTCCAGCTGCTTCGCTGTCGCTGCCTTTGCCGTCTGCTATCGAACAGGCGTTGAAGCATCGGGGCATTACCGACTTGTTTACCCATCAGGCGGCGGCGGTTACGGCCGTTTCCCAACACCAAAACGTCATCATCGCCACAGCCACAGCCTCCGGCAAGTCGCTCTGCTATACCATTCCAGTTTTCCAGACGCTGCTGGAACGGCCGAAAGCACGCGCCCTCTACCTGTTCCCCACCAAAGCGCTGTCGCAGGATCAGCTGGCTGAAACTCAGACGCTCATCAGCGCGGGCAATCTGCCATTTGACGTCTACAGCTACGACGGCGATACGCCGCGCAGCCAGCGTACCCAGGTGCGCCGCAGCGATGGCATCCTCATCACCAATCCAGATATGCTGCACAGCGGCATCTTGCCCTACCACACCGGCTGGCGCAATTTGCTAGCCAACCTGGAGTTTGTGGTGCTGGATGAGATTCACGCTTACCGGGGCATCTTTGGAAGCCATGTGGCCAACGTGCTGCGCCGTTTGCAGCGCTTGTGCCACTTCTACGGCAGCAATCCCCAATTTATTTGCTGCTCGGCCACCATTGCCAATCCTAAAGAACATGCCGAGCGGTTGGTGGAACGGCCGTTTACCCTCATCGACGAATCCCAAAACGGCGCACCAACTGGCGAAAAACAGTTCATCCTCTACAACCCGCCCATCATCGACGAGACGCTGGGGCTGCGCGGCAGTTCGATCCTGGCCTCACGGGACGCCGCCAGCACCTTCCTGGCGGCCGGCATCCAAACCATCGTCTTTGCCCGCGCCCGGCAGACGGTGGAGCTGCTTCTGGCCTACTTGCGGGACGATGTGGTTTACCAGGGTGGGGAAGCTGCGGCTGTGACTGGCTACAGGGGCGGTTATTTGCCGCTGGAGCGCCGCCAGATTGAACATGGTCTGCGTACCGGCCAAATTCGTGGCGTGGTCGCTACCAACGCCCTGGAGCTGGGCATCGACATTGGCCAGCTGGATGCGGCCGTCATCACCGGCTACCCTGGCTCGATTGCCTCTATCTGGCAGCAGGCGGGCCGGGCGGGACGGCGCAACGAGCAGTCGATTGCCCTCATGGTGGCCAACAACAGCCCGCTGGACCAATACATCTGCACCCATCCGCGCTATATTTTCGGCCGTTCGCCCGAACACGCCCTCACCAATCCAGATAATTTGCGCATCATGGTGCGCCATCTGCTGTGCGCAGCGTTTGAGCTGCCGTTTAAGCAAGGCGAAGCGTTTGGCGGTTTTGGTGACGTGACGCCGCTGCTGGAAGCGCTGCGCGACGGCGGCGAGCTGCACGAGACGCGGCAGCAGTTTCATTACGTGGGGGAAGGGTCGCCGGCAACGGCCGTTTCCCTGCGCACCAGCGGCGATGATACCGTCGTCATCCAGGCCCACGACGAGGACGGCGTACACGTCATTGGCGAGGTGGACCTGGAAACCGCGCCGGTGATGGTGTACGAGGGCTCAATTTACATGCACCAGGCCCGGACCTATTTGGTGGAGGACTTTGATTGGGACGGCCGTATCGCCCACGTCCGCCCCATCGAAGTCGATTACTACACCCGCGCCAGCGTCGGCAGCGCCATCCGCGAATTGAACGCGATGGAAACGGCGGAGGAATTTTTGACGCAAAGGCGCAAAGAAGCAGAAGAGGCAAAGGATGAAGAAGAAAAATCTGAGCGCAATCTGCGCCAATCTGCGAAATCTGCGGATATATTAAGAGCCTGGGGCGACGTGACGGTGGTCACGAAGGCGACTGGCTACCGCAAAATCAAGCGGTACACGCACGAGACGCTGGGTTTTGGTGAGGTCGACCTGCCGGAAATGGTGCTGGAAACCAACGGCTACTGGCTCATCTTCTCCGACGCGCTGACGGAGCGGCTGTACGACGCGGGCATTTTGCTGCGGCCCAACAATTACGGCCCCAACTGGCAGCAGCAGCGCCAGCTTGTGCTGCTCCGTGACAACCACCGCTGCCGCACCTGCGGTGCAGAGGCGCGCCCAGGGCAGGGATTGCATGTGCATCATATACGGCCGTTTCGCGACTTCAACTACATCCCTGGCCAAAACGACAACTACCAACAGGCCAACCAGCCAGAAAATCTCATCACCCTCTGCCCCAGCTGCCACAAACAGGCCGAAGCCGGTCAGCAGGCTCGCTCGGCGCTGGGCGGGCTGGCCTACGTCCTGCGCAACCTGGCCCCGCTATACCTGATGTGCGATCCCGGCGATATCGAAGTAGTCGCCGAAAGCCGCAGCCCGCTGACCCAAGCCCCCACCCTCGTCATTTACGAATCGGTGGCGGCGGGCGTGGGCTTTAGCCAGCGGCTGTTTGAGCAGCACCACGAACTGCTGCCCGCCGCCCTGGAGCTGGTCAGCGACTGCCGCTGCCGCGACGGCTGCCCCGCCTGCGTCGGTCCCCCCGGCGAAATCGGCCCGGACACCAAGCAGGCGACCCAGCAGCTTTTGCAGATGCTAACAAAGACTACAAATTCATTCGAGGAGGAAGCATCCTCAGATACGACCGGCATCTGAGAATGCTTACTCCTCAATTTTTTACGAAAGATTTGCTTTAACCTGTCACTCCCGCGCAAGCGGGAGTCCACTGGGTGCCCGCTTGCGCGAGAATGACAAGCAGAATTAGTTTACATTCCTGTGGCCGGCCTCCTGGCCATGTCACCGAACCGGCACGGTGAGACACCGATCGGAGCAACGAACGCCCTACAACAACTACGGGCAATTGGGTAAAATGGAACCTGGATTTTGCCAGACAAGCGGGGCGCACCAGCCGGATGCGCCCCACTTAAAACATGAGGAACCCCATGGCCAACTATGAATACAATAACCCTGAGGATGCTTACAAAGTGGCGCAGCACCGCATTCAAATTGCGAAAGATGAATGGACAACTACTCTTGATTTGAGTTATTTAGGATTAACAAAGGTTCCTCCGGAAATTGGTGAGTTAAAATGGTTATTAGCCCTTTATCTTGGTCAAAATAAACTAAAAACCGTTCCCCCCGAAATTGGAAAATTAAGGCGGTTAGCGTCTGTTTCACTTTTTGATAATCAGCTAATAGCTTTGCCATCTGAAATTACACAGCTTACAAATTTGCAAATTCTAAGTCTTAAAGGCAATACCGACCTGTCAATTCCTCCAGAAATTTTGGCTCGGGAACGTGATGCACAAGCCATCTTAAATTATTTGCTCGAACGCCAGGAAGCACCGCCACTACCGCTCAACGAAGCCAAGCTCATCCTTGTAGGGCAAGGGGGGGTGGGTAAAACCTCACTTGTGAAGCGGCTGTTGGGGCAAGGATTTGACGAAGCGGAAAACCAAACGGAAGGGATCAATATCGAAACCTGGTCGCTGGACGTCAATCGCCCGCAGCAGGGCGTTGCCCCTTCCATGGGGGTCCCCATCACTCTCAACATCTGGGATTTTGGCGGGCAGGAAATAATGCACGCCACCCACCAATTTTTCCTCACCAAACGCAGCCTCTACCTGCTCGTCCTCGACGCCCGGCAGGGGGAAGATGAGGGGCGTGTGGAGTATTGGCTGGCGCTCATCAACAGCTTTGCCCCCGACGCCCCCGTCCTCATTATCATCAACAAATCAGACCAGCACCACCTGGACATTAACCGGCGCGGCCTGCAAGAAAAATACCCGGCGATCAAAGGCTTCATCCGCACCTCCGCCCGCGATGATGTGGGCATTGACAAACTCAAAACCGAAATCGCCGCACTCCTGGCCACGATGGAACACGTAGACACCGCTTTTCCCGCCAACTGGATGCAGGTCAAAACTGATCTTGTTACCATGCAGGCCCAGCGCCACTTCCTCCCCTACGACGAATACGAAGCGCTCTGCCGCCAACACGGCATCGCCGAAGAAAGCAGCCAGACCACGCTGGTCCGCTTCCTCCATGATTTGGGCATCGTCCTCAACTTCATCGACGATGACCGTGTCCGCGACACCAGCGTTCTCAATCCCAACTGGGTGACGGAAGGCATTTATGCCCTGCTCAACAGTCCTGCGCTGCAAAAACAGTATGGCCTGCTGCCCCGTAACCAGATGCGTGACCTGCTCTCCCACCATGATTACCCCAGCCAGCAGCGCCGCTTCCTGCTGGACATGATGCTCAAATTCGAGCTGGCTTTCGATCTGCCCGACCGCCAAACCCTACTCATCCCCGATCTCATCAGCAAAGAGCAGCCTGCATTTGAGTGGGACGAGGCCAACGCGCTCCAGTTTGCCTACCAATACAGCGTCCTGCCGCGCAGCATTCTGCACCGCTTCATGGTGCGCCAAAACCAGCGCGTGGACCCCGTCATCCGCTGGCGCACCGGCGTCATGCTGCACCACGATGGCTTTACCGCTCTCGTCAAAGCAGACATCAAAGCCGCCACCATCCGTATTTCCATCATTGGTGACGGGGATCGCCGCCAGTTTCTCTACTCCCTGCGCCTGGAATTTGCCGGTATTCACGATACTATCCAGGGCACCAAACCGCGCGAGGTTGTGCCCATTCCCGGCCACCCAGATGCGCAGCCGATTGACTACGCCTACCTGGAGCAGCTGGAAAAAATGAAGATGGCCACCGTTCCTCACCATGCCCAAAACGGGGAAGTGATTATGCTCGATGTGCAAGAGCTGCTCAACGGGGTCAGCACAACGGAAATGCGGCAAGCTGGTCTCCCTACACGCCGTGAAGTTCTGTCTGGTTTGAAAACGGCGTTTAATGAAAATGAATTTAACGACTTGCTGTTTGACTTGAAAATCAGGCCGGGCTCGTTGGCTGGAGACACGCTTGATGGCAAGATGCGGGAATTGGTGACGCTTGTAGAGCGGAACGGCCGTTTCCAAGACCTGATCACCGAGATGGCTGGTAAACGGCCGTACCTCTTCGACGAATCCCGTCGTCCCCTAGCCGGTTCGTAGAGCAAAAGCATTGCAGTTTAAGAAAATAAACAGGTAGTTATTTTGTCATTCTGTGGCTTTGGCCCTTCCGGGTGAACGGGATGCTTCGGAGGACCTCAGCATGACAACTTTATTACCCGAATTAATTTTAAATCCACACTGCTTTTGCCCTACAGCATGGTACAATTCGCACAAATCGTTTGATTTAGGCAAAAAGGGCGAAATATCATGACAACCAAAGCCATTTCCGTGACGGAACTCAAGCAAAATTTGGGCGAGATTGTGAACCAGGCGTCGTTTGGCGGCACGCGCTTCATTTTGCTGTCGCACGGCAAGGAGCGCGCCGCGCTCATCAGCCTGGATGATTTGCGTCTGCTGGAGGGTTTGCTGGAAGAAAGCCAGCGCGAACTGTACCAGAATCGCCAGCAACACTTACTGGCGGATGCCCGCCAACTGCGCGAAAGTGGGGCAGAAGAAGGCTACGGCGTAGACTCTACCCTGGAAGAAGTGCGCGAGGAGCGCCTGGATGACCTCACAGATTTGCGTTGATGCGGGCATCTTGCTGAAATTAGTTTTGCAGGAACCAGACAGCCATCTGGCTGAGGCGCTGTGGCAAAGCTGGGTGAGTGATGGCGTGCAGCCGGTTGCGCCGCAGCTGTTTCCGTTTGAGGTTACGGCCGTTCTCCGCAAACTCACCCATCGCCAAATCCTTCAACCCGATCTGGCCGCCAAAATGCTGGCAACTGCGCTGGCCATCGACGTCTCCCTGCAAACCTTCGACGACATTCACAACCGCGCCTGGCAGTTGGCCGCCGAATTCAACCGCCCCACCGCGTACGACACCCACTACCTGGCCCTGGCCGAGCATTTGGACTGCCCGTTCTGGACGGCCGACCAGCGATTGTTCAACGCGGTTAGCCAGAAGTTGGATTGGGTTCATTTTTTGGGCAACTTCAAAGTTGAGTAGCCATGTGACAATCACTTTCTGGCTCGTTGCGACGCGGAGCGTCGAGGAAAACATTCCACGCAGAGCGTGGAACGAGAATAACGGTATTTTTTATGGCGCATTCCATTCCCTACATTGATTTTGGCGGCAACGGCCGTATCCTCCATTTCGCCCATCCCAATGCCTACCCACCGGCCGGGTTCCACCAGTTTTTAGAACCGCTCACGGAAAATTTCCATGTGTATGCTGTGGCGCACCGGCCGCTGTGGCCGGGTTCCCAGCCGGAAGAGATGACTGACTGGACGGTGATTGCCGATGACCTGATTCGCTTTTTTGACCAGATGGGCTGGCAGCAGGTGGTTGGCGTGGGGCATTCGCTGGGAGCGGTGGCGACTTTGTATGCGGCCGTTTCCCGCCCAGACCTCTTTTCGCAGCTAATTCTTATCGAGCCAGTCATGCTGCCCCCAGCCATTCTGCAAAAGATCGCTGAAAATCCCGATGCTGGCGTGTTTAACAAGATGGTGTCTGGCGCCCTCAAGCGGCGCAACCTCTGGGACAGCCGTGAAGCCGCCTTTGCCCGCTTCCGGCGCAAATCTGTTTTTGACCGTTTTTCTGATGAAGCATTGTGGGATTATGTCAATTCTGCCACCCGCGAAACAGAGGCAGGCGATATTGAGTTGCTGTTTCCACGCGAATGGGAAGCACAATTTTATTCAATGCCGCCGCAGGGCGTGTGGGATGCTTTGCCTGAGGTGAGGCAGCCTACGCTGGCCATCCGCGCGGCCGAGTCTGACACGCTTTTCCCCCAGGCGTGGCAGCTGTGGCAGGAAATGCAGCCAGACGCGACCTTTGTAGAAGTGCCCGATTGTGGCCATATGTTGACGCTGGAACGGCCGTCTCACCTCGCCGACATCGTGCAAAATTACCTGGGCCAAACCGCATGATCCTGCACCTCACCACCTGCCAGGCGCGCAACACCCATGCCGTCACGGCGGCCGTTGCCGGTTACCTGGCGCAGCAGCTTCGCCAGGAGGTCCACTTCATCATCGACACGCCCTGGCAAGAGCGCTTCCGGCAGGTAATGGAGGGGCAGATTCAGGTTGGCTGGATTTGTGGCTATCCGTATGTGCAGCAAACGGCCGTTCCCAATCCCCCCATCGAACTGCTGGCGCTGCCCGTCATGGCCGGGGTGCGCTACCAAAACCGGCCCATCTACTTTTCCGATGTGGTTGTGCGGCGCGACAGCCCATATGCCACCTTTGCCGATTTACGCGGGGCAGCGTGGGCCTACAACGAAGTTGGCTCCCAGTCTGGCTACCACATCACACGCTACAAATTGGCGCAAATCGGGCAAATCGGCACATTTTTTGGCCAGACCGTGGCGTCAGGCGCGCACCTGCGCTCGCTGGAAATGGTTTTGTCCGGAGGAGTAGATGCTTCGGCCATTGACAGCACGGTGCTGGCAATGGCCATGCGTGAAGATCCGGCGCTGACCAACCAGATTCGCATCATCGAGGCGCTTGGCCCCAGCCCCATTCCGCCGTGGGTGGTTCACAAAAGCGTGCCTGCACCGCTGCGCCAGTCGCTCCGTCAGGCGCTGATGCAAATGCACCTGAATGCAGCCGGACAAGCGGTTTTGGCTTTGGGGCAGATGGTGCGGTTTGATACGGCCGTAGACGCCCATTACGATCCCCTGCGCCAGATGCTCATCGAGGCAAGCGCCATTCAGCTCTAGTACAGTCCGGCGGAAGTTCGTGAGCAATACTGGCTTTTGCCAAAACGGTGTGAATGTTGATAATTCAAACAGCGTGACGAACGAAATGCTCTCCTCTGTGCTTCCTTATTTGTGGTTGTCTGTACTGCTGCTGCTGGTTTTGTGGCTGCTGGTGCGGCGCTGGCGGCAGCAAATTGGGGCGGAGGTGTGGGAAACGGCCGTTTCCCGATCAGATCAACCCCTCTTTCCCCTTACCCAACAAACCCATACCCAACTGATTGCTGCGATGCTGGGCAGCGGCTTGCTGCTTTTAATTCTGGGGCAGCTGAGTTTTGCCTCTGTGCCCGCTCCGGGAAAATGGCTGGTTTTGGCCATGTTGGGATTGGGTACCGGACTTTTTTTGTGGGCGGGCAGCCGCATTCGGCCAGATGGCCTGGCGGAGGATTGGCTGGCGCAGCAGCTGCACCGGCTAGGGTATTGGCTGGGCCTCGCGGGCTGGCAGGCGCTGCTGCTGGTGTTGGCGGCGCTGTTAACCTGGTTGGCGCAGCTGGCGGCTGGCCCTGACCCGCTGGCGCGGCGCTGGGGGGTTTCTGTGGCGGCCTGGCTGCTGGCAATGGGTGGCTGTCTGGTGGGGGGCGTGCCGGTGGCGGAGTGGCGCGGCTGGTTTCGGCGTGGCTTTGGGCTGGCGCGTTGGGAGTGGTGGCTGTTGTTGGCTTTATTTGTTGGGGCGTGGCTGCTGCGGGGAACGGCCGTTACCCAATTTCCCAACACCTTTTCCGGAGACGAAGGATCATCTGGGCTGCATGCCCTCCGTTTTTTGCACGGTGAGGCAGATAACTGGTTTACCATCGGCTGGTTTTCATTTCCTTCTTTTTATTTTGCACTGCAAGCGGTGTTCATCGATCTGTTTGGGCAGACCATAGAGGCGCTGCGCTATTTTGCGGCGCTGGGCGGGGCGTTGGCGGTGCTGGGTACCTATTTATTGGCGCGGGTGATGTTTGATCGGGGAACGGCCGTTGCCGCCGCCGTTGTCATGATGGGATCCCATTACCACATCCACCTGAGCCGTATTGGGCTGAACAACGTGTGGGACAGTCTGTTTATGGCGCTGGCGCTGGCGGGCGTATGGCACGGCTGGCGCAGCGGCAAGCGGCTGCCGTTTGTGGTGGCGGGTCTAGCGCTGGGGTTGGGCCAATATTTCTACGTCTCTATCCGGGTGCTGCCGCTGCTGCTGCTTATCTGGGCGGTGGCGTTGTGGTGGCGGCAGCCCGGGCGTTGGCGGCAGCGGCTGCCTGATTTTTTGATGTGTGGCTATACGGCCGTACTCACCCTTTTTCCGTTAGGCGTTTATTTTGCCAACCATTGGGACGAATTCCAGGCGCCGCTCAACCGGGTCACCATTATGGGGGACCGGCTGGCCACAATGGCTGCGGTTGAGGGCGCAAATGCCACAACGATTATTTTGCGCCAGATGTGGCAGGCGGCTCAGGGATTTACCTATCTGCCGCTCCGTTTGCTGTATGAGCCGGATGTCCCGCTGCTGCTGCCCGTGGCTGCGGCGCTCTTTTTTGCTGGCCTGGCCTGGGGTCTGCTGCGCTTCGACGGCCGTTTTGGGCTGCTTTTTCTGCCGCTGCTGTCTACCATTTTTCTGAGCGGTTTTAGCCAGAGTCCGCCCGCTTCGCAGCGGTTCATTTTGGCGATGCCTGCGGTGGCGGTGTTGGTGGCGCTGCCAGTCGGGTTAGTGGCAGGGTGGCTGCGCCAGCTGTGGCCATCGGGCAAGCAGTGGGTGGGGTTGGGAACGGCCGTTGCCCTGCTCTGGCTCGCGCTTATTGACATAACATTTTACTTTGGCGAACTGTATGAGTCGTTTGTGCTGGGCGGGTTGAATACGGCCGTAGCCACCGATGTTGCTTACTATTTACAGGCAGAAGCTGAACCCCCCATGGTTTATTTCATGGGCTTTCCACGTATGGGCTACTTTAGCCTCTCAACTATTCCCTACCTGGCTCCAGAGGTGATGGCGGTTGATGTGGTCGAGCCGCTGGCTGCGCCCCCCAGCTGGCCCATTTTTGGCCCCACGCTGGCTATCTTTTTGCCAGAACGGCTGAACGAACTGGCTTTTGTGCAGGAGGCGTATCCGGGCGGCGTGTATGAAGAGCAGTTCGATTCGCGGAATCAGCTGCTGTATGCGGTTTACCGGATTGAGCCGTAGAGAGGGGAAAGGGTCGGCTGGAAACTGAAGATTAGTCCAATCGCCAATCTCTCCGTTTTTCTGATTAAGGAATGCGGATTAATTTCATCTACCCTCCCCCTAACCCCCTCCCAATTGTGGATTAAAAATTAATTCGGGTAATAAACTTGTCATGCTGAGAGCCTGTGCTGAGGCTGCCGAAGCATCCTCCGAAGCATCCCGCCCGCTTGATAATCCGGGAAACTTTGGTTCTGCCAAAATGAAAAAATAACTACCTGATTATTTTCTTAAAGTACAAAAGGGAGGGGGAAACCCGTAAGTTATTAGATTTCGGTTCCTAACTGGCTTGCCAATCGAAGCCGTCGGGGCGGCGCAGTTCTGTGCCGAACATATAGCTGCTTTTGGCCGTCCAGGCGTCTTCGCCATTGTCGTTGGCCAGGTGGTCAAAGAAGCCATAGACGCGGCTGTCTAGCAAGTCGAGCTGGTGCAGCAAGATTGCTTCCAGGGTTTTGGGGATAACAGGCGATCCCCATTCTTGCGTGCCATGGTGGGAGGCGATGAGGTGAACGAGCTGGCGCAAGCTGTCTCCGGGGAAGTTGCCGAGTTCGACGGCGGCTTTTTCCACCATCACAATGGCGCGGATGATGTGGCCTACTAAACGGCCGTCTTCCGAAAAGCTGAACGATTTGCTGATGTCATATTCAATCACCTTGCCCATATCGTGCAGCAGCGTCCCCGCCAGCAGCAAGTCCCGATTGACAAACGGATAATGGCTGGCCAGATGATTGGCCAGGCTTGCCATGCTCAGCGTGTGTTCAAGCAGCCCGCCAATGTAGGCGTGGTGCATATTGCGGGCAGCCGGCGCATTGGCATAGTCGCGCAGAAACGGTTCACTCAGCAATAGATGAGCCACCAGCTGCCGCCACGGTTCTGCCAGACTGTGGATATAGTTTTTCAATTCAGCAATCATCTCTTCCTGGCTGCGGCGGCTGGAGGGCAGCAGTTCATCCAGAAAAGGTTCGCGATTTTGGTTCATGTCTGTGACGGTAATTTGCAGGCTGTCTTTGTAGCGCACGGCTTTGCCCGTCACAAAAACAGGGCTGCCAGAAGTTGACCAGCTTTCGACGTAGCTGGGGATGTCCCAAAACACGAAGGCGAGCTGCCCTGTTTTGTCTCGCAAGGTGCCTAGCAGGTAAGGACGGCCGTCTTTCGTTTCGCGTAAAATAGAATCCTGAATCAGGAACGGCTCGTTTTCGAGCTCATCCCCGACCTTGATATTGGCAACAAAAAATGATTTCACAAAACCCTCTCAATGACAGTTAATTCAATAAAGCGACACAGCGCACGCAAAAACATGCGGGCGATTGTAAGAGGATTTTGGTTTTCTGGCTACCCATTCTAAAATCAACCCTGAGCGATTTGCTGGATGGACGGACTAATAAAGGAGTCAACCTGAATGAAAAAATTAATTGTGGGGATTTCGGGGGCAAGCGGTGTCATCTATGGCATTCGGCTGCTGGCGCTGCTGCGGGATGTGCCGGATGTGGAGACGCATCTCATCATGAGCACGGCGGCGGCCACCACCATCGGCCTGGAGACAGATTTCACGGTGGACGAGGTGATGCAGTTGGCAAATGTGTCGTACCGGTTCCGGGATATTGCAGCGGCCGTTTCTTCCGGTTCCTTCAAAACGTGGGGCATGGTGGTGATTCCCTGCTCCATGAAAACGTTGGCGGGCATTGCCAACTCCTTCAGCGACAATCTGCTGCTCCGGGCCGCCGATGTGGTGCTGAAGGACAGGCGGCGGCTGGTGATTGTTCCCCGGGAAACACCGCTGCATCTGGGCCATTTGCGCCTGATGGTGCAGGCAACAGAGATGGGCGCAATTTTGGCTCCGCCCATGCCTGCCTTTTACCATCGCCCGGAAACCATCGACGACATTGTTAACCAGACAGTCAATCGGCTGCTAGACTTGTTGGATATTGAGCTGCCGGACGATTTGTTTACCCGGTGGGCGGGAGGCAAAGAAAATCGTGGGGCGTAATGCGCGTGCGTTGGCGTTGGCTTATCTGGCCAGTCATCAGGTGATGACGCTGGCCACGACGGGACCGCAGGGATTGTGGGCTGCGGCCGTTTTCTACGTAAATGATGGTTTTGATCTCATCTTTCTCTCTGCCGGACATACGCGCCATGCACAGAATATAACGGCCGTTCCCCACATCGCCGCCACCATTCAGGAAGATTATCTGGATTGGGAACAGATTCAAGGGATTCAACTTGAGGGGGAAGTGGCGCTGCTGACGGATGTTTCCCGGGAAACGGCCGTTTCCCGGTACCGCAAAAAATATCCATTTCTGTCCCAGGCAGATGCAGAAATGCAGGCTGCTCTTTCAAAAGTAAATTGGTACGTTTTGAAACCCGAGCGTCTCTATTTTATTGACAATCGTATGGGCTTAGGCCATCGAGATGAAATCGATTTGAAATAGGCGCGTTACACGCCCAACCGCTCAAAGTTTTTGATGAGGGTTTTTAAGTAATGGGCGTATTTAGGCTCATAATAAAGCGCAACGGCCGCTTCAGCCTCATCAAACTCGTCGGCGAGCGCCAAAATTTCTTTCACGTACGCGGCATCGCAGCGCATGATCGCTTCTTGCAGCGCCTTGGCTCCCTTAACGTCTAACAGCACGGGTGCCAAAGAAAGCGATTTTGCTTTGAGCGTGTGAATAACCTGTGCTCGACGAGCCAGCAGCAATATCGCATTAATGGCGTTTTTAGAGATGTTTTTTTCTTTGGTCTTATACTCTTCGGCCATCGTGTCGATAAGCTCTCGCCAGCGCACCTGTTCGTCTGTGCTAAGGTGGCGAATCAGATCTTTCAAAATCGTAAATCGCATTTCTCGCTTTACGATCCGCAGCCGCTGCTTTTTTAATTCGCGCCGATAGCGTACATGCAGCGGCGTGTCTGGCATGTCTTTCTTTTCCGGCTTTGTGACATAAATGGTTGTTCCCACCTGCTCCACCAAGACCAGCTGTGGGTATCTTTCCAGAAATTTGCGGAAGCTGCCTTCGGCATGCTGGCTCTTGTCGAACACCCCTTTGCTAGTGTCTGACATATGCTGCTTGAGCACGCTGGCCCGTACACGCACTTCGTTGTTAAGCAGCTGTTGCAGCGAACGACTGAGCAGCTCTTCCACCTGGGTGTCGCTTAGTTGGGGGGCGGGCACAATCTCTTCGTAGTAGATATATTGATCGCACAGGCTGGCAAAGCTTTGGCTGGTGGTGTGCTTTACCCCAAGGCCAATGACCTGCTTGCCCCGTTTGCGCAGCGCCTGAACCAGCGGCGTAAAATCACGGTCGCCAGTCATGAGGACATAGGTGCTGTATTCGTGCCCGTCTAGCAGGGTTTCCATGGTGTCTACCACAATTTGCATATCGGCCAGGTTTTTGCTGAAGTTATTGAGCCGTATAGCGGATTGGGTGACAAAGCCAGCCGTGGCTAATTGGCGCATCAGCTGTTGGTCCTGACGCCAATCACCGTAGGAGTGACGCAGAACGATACGGCCGTTTGTCAGCTGCTTGATATGTGTCAGAACCAGATTGATGTCAAAAGACAAGTTGATCTGCTTGGCCCCGATTACCAGGTTGTCTAAATCGAGCAGTATGGCAACATCATTGGAAGCGGCGGACTGTCTTGCGTTTAAGGAGCTGTCTTTCTTATTTGATTGGGTGGACATGCGTAATTTTGTGCTCTCGCAGGTGCATACTGGCGATGGTGAGTTTCTGACACAAATACCTCTAATAAAAATGTCGCTTCATGCCTTTTGCCAGTATAGATGATAGGCTGCACGTATTCTACTTCATTCAATCATTCCCGCAATTGTTTCCCGTGAAACCGTTCTGAGGCTTGATGTTTCCCGTGAAACATATTACATCTATTGCAAACGGCCGTTACCTTTCCCATCATAACCAGTAAAACGAACGGCGTGACTTACGGCCGTTTTGCTATTTGATCAATCCATGTTACCATAAAGTGATAATACTATGTCAACCTGTAGTGAGATGTGGAGGTAGACGATGGAACGTAATTGGGTTTGGTCTGGAAAACCGTGGCAGGCGTTTAAAACATTTGCCATCATCTTTTCATTTATCATGAATATTGTACTGCTGCTGGTGCTGCTAATTGCCGTCCCGCTCATTCTGCCCATTGTGGATTCGGTCGCGGAACCGCTGGTTGGTGGACTCAGCGACAGCTTTGTGGAAATGAGCGATGCCACCATCTCTCGTACCATTACGGTGGAAGACACCATTCCGATTGCCTTTGTGCTGCCGTTGGAAACAGAAACAGAAGTGCTGGTAGTTCGGTCCATTCCGCTCAATATTCCAGCGCAGTTCAACCTGCCAGGTGGTGGGGGTCAAATTAATGGCACTGTGTCACTGGCTTTGCCAGAGGGGTTGACTTTACCCGTAATGCTCAGCCTGGAAGTTCCTGTCGATCAGGAAATTGATGTTTCTTTGTCTGTAGATGTGGAAATACCACTGCAAGAGACAGAGCTGGGGGGGCCATTCAATACGCTGCGCGGCCTGTTTGAGCCGCTTGATCGGCTCATAAAAGGATTGCCCTCCAGCAACGATGAGCTGTTTAATCGGGTAACTCAAACGAGCCAACCAACGACACCTGAAACGGCCGATCGCTAAAAAAGGCGCTAAGCCCTCCCCCTAACCCCCTCCCAAAGGGGGAGGGCTAGGGAGGGGGAAGTATTCTGGTGCAAGGCACTGGCCGCAGGAGTTTTAATTGGTTGGAACCGTTTGGCCAGTGCCTCGCACCACTCAGGCTTAGTAGTTACAATTTCTGTTCCTAAAGAACTTTTAAGAGGTGCGAGATTGATATGATTCACTCTCGTATCTCTAACCCCCCATGCCGATGAACAACACCGACATCCCCCCCGTTTGCGACTACGAAGGCTCCGACTACCGCACCCGCTTCTGGGAAGGCCAGGGGCGCAACTACGAAGACCTGGTCGAGCGTATCGCCCTGCGCCGCCTGATGCCAGCGACCGGGGGTACGCTCATCGAAATTGGGGCCGGTTTTGGTCGCCTGGCGGATGAATACCGGGGCTACCAAAAAGTGGTGCTGTTCGATTATTCCCGCTCGCTGCTGCGCGAAGCCCAGGCCCATTTGGGTGACGATCCCCGTTTTGTCTACGTGGCAGGCAACTGGTACCAGATGCCGTTTGTGGCTGGTTTGTTCGACACAATGGTGCAAATTCGCACCCTGCACCATGCCGCCGACGTACCCGCCTTGTTCCAGCAGCTGGCCCGCATTGCCCGGCCAAACGGCCGTTATCTCCTCGAATTTGCCAACAAGCAAAACCTCAAAGCGATTTTGCGCTACGCCCTGCGGCGTCAGACCTGGTCGCCGTTCGATTTAGACCCCATCGAGTTTGTGGCGCTCAATTTTGATTTTCATCCCCGCTGGATTCGCCAGCAGCTAACGGCAGCAAATTTCAAGCCAGGGCGGATGCTCACGGTCTCGCACTACCGCTTTGGGCCGATTAAAAAAGTGGTGCCGACTGGCTTGCTGGTCTGGCTGGATGCCTGGGCGCAGTGGACGGGAAACTGGTGGCAGCTCAGTCCCAGCGTATTTGTGGATATTGCGCATCCGGGCGGGGGAGAAACGGCCGTTCCCCACACCTTCTTTGCCTGCCCCCACTGCCAAACCCCCTTGCCTGACCCTGTGGACGAGCGTCTCATTTGCCCCAACCCCGACTGCCAGCGCCAATGGCAGGTCAGCAATAACCTCTACGACTTTAAAGAACCCCTTGCCTAAAATTTCGAACTAAGCAATCATCTGATTTTGGCTCGTAGTAACCGCTTTTGTGGATTAAAAATTAATTCGGGTAATAAAGTTGTCATGCTGAGAGCCTGTGCTGAGGCTGCTGAAGAACCCTCCGAAGCATCCCGACTGCTTGATAACCAGGGAAACTTTGGTGTGGGTAAGGTTCTTGCCATGGGGTCCTTGCGGGATTCTTCACTTCGTTCAGGCTTGTGCTGAGCTTGCCGAAGTAATGACAATTCAAGATCAGTTGTCATGCTGAGAGCCTGTGCTGAGGCTGCCGAAGCATCCTCCGAAGCATCCCGTTCACCTGGAAGGACCAAAGCCACAGAATGACAAAATAACTACCTGTTTATTTTCTTAAACTCCAACAGCGGTCTGGACGGCTAAAGTCGTCACTACGAACTCATTTCTGGACGGTTATTGACGATGGTGCCTGCTTTGACTCGATAGCTTTTAGAATATGGTAAAATGCAGCTATTGTTGTATAAGGTCAACAAATGATTGCAAATTCTGCGCAGCGCATTGGCGTTATTGATCTTGGATCTAACACGGCCCGGCTGGTTATCCTGAACGCCATCCCCGGCTACGCGTACCGCCTGGAAGATGAAATTCGGGAGGTTGTCCGGCTGCGGGAGGGGATGACGGAAGCTGGTTTGAGCGATACGGCCGTTGCCCGTGCCCTCTTCACCCTGCGACTCTTCAAACGATTTTGCGACAGCTACCCCGTGGATCGCATCATTCCCACCGCTACCAGCGCCGTACGCGATGCCGCCAATGGTCCCGCCTTTCTGCAAAAAGTTTCCCAGGAAATTGGCCTCGATTTGCAGGTGCTGGATGGCGAACGCGAAGCGTATTACGGCACGCTCGGCGCACTCAATGAGGTGCAGCTGGGTAATGGCTACGTGATGGACATTGGCGGTGGCAGCGCCCAAATCAGCAAGGTGCGCGGTAATCGCTACCAGCAGGGCGCTTCCGTGCCTCTGGGTTCGCTGGCCCTCACCGAGCAGTTTGCCCCGTCTGACCCCATCGAGCCAGCCGAAGTGGCGGCCATTAAGCGATACATTGCCGAGCAGCTGGACACAATCCCCTGGGCAGCAAAAAAGCAGTACAAACCGCACCGTCATTTGGTAGGCCTGGGTGGCACCATTCGCAATCTGGCCGCCATTGAGGCTGCCAGGCAAAATTACCCACTAAACACGCTGCATGGTTTTGTGCTTAGGCGCGAAGCTGTGGCGGCAACCGTGCAGCAGCTGCAACAGTTCACCGTCGCTGAGCGGCGACAAATTTCAGGGCTCAGCCACGATCGGGCTGACATCATCTTTCCGGGGGCGCTGGTTGTGGCGGCGGTGATGGATCGCCTCAAGGTTGAGGCACTGACCATTTCTAAAAATGGGCTGCGTGAAGGGCTTTTTTTGGAGCAGTTTTGGCACCATCTGGCCTATCCGGTGGTGGCCAACGTGCGGCGCTACAGCGTGCTGAATATGGCCAGAATTTATAAATACCAAAAAGCTCACGCCAGCCACGTGCGTTACCTGGCGACGCGGCTGTTTAACCAGCTGGCCCCGCTGCACGGCTACGGCATGGCCGAACGCGAGCTGCTGGATGCGGCAGCGCTGCTGCATGATTTGGGCACCATAATCAGCTATGATGATCACCACAAACATTCGCAAACGTTGATTATCAACAGTGGTCTGGCCGGATTTACCCCGCGCGAAACAGCACTCATTGCGCTGATGACGCGGTACCACCGCAAAGGCAAACCGACGGCCGATTTATTTGACTCCCTCTTGTCTGAGGAAGATCACACAATTTTGACGCGGCTGGCGGCCATTTTGCGCCTGGCCGAATTTTTGGAGCGTGGCCGTAACGCGAATGTGGATGATGTCACGGCCGATTGGGACGACGATATTCTGCACCTGACGCTAATTGCCGACGAATATCCCGCTGTTGAGCTGTGGGAGGCGGAGCGCAATGCGGCATCCCTGATGGAAATGGCCTTTGAACGGCGGCTGATTTTGGAAAGTACGGCCGTTCCCGATATCCAGTTTGGCCTTTAAGTAGTACCCGGTTGACAAAATCCAGTACAATAAATGATGTGGCTTAGGTGGTCAGTTGTTTGTGCCCCAAACCGGATTACAATAAATAAACGCATAAAACAGACTTCATAACAATTCACTCTAGCAAACAGCGATTAAGGGGTTACACATGGCGCAAAAAGGGAAACAAGCGGAAGGCCAGGGGTTGGTAGAGTATGCCCTTATTTTGGTGCTGGTAGCGGTTGTTGTGATTGCCATCCTCACCATACTTGGACCGCAGGTAGGCAATGTGTTTAGCCGCGTTGTGGCCGGACTGAATGTGGGAACCAGCAGTGGCGGGGGCGGTTCTACAAATCCTGCTACGATAACGGCCGTTTCCACCCTGCGCGGCGGCGCGGACGTCGTGGTGAGCATCACCGTTTCTGCCAGTACCAACGTCACCGTGGTCGATTCCCAAAGTGGCCAATCGAGAAACGCGAGTTGCAACGGTACCTGCCATGTCACGATGTCATCCGTTGGGCCAAATGCTGGCACTGTTACGGTTACAGCCACCGGTGGCAGCAGTATGTCTGCTCCCTATCCGGTGCAAAATTAGCGCAAAAAGAGAAGCCGAAAGTGAAAAGTGACCCCACTTTTCACTTCTCACTTTTTACTTTTCACCCCCCCCTCTCCCTTTCCCCGGCAAACTCCATTTGCCTCATTTAACTTTCCCTCGGTAAACTTAAAGGATGAATCGAATACGCATTGTTTTGTTATGTCTACTTGCATTGGGGCTGCTGGCTGCTGCACCACAAAAAAGCGCCGCCGCCCCGGTGATTGTTCCAGCACAAGCGCCTGTAGATTGGCGCTTTGGCATTGTTGAAAGCTATGAGAATCCGGGCCAGGCCAATGCGCTCGGCGCGGCCTGGACGCGGGTGCGCTTCCAGTGGGCCGAAACCCAGGCGGGTGGCCCCGGCACCTGGACCGCCAGCGTGAGCGACGGCCAGATCAACGGCGAGATCGGTGCCGGGCGCACGGTGGTGGGGCTGCTCATCGGCATTCCGGATTGGGCGCGGGAAGGCAGCCTGCCGCGTGGCCTTCATTTGCCGCACACGGACCCCGGCAACACCTGGGCCAATTTTGTGCGGGAGGCGGTGGGGCGGTATAACGGCCGTATCAACCATTGGATCATCTGGAACGAGCCAGACGTCAACGATCCCAATGCGCCGGGCCACACCTGGGGCGGCTCCGTGCAGGATTTCTTCCAGCTCCAGCGCACCGCCTACCTGGTGGCCAAAGAGGTCAACCCCAGCGCCACCATCCACCTGAGCGCCTTTACCCATTTCTGGAACCCCAACTACATTTACGACTTTTTAGACGTGGTGGTGGCCGATCCGGCCGCACCGGACAACAATTACTACTTTGATGCGCTGACCGCCCATCTCTATTTTCAACCCGATTCCATCTACAACATTATCCAGCAGTTTTATGGGGCAGTGGGCAGCCGGGGTATTCCCTGGAAGCCGGTCTGGCTGGTAGAAACCAACGCGCCGCCAATTGATGACCCCGTCTGGCCGGTGTCTAACTGGACCTTCCGGGTGTCGCAGCAGGAGCAGGCGGCGTTTATTCCCCAGGTGTTTGCCGTAGGTTTGGCCGCCGGGGCGCAGCGGATTGCCATCTACAAAATGCAGGATACGCCCGATGATGTTGCCGCCAATCCGGAACCGTTTGGCCTGCTGCGCATGGACGGATCGCGCCGCCCGGCGTTTACCACCTACCAGGTATCGGTGCAATATCTGGCCGGGATGCAGGGGATACGGCGGGAACATTGGGGGCATTGGGGCCAGATTCGGCTAAACCAGGGCACACACGCCACAACGGTGCTGTTTTCTCGCCTGCCTGCGGCGCAAACGGTGGAAGTTGTGGCTGAGTCTGACACGGCCGTTCTGGTAGATATGTGGGGCAGCCGCCAAACCGTTTCGGCCAGCAACGGCGTGTTTACGGTAGAACTGCCTGGCGCAATTTGTGCCCAGACGGCCGGGGATTTTTGCATGATCGGTGGCCCGGTTTATTATCTGGTGCAATCGCTGGACGGCGCTTCGGTGCCTGCACCGCCACCGGTGAGCGGTCCGCCTGCGGATGGAGATCCACCAGCAGCCACCGCCACCGTTGATCCCGACGCACCGACGAACACGCCTGGACTCACCAATACGCTTGCCCCAACCGAGACACCGGAAGCGTCGCCGACGCCACGCAGCACAGCAACGCCACGACCCTTTGCCACGCCATCCGCGACGCATACGGCCGTTCCCACCGAAACGGCCGTTCCCGCCACCGAAGTTGCTGCTTTGCCGCCAACGGCTCCTTCGACAAGCTCAACTGCGTTGAGCAGCTCAGGACAAGCCGTTCCCACCCAGGAAGCCGCTGCCGCCGTGCCCGAATCCAGCAACCTTTCGCTCATTTTATTGGGTGCAGCGGGGCTGATTGGTTTGGGCATAGGTGGCTGGTGGTGGAACGGCCGTCGGCAATCATAATTTGCGGATCCGCCCAGCCGTAAACGGCCGGGCTAGTTGTGGAAGCCTCTACGAGGCTGTTTTGTTTTTAGCCCCTGTGGGACTTGCACAACTAGCCGGGGGCTTCAGCCCTCGGCGATGTTACGAAGGGAAAGTTTTGAAAAAATACATACCAATCGCAATTTTGATTATTTTTGCTTGGGCCGGAACTACGCAGGCCCAAGGCCTCATCACCGTTACCCAAAACGAGGCGCAGGTTAATTTTCCTCGCTCGGTGACGTTCCGGCTGGCACTGGCCGATGCCAGCGATGTGGCCAGCGTGAGCCTGGTTTATGCGGTGGATCGCGCCAGCTGTTTAGAGGCGAATACGGCCGTTCCCGTCCCTCTCAACGGCAATCAGGCCGAATGGACCTGGGAGATGGTGCGTTCCGGTAATCCACCGCCGGGGGCGACGCTGCGCTGGGAATGGCAGATCACCGACCGCAGCGGCAGCGTCACCACCACACCCAGCCAGAGCCACACCTTCGTCGATGACCGCTTCGACTGGCAAACCGTCACTGCGCCCAACATCCGCCTGCATTGGTACGAGGGGAGCAACGTCGGACCGCTGCTGCTGGATGCGGCCGTTGCCGGCCTGGACCAGTTGCAAAACGAGATGGGCATTACCCTGGACAGTGAAGTGCAGCTCTTCATTTATGGCGAATCAGACGATATGCGGGATGCGGTACTCTACATTCAGAATTGGGCGGGGGGCGTTGCTTTCACCAACTACAACATCATCCTCATCGGTGTGCCGCCGCGCATTGCTGAAAGCTGGGGCGTGCCCACCGTGCGCCACGAGCTGGCTCATCTGGTCATCGGCCAGTTTGGCCGCAGCTGCGTCGGCGGCAGCCGCCCCACCTGGCTGGAAGAGGGGCTGGCCGTCTACGCCGAGGGGGAACCAGGCCAAACGATTCTGGCTGATATTGCCAGCGGCATTCAAAACAACCGCTTTGAGCCAATCCGCAGCCTCAGCGGCTCTTTTTCGGCCCACGGTCCAGAGGCGGGCATTGCTTACAGCCAAAGCTACAGCGTGGTGAAGTTCCTGTTGGAAAGCTACGGTCAGGAAAAGATGCAGGAACTGCTGCTGACTCTGGCGCAGGGCTCAGGTTACGATGCGGCGCTGGAGGCGGTTTACGGCTTCAACGTCGATGGGTTGGAACTGGCGTGGCGGCAAAGTTTGAACCTGCCCCCGCGTGAGATTCCGGCTACGCCAACGGCCGTATCCGCTGCGGCTATCCCTACCATTGAACCATTTGGCCTGCCCGAATCTGTACCCACCCCGCCTGCTGCGGCAGAAACGGCCGTTCCACCCACTACCACAAACAATCCCGGCGGCGGCATATGCAACCTCACCGCCTTCCCGCTGCTGCTGGTTGGCTTTGGGATTGTTTTGCGGAGGCGCAAATGATTGAAGAAAAAAGAGGAACACAGAGAGGCACGGAGGAGACACGGAGTTTCACAGAGATTTCTCTGTGTAGCTCTGTGGTGTCTCTGTGTAACTCTGTGTTCCTAAAAAAATCACTCATCATCATGCTTCTCTCTCTTTCCCTCCTAAGCTGCCAACTGGTGACCAACATCCCCCAAATACTTCAGGATCAAGCTGACATTGACCGGGACGATGCGATCTTTTTGCTCGGCGGGCAGCCGCGTACGCTGGACCCGGCTAAAACAATCGGCGGGCCAGATGGGCCGCTGGGGCTCGTTTTCTCCGGACTGGTGATGCTGGACAGCGATTTGCAAATCCAGCCGGAGCTGGCCGCAGGCTGGGAGGTGAGCGACGACGGCCTGACCTACACCTTTTATTTGCGCAAAAACGGGCTGTTTCATGATGGACGGCCGTTTTCCGCCCAAGACGTCATTTTTAGCTGGGAACGGGCCGCCAACCCCGCCACTGGCTCCGACACCGTGGAAACCTACCTGGGCGACATCGAAGGCATTCAGGCGGTGCTGGCTGGCCAAACTGAGCAAATCAGCGGCCTGCGGGCGATTGACGAGCACACGCTGGAAGTGCAGCTCACCGCCCCCGTGGTCTACTTTTTGCAGAAGCTGGCGTACCCGGTTGCTTTTGTCGTGGATCGGGAGAATGTAGACGGCCGTAATTGGGAATACAGCCCCAACGGCACCGGCCCCTACCGCCTGCAAAACTGGGCTGACGACGAAGAAATTGTCCTGGTGCGTAACGACAGCTACTACCTGGAACCGGCCCGCGTGCGCCACATCGTCTACGATTTGGGACCAGGGCTGGCGCTGTCGCAATATGAAGAAGGTAAAATCGATCTGGTCGGCGTGGGCGGAGCTAACCTGGATCGCGTGGAAGACCCCAACAATGCCCTGCACAACCAGCTCCAGCTGGGCGTTAGCCTCTGTACTTCGACGATTGGGCTAAACAACCAGCTTGCCCCGTTTGACGATGTGCGGGTGCGCCAGGCGTTTAACTATGCTCTGGACAAGGAACTGCTGATCGAAACCTTCTCTGGCGGCGATGCGTTGGTCGCCACCGGCTCCCTGCCGCCGGGGATGCCCGGCTACACGGCCGATCCCAACCGTGGCTATCCATTTGATCCGGCTAAAGCCAACCAGCTTTTGGATGAAGCGGGCTATGCCGACCGCAGTACGTTTCCGGTGCTGACCTATACCACGTCTGGTTTCGGGGATATTGGGGGGTATGTAACGGCCGTTATCACCCTCTGGCAGCAAATTCTGGACATCACCATCCAACCCGTGGTCATCGACCCGTTCATTTATTACGATGAGCTGTACGCGGGCCGCACGGGCAATATTTACCAGAGCGGTTGGTGTGCCGACTACCCCGACCCGCAAAACTTTCTCGACATTTTGTACCACGGCCGTTCACGGCAAAATATTGGCCATTATGTCAATTCACAAGTGGATGCCCTGCTGGAACAGGCCCGCATTGAACGAGACGTTTCCACCCGGCTGGTACAATATGCCGAAATTGAGCGGATCATTGTGGCCGATGCCCCCGTTGTCTTTACCAGCCACAGCCTGCAAGCCGCCCTCGTCAGCCCCGATTTGGACGGGTATGTTCTTACCCCGATGGGCGTGCGCCAGTGGCACCGGGTGGGGGTGGAGCGGTGAATGGTGATTGGTAAGGGCGAGGCGGTTGGCCACGATCTCACGAAAAACAGAACAACATCCCCTCCAACCGCCTCGCCCATTTGCACAACAACCACGATCATTGCAAAAACAAACCATGTGCCCCAAAATGATGGTTTGCCAGGATGCGGGGCGAGGCAATCGGTGGTGAGGTGGTTTGTTGGTGGCAACATATTGGCCGATTGCCTCGCCCCTACGCTTATGATTGTGACCCTGATTGTTTTCTTTGCCATTTTTGTTCAATCGGCCTCCGGCTTTGGCCTGGCGCTGATCTCTATGCCGCTGCTGGTGGGGCTGATTGGCATTGGTACGGCCACGCCATTGGTGGCGCTGGTAGGGGTGACGGCGGAGGTGGTTTTACTGCGTCGTTACTGGGGGGCGTTGAATTTTACGGCCGTTAAACGACTCTCCTTTGCCTCTATCATTGGCATACCCCTGGGCGTCTACGTGCTGCGCGAAGTAGATGGGCGCATTATCACCGCCATTTTGGGCATCATTGTGGCAGGGTATGCGCTGTATGCCCTGTTTGCTCCCCGGTTGCCCCTGCTGGAGCAGCCGGGCTGGGGGTACGGCTTTGGCTTTTTGGGCGGCGTGTTGAGCGGGGCGTACAACACCAGCGGCCCGCCGGTGATCATTTACGGCACCTGCCGCCGCTGGGAGCCGGCGGTCTTTAAGGGGAATTTGCAGGCTTATTTTTTGCTCAACAGCGTCTTTACTCTGACGGCGCATACGATCAGCGGCAACTTTACGGCCGTTGTCTGGCAAAATTATCTGTGGGCGCTGCCGGGGATTGGGTTGGGGCTGGTGGTGGGGCATTGGGCGGACGGCCGTATTCAACCGGCCCAGTTCCGTAAAGGGGTGCTGCTGCTGCTCATTTTGCTGGGAATCCGGCTTGTTGTGGGGTGATTGGCATAAAAATTCAGTGAACCAGCTTGTTGAAAAAGCGCGAACTCAGTACACTGTTCTCCATGGACGATCGCGAAGAAACTGCTGAACACTCAGGCGAAGCTGATAATGATCTGGCGCAACAGGGAACCAGACGCCGCCGTCGCAAAGAGCGGCGTTACCGGTTTGGGTCGCAAAAACGGCGAATTGGGGTTCAGCTCCCCCGGCTGTCCTGGTGGCGCGAGGCGCTGTTGGTGGTTTTGTTGGTAACGGCCGTTTTCTTCCTCATCAATCCTTTCACCCGGCTGGCGCAGGCGCGAGCCACCGCTGCCAAGCCGCTGGAACCGCTGGCCGTTACCCCACCGACCCTGCCAGAGGAAGGGTATTGCCTTGCGGGTGATTTTCAGGAGTGGAACGGCCGTAGCACGCCGCTGCTCGACGACGGCACCCAGGGAGATAGCGTCGCTGGGGACGGTGTTTTTTCGCGCACGGTGACATTTGCCGAGCCGGGGCGCTATTTGTGGCGGGCAATGCCCTGTGGCCAATGGGAGCTGGGCGTGCCCGAAAAATCTGCCTGGGTGTTTGTCACGATGCCTAATCAGCCCATCACTTTTACCTTTACCCCCGACCTGCCATCCACTGATTTGTGGCCGCAGACCTACGCTCTTAAAGCCAGCGACACTTTGTTTGCCGGGCCGGTTGCTGTGGGTTCTTTTCAAACCCGGCCGTGGGATAGTGAAGATGGAACAACGCAAATGAGACCGTCTGGCAATGGTCAATACCAGCTGGACTACCGCGTGCCGCGGCCCGGCAGCTATGAAGTATATGTTGCTGTGCAGGGTTATACAGAGGGTTTTGGCGCAGACGGCCGTTCGCGAGAGCCTATCCCGCTGACGTTCACCACCCAATCTCCAATGGAGATGGTGGTGATTCAGTACGACGGCCGTACCGACCGCATTGCCGTGCTGTATGGCATACCCGGGTGGCTCGGCTCGCTGGCGTATGGGTGGGGAGCCAGAATCATTGCAGGGATTTCTATAGTGGGAATGCTTGTTTTGGGCGCTCAGATGGCGTACAGTCACTTTGTTTTGCGGCCCGACCGGCAGTACAGCGCGGGCTGCCCCAACTGCCAACAGCACGATCTACGCCGCATTAGTCGTGAAACGTCCGATTATCTACTCAGCATTATGGGCATACCGGTGCGCCGCTACCGATGCAGCCAGTGCGGTTGGAAGGGACGGCGTGTGAAACGGTAATCGGTAGTCGGTAATCAGTAATCGGTGATTGGGAGGTCGAGGTAAAAGCTGATTATCCACAGGCTATGCTGCCCACTGACCCACTGACCCACTGACCACTGATTACCGTTCCGCTTGTGCCCGCAGCAGATCGATTGTTTCTACTGCATGGCGCAGATGGGGGATGACGATGCTGCCGCCGACGATGAGGGCCACGTTGAGCGCATCCACAATTTCCTCGTCCGACCAGCCCGCCTCGACGCATTGAATCAGGTGGTAATCGATGCAGTCGTTGCAGCGCAGTACGGCGGAGGCAACCAGCCCCAGCAGTTCTTTGGTGTTGCCTGGCAGGGGACCGTCGCGGTAAGCGGCAGTATCCAGGTTAAAAAACCGCTTGATCCCCAAATGGTCCAGCGCCATCACCCGGTCATTCATCTTTTCCCGATAAGCCTGAAATTCATCCAAACGTGTAGACATGTTTACCTCCAAAGTTGGTTGGGTTTGGTTTACGGCAGCAGCGTGCCAAGCGCTTCCACCAGTGTGTCAACATCGCTGGGGGTGTTGTATGCCTGGATAGAGATGCGGATAAACGGCCGTTTCTGCCAGGTCGTCAGCGGTACCTCTATGTGATAATGCGTATACAACTGTGCCTTGAGAGCGGGCAAATCAGCTATGGCTGGCAAGGGCGCAATTGCCATCTGGCTGTAAGCGCTGCTGTGAGGGTAGACATTGCCCAAACCAGTAATCGATTCGATGCGCGTTAGCGAATTTTGCAGCAGAGCATGACAGTTGGCCTGCACTTGTTCCCACTGGTGTGCTTCCTGGAATTGAATGGCATCGGCTACGGCAAAGTAGGCCGAAAGGTCGTTGGTGCCCAGAAATTGCAGATAATCCAGAAAGTTGGAGCCGTAGGTGAGCAGGCGATCTTCGCCCCAGCCCCAGCCCACCACAAGCGGTTCGATGAGCTGCTGGGCTTCGGGGCGAGCGTGTAAAAAAGCAGCCCCTTTGGGAGCGCAAAGCCATTTATCGTAATGATTACACTTACGAAAAAGAGTTCATAATTTCAGCCAAAATACCCTTAAACTGCCCTACGGATGCTATGCCACAAATTCTGGTAAGCATTCGGTAAGCGCTTCTATTAGCGTGTCAATGTCACTTTGAGAATTATACCCTTGAACAGACATACGGATATAGTGACGTCCGTTCCACATCACAATCGGCACCTCGATTTTGTACACCTTGTACAACTGCGCTTTGAATGCCTCGGTGTCTACCAACTGAGGCAAAGGGATTGTAGCCATCTGATGGTAGAAACCGTTGCTTTCTGGATAGAGGGGAGGCAAGTCAGTGAGTGTACATATGGCGTGCATGGCCTGCGATAGAAGCTCGTGACATTGCTGGCGAACGGCTGTCCAATCATGGTCCCTTTGGAATTTGATGGCTGCTGGGACGGATAGATAAGCCGACAAATCATTGGTACCCAACCACTGCATATAGTCTAAAAAGTCTGAGCCAAAAGATAGCGACCGGTTTTCACCCCAGCCCCAGCCAATCACCAGTGGTTCGATCAAAGGCTGCTTGTCCGCACGGGCATAAAGAAATGCGGAACCCTTTGGACTGCACAACCATTTGTGTGTATTGCCAAAATAGAAGTCAGGATCCAGCGTCTTTAGATCCAGTGGAATCTGCCCTGGTGCATGAGCCCCATCAATGATGGTTAAAATTCTTTCCTCACGCGCCCGGCGACAAATTTCCGCAATGGGAAAGCAAAGTGAAGTCGCAGATGTGATGTGGCTAAGGAAAATATATTTGGTACGGGACGTCACGCCTTGCCACAGTTGTTCCACGATTGCTTCTGGCGAAACTACCGGAAGTGCAATGGGTTGCTGCACATAGCGAAAGCCTTGTTTCTTGCTGAGGAAGTGCCACAAATTATCACAGGCACCATACTCGTGATTGGTCGTTAATACCTCACTACCTGGTTCTATCTGGAACGACCTGGCTACGACGTTGAGGCCAAAGGTTGAATTTGGGATGAAAACGAGATCGTTAGGGTTTGCACCTACAAAATCACCTAACTTTTCCCGTGCAAAAGCTAAATGATCCCATAATTCGTGCATAATAAAATGTACGGGCTGTCGCTCTAGACGCCGTTGCCACTCTTGGTACACCTCAAAAACAGGGCGGGGCGTTGCCCCAAAAGAGCCATGATTGAGAAAGATAATGTCTGGATCCAACAAAAAGTGTTTTTTCAAGTGATTATTCCTCGGTGTGCCATGCATACTACCAATCAAGCGCGGAATTTTACTCGAAAAGTTGTTTGCAAAGCTACTTGTAATGATGGTGCTTTAATTCATCCGCACTTTTTTAAAACATTTTTCGTTGATGAGGAGACATACTAAGCAAGCGGCCGCTAATAACTTCCCTTTTAGTTGGTCGCTTACTGCTAAACCGTCCGCACATTTCCGCTAACTTCTTTGCGAATGATCTAAAATACCCCAAACTGTCAAGACAAAATTACTCGCCGAAGTTAAGCTCCCTTTTCCTCCGATTCTATTGTATGTGGAATCTGAATTGTTCTCACGTTCACTTTTCTGGTGCAACGTCACTTAAATTTGATGCTTGAATTGTTGTCACATGGCTTCCTTTAGGCTGAGAGTTAGTCAATCAATTCTGCAAAATTGACCAGCGGATTCTACCATTCAAAATGGTCACTGCTCATTGAGCGAAGTGAAATCGTTTTCATGCCTGAATCCGACATGTCGCGGAAGTGCTCAATTGATGTGTGTCAAATGCAGCCGGTAAAGCTTCTCAGACCAAATTACTCAATTCGCCAATTGTGTTTTCAACTGTGATCCAATTGGTGTAACAACATAATATTCGGGGCATGGCGCAGCTTGGTAGCGCTGTGGTGGCTACTTCTCACATCCATGCAGATTTGTAGGTTTTGAAGTTGGTTATTAAGCACTTTTGAAGCAGGATTATTCCGAAAGAAGGTGCAGATATCGCGAAAATATAGCAAAGACTTGGCCGAGAATTGCTAAATGATGACCATTTACACGCAATTGAAAGGCCAAGAAGCGACCGAAACCAGGCCCCCAAAGTGGTGCCTGAAAAAGATTGTGAAATTGGGGCAGCCTAATCAGCAAGCTGCATATGCGTAACCGTGATGCAGGCCATTGAGCATAGGCGTGGCAACGACTTTGCCTTTGACCCGGTTGGAAAGCTTCGGTCTTGGCTGTTTGAGTTTGGTTGGAATCCTTTGTTTGATGCCTTGATGGGCACGGTGCTGATTGTAGTACTCAACATATGCCGCTACGATGCGTTTGAGTTGGTATTGGTTGAAGATGAAGAAGTGATCGAGGCCCTCTTGTTTTAAACTTCCGATCAGTCGTTCACAGTGGGCATTTGAGTCAACCGTCGGATACACCCTTATCGAACATTGAGGGAAGAACTTTTTACGTCACCCATATCTTCCACCCACTATTTGGGAAAGCGCTTGAGCTGGTTACGTTACGCCACAACTGGGGCAACGCTCAGGTGT
>JBGTCV010000104.1:0-42286 GCA_041748655.1 Promineifilaceae bacterium (SeqCode) | reverse complement strand
GGTCGCGATAATTCTGGCAACAGCGTCGCTTGCTCCTCCAATGCCCGTTGGTCAGCCGGTTGATGCACCCAGGCATACACTGCCCCCTCGGGCACCCGACGCACCGCCTCCCAGGTGAGCAGCCCGCTGCCCGCGTTCACGTCCAGCACCAGATGGTGCCGCTGCACCGCCGCCAGCTCAAACAGCCGCGCCCGCTGCTGCCCCAACGCCTGCCCCGCCTGCGAAATCGTGCGCTGCAGCCACGCCTCTTTCCCCTTGTTTTTGGGACTGGTCGTATAAATCTCGCCAATCTCCAATCTCTGATCGCCTGCTTCCAACATCGCCGCCAGCTGCGCCTCTCGCTTGCGGGCCACCTCGTCCCGAATTTGCCGCTCGTATCCCTGGTCGCTCGGTTCGTAGAACAGCTTGCCTTGCAGCGCGTCGGGCAAATATTGCTGCGCCACCCAATGGTCGCGGTAGGCGTGCGGATACAAGTAGCCCTGCCCGTGGCCGAACCCTTCCTTGTCCCGATTGCCATCCTTGAGATGGTTGGGCACATCGGCTTCCTGCTCTTTTTCCACAGCGCTGAGGGCGTCGAAGAAGGCGAAGGCGGAGTTGGATTTGGGGGCGGTGGCCAGGTAGAGGCAGGCTTGGGCCAGCGGGAAGCGGCCTTCGGGCATGCCAATCCGCTCGAACGCTTCCCAGCAGCTGGTCACCACGCCGATCGCTTGCGGATCCGCCAGGCCGACGTCTTCCCCGGCAAAAATGGTCATGCGGCGGAAGATGAAGCGGGGGTCTTCACCGGCGTACACCATTTTGGCCATCCAGTAGAGCGCCGCGTCGGGGTCGGAGCCGCGCAGGCTTTTGATGAAGGCGGAGATAGTGTCGTAATGCACGTCGCCTTCCTTATCGTAGAGGACGGCGCGGCGCTGGATCGATTCTTCGGCCACTTCGAGGGTGATGTGAAGTCGGCCGTCTGCCCCCTTTTCCGTCGTCTCTACCGCCAGCTCCAGGGCATTCAGCACGCCGCGCGCGTCGCCGTTGGCCACATCGACCAGATGATCCAGCGCCTCTGGCTCGATGGTGACGTTCAGATCGCCGTAGCCGCGCTCTGTGTTGGCCAGCGCCTGCCGGGCAATCTGGCGCAAATCGTCCTGGGTGAGGGGGCGCAGCTGGAAAATCCGGCTGCGGCTGACCAGCGCCTTGTTCACTTCAAAATAGGGATTTTCGGTGGTGGCCCCAATCAGGATGATGGTGCCATTTTCTACGTGGGGCAGCAGGGCGTCTTGCTGTGCTTTATTCCAGCGGTGGACCTCATCGACAAACAGGGTGGTACGCTGCCCGTACAGGCTGCGCCGCTCCTGCGCCGTGGCAATCGCTTCGCGAATCTCCTTCACCCCTGCCAAAACGGCGTTGATAGTGATGAAGTGACTTTCGGTGGTGTTGGCGATGACCATCGCCAGGGTGGTTTTGCCGGTACCTGGCGGCCCGTAAAAAATGAGCGAGGAGAGCTGGTCTGCCTGGATGGCGCGGCGCAGCAGCCGCCCCGGTCCCATGATGTGATCTTGCCCCACGTATTCGTCCAGGGTGCGCGGGCGCAGCCGGTTGGCCAGGGGGGACTCTTTTTCGATTTGGGCTTTACGGCCGTGTTCAAATAGATCCATGCCTGCATTGTAGCCAGAACAAGGGTTCGTGGGCAACTCATCCAGGGCATTTGCCACAATTTTTAACGCCAGGTGCAAAAAGCTGTTCAGATTTGAAAAAGAGATAATTGATGATTGACAAACGGCCGTAATCCTGCTATTCTCTTTTTCAGACCGAACGGTCTCAAAGAGGCAAGCGATGCGCAAAGGTGAACAAACCAAAGAATATATCCTGCATAAAGCGGCCCGTCTATTTAATGAGCGCGGCTATTTTGGCGCATCCATGTCGGACATCATGGCGGTAACGGGCATGGAGAAAGGCGGCATCTACAATCATTTCAAAAGCAAGGATGATTTGGCGGTGCAGGCGTACGAATATGCGGTCGATTTGATGCGCCAGGCGTTTGCGACGGCGATCAAGGGAAAATATCATGCTGTGGATCGTTTGCAGGCGGTGGTGGCTGTTTTCCAAAAGATTCCCGATGGTTCGCCGTTGATGGGGGGCTGCCCGGTGATGAATACGGCCGTTCACGCCAAAACTACCCATCCCGAACTGCTAAATTGCGCCCGACAAACAATGATTGAGTGGCAGGATTTCATCCGGCGCATTGCGCAATCCGGCATTGAGCGGGGACAGCTCAAGCCGGATACGGATATCGAGATGCTGACGACCATACTGATTTCTACGTTGGAAGGGGCCATTATGTTGACGCAGCTGCACCGGGATGACAGCTACATGGAGCAGGCGATTGGCCATTTAACTAATTATTTGCAAAGCCTGGCTTTGCCTGACGGCTAAATTTTTTTGCCGTAAAAAGAGACCGTTCGGTCTTTAAAGAGGTGAGACAATGATTATAAACAAGACATTACCCAAAGTTTTGGAAAGTACGGCCGTTGTCCGGTTTCAGGATTGCGATCCATTTGGCCATCTCAACAACGCACGCTACGTGGATTATTTCATGAACGCCCGCACCGATCAGCTCCAGGCGGCGTATGATTTTAATATTTTTGCTGTGGGGCAGCAGATTGGCAGCAATTGGGTGGTAAGCAAAACGCAGATTTCTTTTTTGCTGCCTGCGATGCTCATGGAAACAGTGCGCATACAGACCCAGCTGATTTGGGCCACTGAGCGCAAGCTGGTGGTGGAAGGCATCATGCTTGATGAGAGAGGCCGACAGATCAAATCTGTAGCCTGGGTGGAGTTTACGTTTGTTAATCTGGCAAACGGCCGTCCCGCCAGCCACACCGATGAATTGATGCAGCTCTTTCACGCGGTACAGGTCAACGAAATTTACGAAAATGCCACCTTTGATGAACGCATAACCCAGCTGCGCCAGACTCAACGCCAAAACCGCCGCGAGCAGGCCTCAGCGGCAAATGGCTATGCTTAGGGCCTGCTCAGCGAGATTGGTCCAATCTTAAAGATTGGACCAATCTGCATCTTTGATCACGAGGAAAAACTCATGAATTGGTTTGCGATAAATCCCAAATTAATGCGTTATTTGACAGATATTGCAGCCTGGTCCGGCACAGAACAGGCAGTTTCTCCTGGGCGCACGTCCCTCATTTTTCGGCCAGTGCAGGCGGAGGATGTTGATCTGATTCTGGAAATGCACCAGCGGTCGTCTGAGCAGACCATCTTCAGTCGATACCACAGCCCGCGTGTGCCCACCCGGCAAGAGATTGCCCAGATTTGCCAGCTTGACGGGGAAAACGGCCGTGCCATCGTGGCGGCTGTCGGCGGGAAAAATCCGGCCGTCGTAGGGCTGGCTTATTACATTCTCTCTGCGCCGGATACGGCCGAACCAGCGCTTATGGTCGAAGACAGGTATCAGGGACAGGGAGTGGGCAAACATCTGCTGAATCAGCTCACGGAGCAGGCCATTGCCCAGGGCATCTGTTTTTTTGAGGCGTTTGTGCTGCCCACCAACAAGCCGATGTTCCGCCTGCTGCACCAAACCGGGCAGGTGACACAAAATAAGTTGGTCTATGGCGCGCGTGAAATGCGGATTCAGCTGACGGCCGTTAGCCCCTGGGCGTTTGCTGATGAGTGGTCGTTACACACAGAACCAGAACATTTGACCGTTTAGGTGGGTGAAGGCTGGCCGTTGTCCGGGTCCAAAATTGGGCCGAGGGTGTCGCGCAGCCATTGGCGGGCGCGGTGCAGCCGAACTTTGGTGGCGCTGGGGGAGATGTCGAGCGTATTGGCCGTTTCCTCCGTACTCATCCCTTCCAATTCCCGCAGCAAAAACACTGTTTGCAGCGATTCCGGCATGGCGGCAATCGCCTGGCGCAGTTCGGTTTGCACTGCTTCACTGTCGAAGGTTTCTTCGGGCAGGCAGCACCAGTCGAACAGCTGGCGCGGCACATAGCCAGGCATCTCGTTCAGCGTCTCTTCCACGGAAACGGTGGGGGCATTGGGGCGGCGCAGGCGCATCATGGCAGCGTTGTAGGCGATGCGGTAGAGCCAGGTGCTGAGGCTGGAGCGCCCTTCAAAGCTGTCGATGGCTCGGAAGGCGTTGAGGAAGGTTTCTTGCAGCACGTCTTCGGCGTCTTGCTGGTTGCCCAGCAGGCGCAGCAGCAGCCGGTTGATGGCGGGACTATGCAGGGTGATGCATTCGTCGCAGGCGGATTTATCGCCCGCCTGGATTCTGGCAATGAGTTCGGTTTCGTCTATGTTTACGGCCGTTTCAGGATCAATCTGTGTCATACTCAACACTCTATCCTGAGGCAGCAAAAAAGGCAACCTAACCCAAGTAAGGGCACAGGTTGCCTTTAATTTTGGCTTTTTCCCCAAAGGCGGTCAAAGTTGAAGAGTGGTTTGCTCTTTTGAAATAGGACACAGATTTTCACAGATTAGCACAGATTTTTTATTTATCTGTGTTCATCTGTGAAAATCTGTGTCCCATTCTTTGAAAAATTAGGCGGAAACTGGTTCAGGGGTGATGCTGGTCTGAATTTCAAATTGGGGGGGATTTTCAAAATGCTTCTTGACGGCACATTGATCGGCGGCGCGGATCACGGCCGTTTTGTACTTTTCCGGGAAGTTGGGCGGCAGCTGAATATCCAGCTTGATTTTGCTCACCATGCCGGTCATCCGGTTGACCTCTAGATTTTGCACCAGGCGGATGCCTTCGGCAGAGATGCCGCGCTGCTGGCAGAAGCCCAGCACGTAAATGCCAGCGCAGGTGCCCACAGAGGCCAAAAAGGTAGCAAAAGGGGTTGGCGCAGAGGCCATGCCGTTGGCGGATGGTTGATCGGTGGGGACGGTGAAAGGGCCAAAGTGGGCGTCTACCCGCGCCCCGCCGGGGAAGTCGATTATCATTTCCATGTGAAGGTATCTCCGTAAAAAGTTTAAGTTTGGCCACAGAGGGCACAGAGGTTTAAGAGGGTTACCCTCTTGCACTGTTTTTCCTCTGTGGCTTTTTAATTTGTGGGGGAAACGGCCGTTTCCCAGCCACACTTTTACTTTAGATGCAGTCACCTGGAAATGGTTACAGGGAATTTACCGCAAAGCACGCAGAGAGCGCAGAGTTTTTTATTTCATCTCCGCGTCCTCCGCGCTCTCCGCGGTGAAATCTACTCGTGGATGTCCAACGGCACCACGTTGCGCAGCCCGGTGTGCAGGGCGAAGGCATTTTTGACGGCGGCCACCAGCGCCGCTTCGATCCAGCGGCGGTGACGGCGGTCGCAGGCGTCGTTGGCAAACCAGATGCGGTTGACGGGGCGGACGATGTTATCGTAGAAACGGCCGCTCATCTCATGCGGGCGGAACAGCGGGCCAATGCCCCCGGCATATTGGTCCAGCGACCAGTCGTGCGAGATGCCAAATTCAAACGTTTGCCGCGCCTCTGGATGGATTTTGCACAAATCTTCCAGCGCCTGGTGAATGCGCTCCTGCTCCGTTAACATGCTGTACGCCATGCTGTCCTGCTCCCAGGCATAGGAAGCGATGATGACCCCTTTGCTGTAGGCTGGGTCCTGCCCGGCGGGCGTGTACACCACGTTGCGAATGGCCAGATCGGTGACGGTGACGCCGTGGGTGATGTCGTAGCGAGTTTCCCACCAGCGTTCGCTGAACTGCATGAAGATTTTGTGGGCACGGCCGTAATAGACGTTGCGAATGGTGTACCATTTATTCACGTCCAGCCCCTGAATTTCCATGTGGCGCAGCAGGTTGAAGGGCACCGTCACAATGCATTCATCGCCGCTGACGCTCTGGCTGTAGCCGACAGCGTCTTTGAAATGGACCGTCACGCCGCTGTCGGACTGGTCGATCCCTTGCACAAAGGCACCCAGGCGGATGCTGGCCTGCAAATGGGGCACAAAGGCGTTGGGCAGCGCATCGGCCCCATCGTCGATGAAGACCAGATCGCCAAAGACGTTTTCGTAATAGTGGGAAAACCATTCAACCAGCGAGAAGTGGAAGCGGCCTTCCAGGTTGAGCAGCGGGCCAATCATCGACAGGGCGGCGTCGCTGAGATTGCCTTCGCGCAGGTGGTCGATGAGTGAGTAGCTGTCGTACTGGTCGATCAGCTTGTGCCAGCCGTTGGGTTCATTGATTTTGTTGATGAGGGGCTGCATCACCTGTTTGAGCAGTTCTTCGGGCAGCTTTCCTTTTTCGTGGGCGGGCAGGTTGAAATCAACCTTGTCGGGGTGGAACTCGCTGCGGCGCAGCGAAGTGCCGTTAACGTAGATAAAGGTATCTTCGTCGTACATGGGAAACGGCCGTGTGGCCAGCTTAAACCGGTCGTGGATGAGGTGTTGGGCCAATTTGTGCTGCTTGGGGAAGCGCATCGCGCCAAATTCGCCATACATCTTGCCTGGAAAGCCATGATAGGTGAAGACGCGCCCGCCCAGCCGGTTTTGCGCTTCCAAAATGGTGACGGTATGACCTGCCTCTTGCAGCAGCAAAGCAGCCGTCAGGCCTGCCATACCCGCCCCAATGACGATGATGTGACGCGGCTCGGCGCTGCTGCTGGGCAGCCCTTCTTGCAGGATTTTCAGACAATCAATCGGTTGCATAGCGAGTTCCTTTTTTTTGAGGTTTGGAAATAGGCCACAGAGGGCACAGAGAACTCAGAGGATTGCGAGAGATAATCTGTGCTGCTCTGCCCGGTACTAGGTAGGGCGCAGAATAGCACAGCTTTTTGGAAGATGTCAATCAGTGGGGAAGGTGAGCGGTTATCGGTTATCGGTGACCGGTAAATTGGGGGGGAAAATTGACGCAAAGGCGCAAAGGGAAAAAAGGGCAAAGGCTGGATGAATCCAAACCTTTGCCCCTTTTCATTCTTTGCGTTCTTTGCGTCAAAAAACGATGACGGTTGTTATGAAATCCAGGCCTCGGTGACTTCACCATTCCAGCCGTCGGTGGTGCGGGTGTAGTTGATGGTAAAGCCGCCGCCGCTCAGGTAGAGCATGTCGGAATCAGCGCCAATGGCCCAGGTGCTGCCCAGGGAGATAGTGAGTTCGTTGGGGGAAACGGCCGTAAATCCCTGAAACCGCAAATACGGAAAGTCGCCGTCGGCATCTGCTTTGGCCTGAATCTCTTCGGGCGACATCGTTACCAGATCCACGCCGTCCAGGTCGGGCAGCAGGACCGGGTCGATGTTTTCCGTGGAGAGGACGATTTCAGCCTGATCGGCCAGCAGCGCATAGTCCGGAATTTCCTGGTCAACCAGGGCGCGTTCCAGCGTCAGGCGCAGCAGTTCGGTCAGCTCCTCATCCGGCAGGCCCAGATCAGAGAGTGAGCCTGATTCTGTACCAGGCAATTGCAACGTGTTGTCCATGTCCAGGGTAAAGGTGCCGGTGACGCCGTTCACATCCACGGTGTAGGTGCCTGCGGGCAGTCCCTCTACATCCAGCGCGATGTTTTCCTCAAAGCCAACCAGCTGTTGGGTGCACATCATATCGGCCGGGCGCTGCGTGGTGATTTTGACGAAGAAGGTGTCACCTTCCTGCGTCGTTTCGATGTCGCCCAGCGTGGTGCAGCCATCACCCAGATAACCAGACACGTTGACGTGAACCTGTACGGGAAATGATTCCAGAATCATAATCCCGATGGATTCAACAGTGGCCTCGCCAGTGATGATGTTTTTCGGATCGATGGTTTCTACCGGATCAGGTGTGGCTGTGGGGTCGTCGGAGCTGACGGGCGCGTCTAAATCTGGCGTTGCCGTGGCGGGGTCGTCTGAAATGGCCGGTTCGCCACCAGCGGGCGAGCAGGCTGCCAGAGCCAGGATGAGCAGTAGTAAAAGTATTGTTTTTTGTTTCATGGTATACAAATCTCCTTTTTTCAGTTAAAAGGCTGGGAGCATCCCGGCCTTCATGCTGTATAACGAGGGAGATGTCGATTTTGTTCCCGCAAGTTTTAGACAAGTGTATGGTTACTTCTGGCCTTATAGCTCGCCTCTCCGTTACGGCCCATCGACCGGCTGGATAAACAAAGTCTCGCCACCATCGGGATTGATGGCTTCCATGACCAGGAAACGGCCGTCTGGCGAGAAGCCCAGCGGATAAATGGTTTGGTCAGCAACGGCATAGCTGGCAAGCACTGTGGCCTCTGGCAGCGTCAGAAGTTCGATTTTGTTGCTATACCCAACGGCGAGCTGATCACCAATTGGAGCAGCTCGTAAATAGATGGCTTCATTACTGGCGGCGACGCGGTGGGGTGGGCTGTTGACTGCCTCAACTGGCCGAACCCATACCGCTCGTCCATTATCCTTTGTGTAGGCGTAGAGTATGAGCCAGTGATCGTTTGCCGGGGAATTCACATAGGATGAGTGGGTGCCTAGCAGCGTAATCGCTTCATGCGCGTGCGTTTCTGAATGGTAAAGGCGCAGGGGAGCATTTTCTTTGGCCGTTTCCAGACGCAGATGAAAGTGGCCGTCTTCATCATCCCGCAGTGCAAATGCGACGCTTTCCGGTGTTGTCGCCCTATCAAAAAAGGTTAGCCTCACATTTTGTACGGTGCCGTCCAGGTCAACAAGCAAAGGACCCAAATCTTTGCTGGTGACGATAACAAACTGCGTGTTACTCAGCCATTCAGGGGCTCCGAGGCCACCTAATCCCAGAGGTGACTCCCATTCAGCAATTTGTGAGATCGTGGCTGTAACAACGTCCAGCAGAGATAGCTGCCGCCTTCATCGCCAAAGACAAGAATCTCGCCATTTGGCGGCCATAAATGCCGCCGCTTCCAGCTGGTGGTTCCGGTACGGTAATTGCCAAAAGGACAGCTTTGTTCCTGTTGCGTATCGTAAATGTAGAAGTCACCGGGCATGAAAACGTCGGCGTCTTCTGGTGTGTGGGTCCAGTAAGTGAAGTAACGGCCGTCTGGCGACCAGTCTCCCACCGTGATTTTGGCAGCAGCGGCGACAGGTTGTGCAAGTCGGCTGGGAGTTTTCTCGGTCAGCGCTGTTGAACGGTAAGAATCGACGATTTGCAGAAGCAGTTCTTTCTCCGCCAGATAATCCGCATATGCTGCATCGTAGTCGGATTCGTACTGCGGGCTGTTCTCTGGACCTACAGCAACTGTAATCCGTGTTCCATCTTCCAAACTGAAAATGAAAAATTCGCTGCGGAAGGTACCTGCTGCATCCCGTTCATGCACTACAAAGCCAGTGGCTGTGAAGGGTTGGCCGTTAACCAATACTATCTCACTGGTTTCTACAAGGTCATAATCACCAATCCCCAGACCAGGGCAAATATCGGCATACTTCCCACCCGCTTCCGGCGGGGCCAGAATATGCACGCTGCCTACATTCAGGCTGATTGAAACGCAAATGTCGTCTGGGTAGGTTTCTCTTAATTGATTCAGATAAGCCGTACTTGTCATGTTTTCCGGCAGCTCTTCTGTGGGAAATCCCCCGACGCCCTCAGTGTAAATTATAGCCTCGGGCGGGTAGCTGATGCTGTAGTTGTAATAGTCGCTGTGGTAGGCCAGCCAGCCTGCCACAACTGCGGATGTGGGGATGGGGGTTGGTGTGGGGGAAGGGGTGGGTACGGCCGTTTGCCTTACAGGCGTCGTTGTTGGCGTTGGTGTGGCGGCAACGGCCGTGGCCGTAGGAATAGCCTGCTCCTCATCAGAAGCACAGGCAGCCAGCAGCCAAAAGATGCTCAGCCACAATAAAACAGTTTTCTGGTATTTCATGATGTTGTCCTTTACCCAAGAACCTCCTGCAGGTTTCTGGAAGGACGATGGCTTTTGACCAAACCTGCGGAAGGTTTGGGCGGCAGTTACTCAATCGTAACGGTGAACGTGTAGGCAACGGCCGTTTCCCCGGCAAACACCCGAATCACATAATCACCCGTCTGCGGCAGAGTGCCCTGCCAGAACGTGGTGCTCATCTGGCCGTCGAGATAGTTACCGTGGCCATCCAGGACGGTGATGCGCGCCTCGTCGTTGGGCACGGTGAGCATGACAGACATCTGCTGCCCGGCCTGCGCCGCCAGGGTGTAGACATCCATCCCCTGCGGCTGGAGCTGACCGGTGAGGGTTGCGGCCGTTTCGCCCGATCCAAACTGGATACGATTGGCGGCGGGTAAGGCGACCTGGCTAAACAACGGTTCATCGGGAGCCAGCGCCGCAGCCTGCTGTAAATCCTGCGCAATTTGCGGGTCGGCGGGGTTGTTGAGGTAGGTGGCCCAGGCGCGGAAGTAGTAGGCGGTGGCCAGCTCTGGCTGTGCGGCGATGGCGGCGTTGGTTTGCTGCAAGATGTAGCTGGCCAGCCACTGCTCATTGCCTTCGGCCACGGTGCCTTGTGTGACGGGCGGCGTGGGGCTGAAGAGCTGCTCACTGCTGTGACCGCGCATGATCTCTAGCGCGGCGGCGTAATCGCCGTAAAAGATGTGGGTCAGCAGGGGATAGGGCGCATGGTTTAGCTCGGCCTGGTACGCCTGGTTGTAGAGTCGAATGAGGGCGGCGTTCCATTCCAGGATGGCGGCGTGGGTGGGTACGGCCGTTTCCACGGCCAACTGTTCTGCTTCTTCAATCTGGGCCAGGGCAGCGGGCCAGAGGTCGGCGTTGGCCAGCTCGACGGCGCGGTTGTTGGGCTGGTAAGCGGGATGGTCCTGCACCGTTTGCGGCAGCGGTTGGAGGGTGCGTTCAACCATTTGCCCGCCAGATGCGCTCTCCCAACTGTGTACGCTAAAGTTAAGGTAGCGCACGCCGCAGGCATAGCAAAAGACGTAAAAATCGTGCAGGCGCAGGATGAGTTCGGCCGTGCCGTCGCCGTTTAAGTCTTCCAGGTAGCCGACGCCAGGACTGGCGGCGCTGCCCATCACTTCCAGATGCAGGGCAGCACCGTCGAAGCGCAGCAGCTGGAAGGTGCCGCCGTGGGCACCAATGCCACCGTCGATGGCCAGCCAAATGTGGGCCGGATCTATATCTACCTGGTTCACGCTGTGCTCGTTGAGGTAGTCAGGCCCGAAATTGTTTTCTTGCTGTTCATGGAGATCCTGGCGCGCCAGTTCCTGCCAGTTGTTGTTTTGCCAGGTGTAGATGGCCACAAAGTGTCCGGGGACGGGGTCGAGATCAAAGTTGCGGAAGCCCTGGCTGTAGACGGCCCACAACGGCCCCTTCGGCGCGCTCAGGGCAGGCTGTTCCCCATCGGGCACATGCAGTGGCAGGACGGCCAGCCCTTCGAAGGCATCTGACCACTGCCCGGCCTGGATAGTAGTGAGCAGGTCGTTGGTGTCGGGAACGGCCGTGCCGACCACTCTTGTAACTTCGACAAGGTGGCTGTCTGGTGTAACGGTTGGGACAATTGCCGTTGCCACCGGCCTGATGACTGATGCCGTGCGGCGCGGCGGGGTGCAGGCGACCAGGCTTATCAAGCAAACTAAACTTAACATAAGCAAACATCGTTTCATCAGATTTTACTCCAGTCCCGCGACAAACTGCACCGGGGCAATGATTTTTTCCACATCCAGCCAGAAGCCATTGTGCAGCGTGGCGGTAAATTGCGGCGTATCGAGCCAGAAGCGTTCATTCATGGCCAGATCGTAAAGCTGCAAACCAGATTGTCCATTCCAAACGGCCGAAAAAACCACCTGCTCTGCATTCAACCAAACGGCTGAATCGGAGCCAGGGCCAAGAAAGATTTTTTCAGTGCCGTCTACCTTAACCAGCCAGGCACCACCTTCCACCACATCCCACGAAGGTGGCGTTAGCGCCACCCATTGCCCGTCAGGTGACCAACGAATACCTAGTGGAACAACGGCATCCGTCCCCACCGGATCATAGGTGTACAAAATCCTAAAAAGAGATTGCTCCAGGCTGGCCAAGCCATAGGCAGAGCGATAGGGTTCGGAAGGATCACCGGTTCGCCCCACCACCTGTGAATCGTCTGGTGATAAAGAGGGCCCGTACAAATAGTTATTGTCATCTTGCAGGCCAGATACGGGAACGGCCGTTACCCTCCCATCTCGCCAAAGCAGCAGTTCACCCGCTTCATTTACCTCAAACGCAATCGTCCCATTCGCCGAAATTGTAGGCTGGGCATAGATTGAAAGTTCCAGATCGATCCGATTTAGCTCGCCGGTGGCTACATTCAGCAGGGCAGGAAAGCCATAGGTTCCCTGAAGAATGCTCGGTTCATCCGTTACCAGGAGGAGTGCCGTTTCCTCATCCAGCCAGTGTAGCCGCAATGAATCACCCATGAGACGGCCGTCCACCTCAATTACCTTGCTGCTGCCGTTGACCAGATCAAACAGGGTCACAAATTCATCTCCCGTTTCTGCCGCCAGGGCCAGGGTGGCGGTGGGGTTCAGGCTGAGGCGGCCGTCGTGGGCGATGAGCAGCTGCGGTTCGCCGTTAGCGTCGCTTTGCCAATATTCATAACGGCCGTTTTCAATCAGGTAGGTCAGTCCCGGCGGCGCAGCGATGGTTTCCCGTTCAAGATCGGCTGCAAGGCTGCCGTAGCCGACAACGAGACCAGCCCAAGAATAGCTGTCGCCCTCGGCCAGCAGATAGACCAGCGCCTGTCCACTGCTGGCCATGCCCCAACCAGAGCTGCCCACCACGGTAATCTGCCCGGCATTTTCGCCGAACAGTTCAGCAGCGGTGAGATGGGGCGGGATTTCGGCCGTATCGAGCTGGTGAAACATAACATTGGGGGTTAGCAATTGCGGCAGCAATCGCGTTTGCACATGAATGACTGCATCGCGTGAACTGGCGAATGCTGTGGCGACCGGATAAATCCCCACCAGGAAAGAGGGCGTCATTTTGTCTTCTACGACGTCAAATTGACGGCCGTTCAGCTCAAGTTGCAGCGTTTCCAAAAAGCGGGCCTGAGCAGCGATGGGGTCTGGGGTGTTGGTGGGGGCAATGGTGGGTCTGGGATCAGTTGTTGCTGTGGTGGATGGTGTGTTGGTGGGCGGAACGGCCGTTGCCGTCAAGGTCACAGGCCGGGTCACAGAAACCGGTTCAGCAGGTGGTGTGCAGGCGGCGAGGGCAAATAAGATCAACAAACAGGTGGCAAACCAGCGAATTGTTTTCATGGTAAACGCTCCAATGCCGTGGGGAAACGGCTGTATCAAACAAAAAATGTCCCAGCCTTCATTCTAACAAGCGGAGTGAAAACGCGTTGCATGGGAGATATATGTTTGGGCTACGATTGGGGTATAGATCGTGAAACGTGAAACGTGAGAAACATCACGTTTCACGTTTCACGCTTCACTAGAGGTCCAGGATTTGGGCGGCCAGGGAACGGCCGTCTTTTTTGCCTTTCTGCTGGCGGGCATCGTGCCACTTGCGGCGGGCTTCTTCGATGTCCCGGTTCAGCTGCATCCAGTTGGGGCTGGCCAGCAGCAGCCCTTCGCGGCGCACGCCAAACAGCAGGCGGGGGAACCAGAGCGTGCGCTGGTTGAGCGTTTTGGGCCAGCTGGTCAGGCCCACAAAGCTGCACGCCGCGCCAAAAAAGGGCTGGACCAGGCTGCGCTCGCGGCTTTTAAGCTCATCGAAATTGTAATGCTGGCTCATTTGGGTGGAGGTGACGGTACCGAGTCGGCCGTAGCTGATCTTCACCCCGCGCAGTGGGCCCTGCAGCAGCAGATAGCTGGGGGTCACCACCACCCCCGCCCAGCGCAGCAAAATGCTGTAGTAAACCCATAAAACAACCACCGCCCCCAGCACCAGCCAGACCAGATACCAATAATCGCCGAGAAACGGCCGTAGCAAATCCACCACCGCCAAAACCAGCAGCGTAAGGCCCAGCCAGAGCAGTTTGCCCCGCATCCGGCGGCTTAGTTGGTCGTAAAGCAGCAGTTTATGTTTCTTCATCTTCATGAGCCATCCAGTTTGTCATTGGGTCAGCGTCAACGTTCCCCACGTTGTCGGGTTGGTCAGGGTACGGTTGGGCATGTGGGACATCATGACTTCCTGAACGGCCGTTCCCGGCGTGTCGTTGTCGTTGGCGTTCAGAGCCAGGCCAAGGGTTAAGCCAGCGGCAGGCGTCAGGTTTAAATCAGTCCAGGGGATGGCCGCTTCCAGCGTGTAGCCGGTGCTGGTTTTCTGGGCAGCAACCGTCACGTTGTGCCCACCCGGCGCGTCCAGGATCGCGCCGCTGGCCGTGCCTTGATAGCGAAAAGCGGCGGGCGGATTGCCCGCAAAATCGCCCGGAGACAGGGTGATTTGAAAATTATCGGGGCTGAGACGGTCGCTCACGTTGGGCACACGCGCCGTATCAAACTGCATATCCACGCTGTCGCCGCGAAAAATTAGGTTGCCACTGGCCATCTGTACGTGAATGTCATCTGTGACCGTTACAGCCACGTAGAGATTGCTGTTGTCCCAGGCAAGCTGCCAAACGGCCGTTAAATCATCCGAACCATCCCAACCCGCCACGCTGTAAACACGATACGCCGAGACCACGGTGCCCGCCCCGCTCCATTCACCCAGATTACCATCGATAGTGGGCGGCGCTGTCATCCGGCCCGCTTCAACTGCGCCGCTGCCCAGAGGCACGCCGGTGGCGGTGGTGGGCAGCGTGCTGGTGGGGGCAATATCCAGCGTGGCGGTAGGTGGCACATCCATATCCACAAGTGAAGTGGGCACGGCAATGACGGCCGTTTCTTCCGCAGCGGTGCGGTCGCGGAACTGCGCCCAAACAAAGTAGGCTGCTGCGCCGCACACCACCAGGCCAAACAGCGCCGCAATGCCAATTCCAGCATACAGCATCATAGGCGAACCGGTTCGGGACGATTCCGGCTCTAGCTCTTCCCAATCATCATCCAGGTTTCGTTGTGGTTCGTACATCGTGAATCCTTTTGGTGGCTGGCGGTTGGTTGCTAGTGGAAGGCAACCAGCCGCTAGCCGCTAGCATTTACCCCTATAATTATGCGCCGTTCACCAGTTCAGGGGCAAATATCTGACAACTCTCACCCAATCCTCTATAATTTTTGTGATGAGTGTCCTTTCTGCTCCAAACCGTCCCCGCAGCGTAACTATTACCTTCTGGAGTGTTATTTTTTTAGGAACGTGGAACCTTGGGCGAGCCATTGCCATTGGCCAGCAGCTCAATTTACATGACATTTTAAACATTCAACCAGACCCGCGCCTGCGCCTGGCAGCAGCGGCGTTGTTTGCAGTTTTGTTTTTTTTCCTGGCGTGGCAGCTTTGGCGGAAACGGCCGTTTACCATCAGCGCCATTCCCATCACCATCGCCTGGTATACTGTGTATGAAACGGCCGTTTGGCTGATCTTTGCCCAACCGCCACGCAACTGGTCCTTGTGGCTGCTCGTCAGCCTCTTTCTTATCGGCACTATTCTATTTACCCGGTGGGCGCTGCGGCGTGCCGCCCCAACCTACTTTCATTATGAGCGATAAACTAGAGAAACTTCAGCAGCTTAGAGAAGAATCCCAGCAGGGGGGCGGACCAGAACGGATCGCTCACCACAAGGAAAAAGGGAAGATGACCGCTCGCGAGCGAATCGATCTTCTGCTGGACAAAGGCTCCTTCCGCGAAATTGACGCCTTTGTCACCCACCGTGAACGCAACTTTGGCATGGACCAGCAAAAATTCCTGGGCGACAGCGTCGTGACGGGTTGGGGGACGGTAGATGGCCGTCTCGTTTACGTCTTCAGCCAGGATTTCACCGTCTTTGGTGGCAGCCTCAGCCAGGTGCACGCCGAAAAAGTGTGCAAAATCATGGACATGGCTATGCGCAACGGCGCTCCCGTCATCGGCCTCAACGATTCCGGCGGAGCCCGCATTCAGGAAGGGGTCGTCAGCCTCGGTGGCTACGCCGACATCTTCCTGCGCAACACCCTCGCCTCTGGCGTCATTCCCCAAATCAGCGCCATCATGGGCCCCTGCGCTGGTGGCGCAGTCTACTCCCCCGCCCTCACCGACTTTATCTACATGGTCAAAGAGAGCAGCTACATGTTCATCACCGGGCCAGACGTGGTGAAGACAGTCACCGGGGAAGAGGTCTCCTTTGAAGAGTTGGGCGGAGCCATGACCCACAACACCAAAAGCGGCGTGGCCCACATGGCGGCCGAATCCGAAGCAGATGCGCTCTACCTCATCCGCGAGCTGATGAGCTACCTGCCCTCCAACAATATGGAAGACCCGCCCTTCGTGCCCACCAAAGACGACAGCCTGCGCACCGAAACCGCCCTCAACAGCCTCGTCCCCGACAGCCCCAACAAGCCGTACGACATCAAAGAGGTCATCCACCTCATCATGGACGATGGCATTTTTTATGAGATTCAGGAGCATTACGCCCAAAATATTGTGGTGGGCTTTGCCCGGCTGGGCGGCTTTTCTGTGGGCATTGTGGCCAACCAGCCAATGGTGCTGGCAGGCGTGCTGGACATCGCCGCCAGCGAGAAGGCGGGCCGCTTTGTCCGCTTCTGCGACAGCTTCAATATTCCGCTGATCGTCTTTGAGGATGTGCCTGGCTTCTTGCCCGGCGTTAATCAGGAGCACGGCGGGATTATTCGCCACGGGGCCAAGCTGCTCTACGCCTTCTGCGAAGCGACCGTGCCGAAGATCACCGTCGTTACCCGCAAAGCGTACGGCGGGGCATATTGCGTCATGAACAGCAAGCATATTCGCTCGGACCTGAATCTGGCCTGGCCCACGGCCGAAATTGCCGTGATGGGGCCAGACGGGGCGGTCAACATCATCTTCCGCCGCGAGCTAAACAGCGCGGAAGATCCCATTGCCCGCAAAACAGAGCTAGTAGACGATTACCGTGAACAGTTTGCCAATCCATACGAAGCCGCCCGGCGCGGCTATGTGGATGACGTCATCGAGCCAAGCGAAACGCGCCCCCGGCTCATCAATGCCCTGAACATGCTGCAAAACAAGCGGGATCACAATCCACCGAAGAAGCATGGGAATATTCCCCTTTAGGCAGTAATCAGTGTTCAGTAAGCAGTAAGCAGTAATCAGTTTTCAATCGCTTTTTGTGGAAACTGGTTACTAATCACTGATTACTGACCACTGGCCACTGAATACTGAAAAAATGGCTACAGACAGTTTACTACCCAAACGATTCAACAAATTACTCATCGCCAACCGGGGCGAGATTGCGATGCGCATTTTGCGGGCTTGCCACGAGCTGGGCATCAGCACGGTGGCGGTTTATTCGGATGCAGACCGGAATGCACTGCACGTACGGTATGCGAATGAAGCGTACTATTTAGGCCCGTCCCCCGCCCGCGACAGCTATTTGCGCATGGATAAAATCATCGAGATTGCCAAACTATCTGGCGCAGAGGCCATTCATCCAGGCTACGGCTTTCTGTCGGAGCGGGAGGCCTTTGCCCAGATGTGCGTGGATAACGGGCTGGTGTTTGTGGGTCCACCGCCGGAAGCGATTCGGGTGATGGGGGACAAACAGACGGCACGGGAAACGGCCGTTGCCGCCGGAGTGCCTGTGGTGCCAGGTGCCTCGGCCGGTACCGATGAGGAGCTCATCGAAGCGGCCAAAGCGGTGGGCTTTCCCCTGCTGGTGAAAGCGACGGCGGGCGGTGGCGGCAAGGGGATGCGCCCGGTTTACAAATCTATCGATTTGCCAGATGCGCTGGCGTCTGCCCGGCGGGAAGCGGCGGCCGCTTTTGGCAACGACACGGTCTATTTGGAAAGACTGATTGAAAACGGCCGTCACATCGAAATCCAGCTCCTGGCCGACATGCACGGCAACGTTATCCACCTGGGTGAGCGGGAATGCTCCCTGCAGCGCCGCCACCAAAAAGTGATCGAAGAAAGCCCCAGCTTTGTGGTAGACGAAGAGCTGCGCCAAAGAATGGGGGCCGTCGCCGTGGCCGCCGCCAAAGCGGTGAATTACGTCAGCGCCGGAACCATTGAGTTTTTGCTGGATCGGGAGAAAAATTTCTACTTTCTAGAGATGAACACCCGTGTTCAGGTTGAACATCCCATTACCGAGCTGGTGACGGGCGTGGACATTGTGCAGGAACAGCTGCGCATTGCCCGCGGGCGGCGGCTGCGCTTTAAGCAGGAAGATATCAAGATGAAGGGCTGGGCCATCGAATGCCGCATCAACGCCGAAGATCCGTACAACAATTACCTGCCCTCCACCGGCACCATCACCGTCAGCCGCATCCCGACAGGCCCCGGCGTACGGGTGGACACAGGCGTCTTCCCCGGCTACGAAATCACCCCCTACTACGACTCCATGATCAGCAAGCTGATCTGCTACGGCGAGACGCGGGGCGAGGCAATCTTGCGGATGCGCCGCGCCCTGGAGGAGTACCGCATCATGGGGGTGAAGACCAACATCCCCTTCCACCAGCATATGATGGACAGCCACCGCTTTTTAACCGGCCAGTTTGATACCCATTTTGTTGAAGAGCGGTTCAAAATGAGCGACCGCGAAGCGCCGCTGGTGATGGAAGCCGCCATTTTGGCCACGCTCATGGCCCACCAGCAGGGGCAGCACGCCAGCCAGATTGTAGCCCCCGGCGAACGAGACGTGAGCAACTGGAAATGGTACAGCCGTTGGGAACGGTTACGAAAGTAAAAGTTACTTAATTACTCAATTACTCAATTACATTTTGTAATTAGGTAATTAAGTAATTGGGTAATTCAAAAAGCCCATGAAATACATAACCACGGTAAACGATGAAGAATTTATCATTGAAATTGAGCACAACAACCAGATTGTGGTCAATGGCGAGCGCTACGAGATCGATTTTGAGCATTTGCCGGAAGCGGATACGCTGTCGCTGCTGCTGAACAACCGGTCGCTGGAAGCGGTGGTAGAAGCCCGCGACGACGTCTGGGACGTACTGACCAAGGGGGAAGTGTACACCGTCAAGGTGCAGGATGAGCGAGCCTACCGGCTGGCCAAGGCGCGAGGCGTAGTCAGCGATGTGGCTGGCGAGGTGCAGCTCAAATCGCCCATGCCGGGCCTGATTGTGGCCGTGCCGGTGTCTGAAGGGCAGCGCGTGGCCAAGGGAGACAAGGTCATCATTCTGGAGTCGATGAAGATGGAGAATGAGCTGCGCGCCCCGAAAGATGGCGTGATAACCCGGGTGAACGTGACACCAGGGGCCAGCGTGGAGAAAGACCAGGTGCTGGTGGTAATTGTGGATGCGGAAGGGCAGTAAGCGGTAATCGGTTTTAGCCCCAGGGCGGTAATCGGTATTCAGTAGGGGCGAGGCGATTGGGAAACGCCGTGGCACAGCAAGCAGCCTTCATCACCAATCGCCTCGCCCTCTCCTGTGAAAATAGGACGCAGATTAACGCAGATGACGCAGATAAAAAAGAAAAATCTGCGTCCCATTTTCATTTATTTGTTGGTGCGCTGCGGCGCATGGTGTCTCTTGTGCAAAAAGTGATAAGTGAACAGTATGGCGCAGGCTAAACAGGATATTTGGAAGGCGTGGCTGCTGGAAAGGCGCTTTGGCGGGGACCAGGCATTATTGGATCGGACGCTGCAAGAGTTTCTTTATCCGATTCGTGACAAAATTCTGGATACTGCCAGGCTGCAAGAAGGAGAAACGCTGCTGGATGTCGGCTGTGGCGATGGGCTCGTGGCTTTTGGCGCTCTGGAGCGACTAGAGACAGGGCGGGTCCTCTTCTCTGATATTTCGCAGGAGCTGCTTGACCATTCGGCTCATTTGGCAGAAAAAATGGATGTGACGGAGCGCTGTGAGTTTGTGCAGGCATCGGCTGAAGATTTGGCCGTAATTCCTGATGGCTCGGTAGATGTAGTGACAACGCGGTCGGTGTTGATTTATGTGGCGGACAAGGCAAAGGCGTTTCGTGAATTTTATCGGGTGCTGAGGGGGAACGGCCGTATCTCCCTCTTCGAACCGATCAACAGCTTTGCCTACCCGTCACCTCGCCACATTTTCAGCGGTTACGACGTCACACCTGTTATGGAGATTACTGACAAAATCAAAGCGCTCTATCTGGCTTTACAGCCCCCGAAAACCGACCCGATGCTCAATTTTAATGAACGCGATCTATTTTCCCTGGCAGAAGAGGCCGGATTCAGTGAAATCAATCTTGAACTGAAGCTGGCGCTCACCAAATCTCCAGAAATCTTAACCTGGGAAGGACTGCTCAATCGGGCAGGAAATCCCAAGATTCCGTCTTGGGCAGAAGCAATGGCGCAGGTGCTAACCGAGGCTGAAAAACAGCAGTTTATCTCACATTTGCGCCCCCTGGTTGAAGCGGGCCAAGGCAAAAAGAGATATGCATGGGCAACCCTATGGGCAACAAAAATTTAGAAGTTGAAGTGAAGTTTTTTATGCCGGAGCTGGCGGCGTTTCGGGAGCGGCTGCTGGCAGCGGGGGCGGCGCTGGCGAAGCCTCGCGTTTTTGAGCGGAATGTAGCTTTTGATACGGCCGATTCCCGCCTATATCATGAATTAAAATTATTGCGGTTAAGGCAGGATACGGCCGTTACCCTCACCTACAAAGGCTCCCCCCAACATCTGCCCCACAGCGAAGCCAAAGTGCGGGAAGAGCTGGAACTACAGGTAAGCGATTTTGACACGCTGGCCGAGATTTTTACCCGGCTGGGCTTTGTCCCGATGCAGGTGTATGAAAAGTATCGCGAAACATTCACCTGGCAGGACGTGGAAATTGTGCTGGATGAACTGCCGTACGGCAATTTTATTGAGCTGGAGGGAGATGAGGTTGGGATTAAGACGGCCGTTTCCCACCTAAACCTCAACTGGCAAGAGCGCATCCTGGGCAACTACCTGGGTCTGATGGCCCAACTCAAAGCCCACCACAACCTCCCCTTCAACGACCTCACCTTCGCCAACTTCGCCGATTTGGATGTCTCCATTGCCGACATTTTGCTTTAACCTTGGGCAGATAAACTTTCGGCAAATTCTCGCTTGATTGCCTACGAACCATCTGCTATAGTCCAATTATGGAATCCAATACTTTCTCTACAAAGATAGATAAAACAGCGTTTTCTGTTACGACTCTGGAAAACGAAACAGATGACGATGTCTATTGGCAACAAAAGACCCCCCAGGAGCGCCTTGCCGCGCTCGAACTAATGCGACAAATCGTTTATGGCTACGATCCAGCTACCTGCCGACTTCAAAGAGTTCTTACAATTACTCAACGAGCATGATGTTGAATATTTATTGATCGGCGGCTACGCTGTTGGCTACTATGGCTACCCCCGGGCCACGGTAGACATGGATATTTGGATTGCCATCAATCCAGTTAACGCGACACAAGTTGTTGCAACCCTCAAAACCTTTGGTTTCGATCTCCCAGAATTAAACGAAGACCTTTTTATGGCAGAAAATCAGGTCATCCGCATGGGTGTCCCTCCACTGCGCCTGGAGCTGTTAACCTCAATTTCCGGGGTTGAATTTGAAACCTGTTTTGCGGAACGAGTTGTAGATGAAATAGATGGTGTAAAAGTGAACTTAATCAGTCTGGAACATCTTAAACAGAACAAACTGGCAAGCGGCCGTCATAAAGACCTTAATGATTTAGAACATCTCCCGTAATTGACCACCCGGGTCTGATGGCCCAGTTCAAAGACTACCCTCTTCAACGACCTCACCTTCGCCAACTTCGCCAACCTAAACGTCTCTATCGCCGACATCTTGCCATAGATTGATGGGGTTCAATCTGTTCAATCTTTCGCAAGCCTATAGATCACTGGAAGTTTCACCCAGAAATTCTTGGCCGAACTGTAGAAATTGTTCTGCTCGTTCAATTTGCTGGGATGCTTTGCGATTGGAAAGGGTGGCATCAACTGCTCTGGCTTCATACCGCAATCCCTTCACGGCGCACGTTTAGCAGAAGTGGGCTGTTTTCCTGAATGTATCGTTCTTCGGAAACATAAACACAAGAAATTACAATATCATGCTCAGGCGAGAGAGCGGCCGTAATGGGCGAAACCCGCTCGATTTCTGTTGCCGGATCCACTGGCCCAGCCAAAACAACCAACACATCCACATCGGACCCAGGCAAAGCATCGCCGCGCGCCTGCGAGCCATACAAAACAAAGGTGAACAAGACGCGTTCCATACTGCTCTTCAAGCTGGCTGCGCAATTCAGCAAGAATGATGTTGAGCTTTTGTAATGACAGCATTTGTAATTCCATAAGTCACATTGTACACAAAAAATTAGTGAAAATGAAAAGAGATCGCCTACGATAGTGAGGTTCCGAACCGCCAACCCCACGAAATCCCAAAGACTCCAATTTTATTGAGCTGGAGGGGAAAGTAATTTATGGACAATGGCAAATCGGAATGTCAGGCGTCCGTATCATCGTCGTCTTCGCCGAATTTGTTGAGCTCTTCGGCCAGCTGGAGTAGGCGGGCCTGCACGGCATGGTGTACGGTGCCTTCAGGGTAGCTGCCATCTTTTTGCCGCTTACCGGCCGGTAGACCCAGCAGCAGTTCCATCCCTTCATCCAGCGATTTGATGGGCCAGATGTGGAACTTGCCTTCGGAAACGGCCGTTACCACCCGTTCATGCAGCATCAAATTATCCACATTGCTAGCCGGAATCAGCACCCCTTGCTCGCCGGTAAGCCCCCGCGCTTCACACAGCCGGAAAAAGCCCTCGATCTTCTCATTCACCCCGCCGATGGGCTGTACTTCACCCCGCTGGTTCACCGACCCGGTGACCCCCAGCGACTGCTTGATCGGAATCTCGCTGAGGCTGGAGAGCAGGGCGTACAGCTCCGTTGAGGAGGCGCTGTCCCCGTCGATGCCGCCGTAATTTTGCTCAAACGTCAGGCTGGCGGTGAGCGACAGCGGCTGGTGCTGGGCATAGGTGCCGCCCAGGTAGCCGTTGAGCGTCAGCACCCCCTTCTCATGGATGGGCCCAGACATTTCGGTTTCCCGCTCGATGTGGATGACGCCATCGTCCCCCATGAAGGTGCGGGCGGTGATGCGCCCCGGCAGGCCAAAGGAGTAGTCGCCCGTGTCGATGACGGAAAGGCCGTTTACCTGTCCCACCACGCCGCCGTCGGTGGCGATGAAGATGGTGCCGTCCAGAAACTGTTCGAACATATCTTCTTCCAGCCGGTTGGCCCGTTGGGTACGCTCAGTGAGGGCTTGCTGCACGTCCTGGGCGGTGGTTTGGGAACGGCCGTTTATCCCGGCCCAGTAGCTCGATTCCCGCACCAAATCGGCCACCAGCCCAAACAGGGTGCTCAACTTGCGCTGGTCTTCGGCCAGGCGGGAACCAAATTCGACAATTTTGGCAACGGCCGTTGGGTCAAAATGAAGCAGCCCTTCCTGATGGCAGCGGCTGGCAACAAAATTAGCGTAGGCCAGCTCCGCCGCACCGTCACGCGGCATTATCGAATCAAAATCGGCCCGCACCTTAAACAGACTCTGAAAATCCTCATCCTGCTCAAACAGCCAGTAATACAGCCCCACGCTGCCCGTCATGATGATCTTTACCGACAGCGGAATAGGCTCTGGATCGAGGGTTTTGGCCAACACCTGGCCGGTATTCATCATGCCAGGAGGCTGCACCGAGATTTTTTCTGACTTGATGGCTCGTTTCAACGCTTCCCACGCTTCCGGGTAGCGCAGCAAATCGTGGGCATTCAGGATGAGGTAGCCGCCGTTGGCCCAATGCAGGCTGCCGCATTTGATGTTGGTGAAGTGGGTGGTTAGCAAGCCGTTTTGCATTTCATATTCCAGCCGCCCAAACAAATTGCTGTAGGTGGGGTTATCCTCCACGATGACGGGAGCCCCCTTTGTCTCGCTGTTGTTAATGAGCAAATTGACTTCATACCGCTTGAGATCAATCTCCTCGTGACCCTCCACGGGTGAGGTGAAATCTTCAATCTGGTTGAGCACATCTGCCTGCACTTCTTTGAGATAGAGGCACATCTCATCGTCGTCGCTGTAGGCTGCTTTCAGGTTATCGAAATGGTGATGAACGGCCGTTTGGGCCACATTCCGGTCGATCTGCTTCATCGTTTGCCGTGCGGTTAGCTCCAATTGATGAATTTGTTGGGCCACCTCTTCCAGCTCAACCGACAGCTTTTGCGCCTGCTGTTCCATCGCCTGCCGCTTCTCGATGGGCAGCTGCTGAATCTGCTCCTGGGTCATCTGCTGCCCATCCTGAATGGGCACGATGGCAAAACCCGAGGCCGTTTGCATCAGGACAAACCCTTCAGCCGCCGCTTTCTGGTGCAGTGCTTGCAGCAAGCTGCTGCGCTGCTGCTCATACTCAGCCTGCACCGCGTTGATTGTCTCGCGGTAGGAGTCGGTATCAAACGCCTGGGGCAAATCTTGCCGCAAATCGGCGATCAGGCGAGACATGCGGCTTTTGAATTGGGCTCCGTGCCCGGCGGGCAGCTCAATGGCGCGGGGCTGGTGCGGCACGGAAAAATTGTGCACGTAAATCCAGTCGCTGGGCACAGAGTTGCTGCGGGTTTGTTGGTGCAAAAATTGCTCAATGGCCGTGGCGCGGCCCGTGCCGCTGGCTCCCAGCGCATAAATATTGTAGCCGTGGCTGGCAATACCGATGCCAAAGGCAATGGAACGGGTGCCGCGCGGCTGGCCAATAATTTGGGTTTCGGCTTGAAGTTCAGCAGTGCTAGTGAAGGTAAAGCTGGTTGGCTGGCAAGTTTGGCGCAGTTTGTCGGGGGCAAGGGTGGAAACGGCCGTTGACAAAGCAGTTGTTTTGCTGGCCGCCGATTTTGTTTTTAGCATTCAGGTCTCCACAGAATGAGTTCATGTAAAAAAGTGGGTGCATTATAGTGGAAAGCAGGGGCTCTTGTCGATGAAACGTTACCTTTGGTATGCTGCGCAGCGCATGGTACAAGAGAAGATCCCACCACCTGGTACCTTGTAGCGGCTCACATTGCTTTGTCCATGCGCTAAATCTGCAATTTGTTTTGGATCAAACCGTCAGCGTAGGGGCGGCCAGTTCGTAAACTGCTTTTGCAAAATGAGCCAGCATCACCTCTGCGTGTGGCTGGTCAACCAGATGGCGGTAAGGCAGTTTGGCACCCTGCCAGCCCTCCGTATGCCAGCTGGCCCCGTGGGGCAGTGGTTTACCCAGCAGTTCATCTGCCGCAAACGGCCACGGATTGGAGTAAAAATAAGGCTCGCCCCCAGGATAAAAGCCCAAATTGAGCTGGGCGGGGAATTCCTGCACTTCACCATGCTCTTCGGTGCGTTCTATTCGGGTCCCGAACCATTCAAAGGCGATGTCGAAGCCGTGCGGCCAGATTTGTACCGGGCTAACGGGGCCAGCCAGGCTGGCCCGATGGGCTTCAAAGGTGCGGGCGACGTTGGCCAAGACGCCAAAGAAGCGCTGCGCCTGTTCCGGATCGTATTGGCGCGGCTCGTCGCTGCTAAACTTTTCGCGGGGGTATGTTCCTTTTAGACCGTGGTGGGAAACGGCCGTTATCACCCATTCCCCCATCTCACTACCCGTCAGGCCATCTTTCAAGCCCACTGAATTCGTCTCGCCGCTGCTGCTGGTCACCACCAGCAGGTGTTGGTTCAAATCCAGCCGCAGCGCCAGCACACCCCCTTCCGGCAGCGGAATATTGTCGGTGGTCAGCCCATCCGGGTGCAGCTTCAAGCTGATGTGCCACCATTTGGGATGGGCAATGCCGTGTACACGCGGCACCACGCCCACTGCCTGGCTGTACCAATGCAGCGTCTGGCGCGTCGGTTCAAATTCGTCTAGTGAAGGGAAAAAAGACATAGGAAACTCCTTGGAATGGGTGGTTAGTTGCGAGTTCGATTACCAGCTACTAATCACCAGCCACTATTTTCTATTCCTCTGGCAATTTCATCGTGGCAATGAGCTCTGGCTCGCGCTCTTGCAGCAGATTGCCTGCCAGGCGGCAGCCACCATAAAGCAAGAGGAGACCGTAAACCAGGCTAAACAGCGCCCCAATCATCCCCAGCCAGGCCAGATCGAAGTAGAACGCCAACCCTAACAGCGCCGCAGACGGTAGGCTAACTACGGTAATGCTGATGGGAATCAGGGTGACGGTGGCGCAGCCTGTTCTAAAGTTGCCGCCGGATTGAAACGTGCCGCGTGTTTTTTTGGCTTCCAGGTTGATGGGAATGGGGAAAAGAACGGAGCCAACGGCCGTTACCCCCATCGACGCAATGCCCATACCCAACCCCGTTACCACGCTGCTAATCGTCAGCCAATCCCGCAGCAAAGCGATAATCGCCCCACCCACAATCAGATACGGCACGCCAGAAACGAACAGGAAAACCAGTCCTTTGGCCAAAAACAGTCGCCAGCGCGGCTGAGGCGTCAGCAGCAGCCCTGGCAGGCCGCGCCCTTCCCAGGCCAGCATGTTTTGCGAACTCGCCCAAAACATGAAAAGCGCATAGACCGGCATACTCAAGCCAAACCAGCTGGGGAAGCCAGAAATACCGCTGGAGAAATCGGCCGAGAACAAAAACGGCCCCATCATGAAAAAGGGAATCAGCACCCCTTGCAGCAGACCCACGCGCCGCTGCGGCACGCGCCAGACCGAGCGCAGTTCCTTGCTCACCAGTGCGTCTAAATCGTCCGGCAGCCAATCCAGCGGCAACCGGCGGGCCGATTTTTGCACCACCTTCTTCTCTTTTTGCGCCTGGGGGCGACCACCAATGAGAAAGCCACCGCCAGTGGCCAGCCGATTCATCAAATGGAACCAGACCCAGGTGAGGCCCGCCAGCAAAACGGCCGAATATACCAGCCACAAAACCGCCGTCAGCCACGAACCGGCCAGGGCCTGCTCTACCGCCCGCGCCGGAGCGCCCGTGGGGAGCCATTGCAAGATGCTCAGCGGTTCGGCGTTGGCAAACGCCTCGGCAAGCGTCTCTTCTTCTTGCAGAGAAAGGGAGCTGGTAAATTGCTCCACGCCCCGCTGAAACCCGATGTTGAGGAAGTAGCAAGAGCTGCCCAGCAGCGAAAAGAAGATGATGGCCACATCTCGAAAGCGGCGGCTTTGCAAAATGCCGCCAATCGACACGGTAATAAACTGTCCGATGAGGACCATATGGGCGTAGCTCAGCAAAATGGCCAAAATGACGATGGGAAAAGCGGCCGTAAAGCCAAACCCAATGAAGACGGCGATGAGCAGGGGCAGTATCAGGTAGGTGGGATAATCGAACAGGGTGCCCAGCAGAGTGCTGAGAATGAGATCGCGCCGGGAGATGGGGAAGATCAGCAGGGGGGTGATGTCGGCGCTTTCGTTGACAGAGGAGGCGATGATGGGGAAGATGAGCCAGATGAGCCACAGCCCGACCAGAACACCGCCCAACAAGGCGGTGGGCCATTGATTGACCATGGTGCGGTAGCCAACGGCCGTTCCATACGCCGCCGCCACAATCATAGGGCTAAACACCAGCGCCACCACAATCGCCCCAATAATGCGCCCCTTTTCCCGGCTGAACTGCCGCACCGTCAGCTTGCCCCGCAGTCGGAACAAAGTCCACAGCAAGGAACGGCCGTGTGCCGTGCTGGTTGTTGGGATATCGTCTAGCGGAGCCACGACAGCCTGCCTTCCGCTTCCATATCATTAGAAGCGCCCACGGCACGCAGGAACAGCTCTTCCAGCGTGGTTTCCTCACCCGTTTCGGCCTGCTGACGAAGTTCTGCCATGCTGCCCTGAGCGACGAGACGGCCGTCGGCAATCACCGCCACCCGGGTACACAATCGCTGCACCACTTCCAAAATGTGCGACGAGAAAAAGATCGTCGTGCCATGCGCCCGCAGCCGTTCCAGCACGTCGCGAATGATCCGGCTAGAAATGGCGTCGATTCCCTCAAACGGCTCATCCAGAAAGAGGACGCGCGGCGCATGAATAATCGCCGCCGCCAGCGCCGTCTTCTTCCGCATACCGTGTGAATAATCCACAATCAGCTTGTCGGCGTCGTCGGTGAGGGTGAGCAGGTCCAGTAGCTCCTCGGTGCGCTGCTCTACTTCGGCTTTGGACACGCCGTACATGGTGCCGGAAAAGCGAATGTATTCCCGCGCCGTCAGCCGCTGGTAGAGCTGCATGCCTTCCGGCAGCACGCCAATGCGCGCCTTGGCCGCCAGCGGATCTTGCCACATGTCGATGCCATCGATGAGCGCCGTGCCGCTGGTGGGGCGCAGCAACCCAACCAGCATGTTGATGGTAGTGCTTTTGCCCGCCCCGTTTGGCCCCAAAAAGCCAAAAAACTCCCCCGCAGACACTGTCAGATCAAGGTTGTCTACCGCTAATTTCTTGTCAAACTGGCGGGTCAGCCCCCGCGTTTCTACAGCCCAATTGGTCATCTGTTTGCTCCCGATTGAACGATTATTTTAGTAGTTTTCTTCATCCAACGTCTCGTGTTCTTCGCGGAGGCGAAGGTAACTTTCGTAACGGGCGGGGTGGATACGGCCGTTGGCCAACGCAGCCTTCACCGCACAGCCGGGCTCATGCCGATGGCTGCAATCGCTAAACTGGCACTGCGCCACCAGTGGCCCAATCTCGCGGAAATAAGCATCCAGCTCAGACGGCTCCAGGTCAAACAACGCCAGGCCGCGAATGCCGGGCGTGTCGGCCACGTAACCGCCGCCATCCAGCGGAAACATCTCGGCGTAGCGCGTGGTGTGCATCCCTTTGCCGGTCGCCTTGCTGACATTGCTCACTTTCAGCCCCAGCTCCGACTGAACGGCGTTGAGCAGGCTGGACTTGCCCACGCCCGAAGAGCCAGACAGCACCGAAATCTTGTCGTGCAGCAGCTGGCGCAGCTGGTCGATCCCTTCGCCCGTCACGATGCTGGTATGGATGACCGGGTAGCCGATGTCGGCGTACATTTGGAACTGCTGCTGAATTTTGCCCTTTTTATCCAGATCGATCTTGTTGAGGCAGATGATGGCGGGCAGATTGTTCATCTCGGCTACCACCAGAAAGCGGTCCAGCTTGCGCAGGTTGGAGGTGGGGTTTTTCACAGAAAAGACAAAAATCACCTGGTCCAGGTTGGCCACCAGCACCTGCTCCTGGTCGGCAGCGATTTTGCGGTTGGCGGCGGCGGGGCGGCTGCGAGAGAGCACCGATTTGCGTGGGGCGACCGCTTCCACCGTGCCCGTGCCGTCGGCGTTGAGCGAAATGGTCACCCAATCCCCGGCAGCGACGATGGTGCTGCTTTGCCATTCCTGCTTGAGCCGCCCGGCAATTTGGGCCACGACAGGTTCTCGTCCCTCGATGGCTACGGTGTGAAATCCGCTAATTGTTTTGATGACGCGCCCTTCTAGTTTTTGTGCCATGCGGGGGATTATAACCCAGAGCGGCAGAAGACGGCCGTAAATCATCCATGAGCTTTTGCTGAAAATCAACCTACGGTTGGGCGACGGCGTCTGGCTTGGTCCGCAAATTACTTTAGGATTGCCTTGTTACGTTCATTTGCCAAATTCGAATGGAGGTTGGATAGATGCGTAAATTGCTTCTGTTTAGCTTACTGATTTTGTTAATTGCTTGCCGGGAGGATGTGCCGACTGTGAAGGAAACGGCCGTCCCGCCCACCAGTATTCCTGCTGCGGCCGTTCCCACCGCTACCCCAACTGATTTGCCCGCACCTGCTGTTGAAGAGAATGTTGTGGAAAGTACGGCCGTCCCGCCCACTGCCACTACCACGCCTGCCGATCCCAATTCCGTCAGCGCCATTATCGAGCAAGTAGAAAGCCTGGAAGTAACGTATCTGGCAGCTTTCCCACCTGAGGCTGGCTGGCTTTACTACACGTTAGAGAGCTATGACGCAATCAGCAGCGAAGGAGAATTGGTAACTTACCGTGGCCTGGCTGATACGTGGATTCTGGAAATTTGGACGGAAGTTAGCCCGGAGACCACCATTTCGCGCCAGGTGATGCTGGTGTACGACACAGAGGGTGGGCTCTGGGAGCGCAGCGCCATTATTGAAAACACAAGTGTGCGCGTACTGCCTGAACAGACGGTAGATGGTCGGGTAATCCCCCTCCAAGAAACAATGTTTTACCAAACGCCCCATCAGAGCTTAATCAATCTTATCTTGCGCGAGGTCGAGATAGGTGGACCGTATGAGCGTACTTTTGCAGCCTGGGAAGAGAACGGCCGTTACCAGATTCAAATTGACACGTTGTTCAACCCCCAGCAGCAATCATTAAATGGGGCCAAAATGCGCTTTGTTTTCGATGCGGAAACAGGCGAACTGCTGCAGCAGCAAAACTGGACGGTGAGTGGCTCAGGGGAAGAAACGCTGCAGAGCGACGCAAATTGGTCGGAAACGGCCGTTGTTCCCGAACTGTCTCCTCTTGCTGCCCAAACCCTGCGTGATGCCCGTGATTTGTTGAATCAAGCGCCCTAACAGCCTGTCGGAGAATGAAAAATAGGACACAGATTTTGACCTAAAATTGAGTAGAAATCTGTGTTAATCTGTGAAAATCTGTGTCCTATTAAAAAGAAAATAGGCTTTTCCGACAGTCTGCTAGACGGCTACGGCATAAATTTGTTCGTGGTGTAGCCAAAACGGTTGAGGAAACGGCCGTTGCCCGCCACCAGCTCCGCCTCGGGATAGGTTAAACAAGGACAGAGGACAGAACAGCTACCAATACAAACAGGCAACAGGTGGTCGATGTGGGGAAATTGCCTAACAACAAAGCGAGTGGCTAAAAGTATACTGAGGGTAGGGAAATTGGGCGAAAATTGGTGGCTTTGCTACAGCGCAATCAAAATCAGGGCCACCAGGGCCACCGCCACGCCCAGCCATTGGCGCGGCCCCAGCGTCTCCTTCAGGATGAGGCGGGCCAGCAGCACGGTAGAAGCAGGGTAAAGCGACGCCAGCACGGCGGCAATGTCCAGCCGTCCAGATTGGGTGGCGAGAGCAAAAAAGTAGTTGCCAAAGCTGTCTAATACGCCCGCCAGGGCGATGATGGGCCATAAACTGCTCCCTATCCTGGCCCACTGAACGCCTGTCCATTGGCGGTGCAGCATGAAAATGAACAGCAGCGGGATAGAGGCCACCCGCGCCGCCACCAGCGGCCAAAAAACCACGCCTACGCTGAACTGGTCGATAAAGACGAAGAAGAGGGCGAAGCCGAGCCCGGCCAGCAGCGCCAGCCCCAGCTCGTCGCGCCGGATGCCGTCTGCCCTGCGACCGCCAGAGAGAAGCCAAACGGCCGTTACCGCCAGCCCAAATCCCACCAGCACCAAAATCGGCGGCACCCCTTCGGCAAGGATGCCCACAATAACGGGGATAGCGGCGGAGAGAACGGCCGTAACCGGAGCCACCACCCCCATCCGGCCCCGCGCCAGCCCGGTGTACAGCGCCAAAATGCCCAGCAGCCCTGCCAGCCCTGCCAATGCGCCAAAGAACAGGTCACGCGCCGGGGGCAGCGCCCCTTCCAGCAGCAGCGCCAGGGACAGCAGGCAAGCCAGCCCCACCAACTGCGACAGTATCACCACGCCATACACGTTGCCCCGTCGGGAAGCTAGCCCGCCGCTAAAATCGCCCGCGCCCCAAACGGCCGCAGAGGCCAGCCCATAGGCCACGGCCAGCAGTTCTGGATTGTTCAAAAACAGATTCATATAATGAACTCAGAGTGGGACATGATCTTTGCAGATTTCAACCTTACAGAAGAAGTGTCATACCCGCGAAGTTAGTGAGCGTCTAGAAATAACTTCCCGTTTTTCAGATTGGGCCAATCTTAAAGATTGGCCCAATCTCATAGCAAATTGTGGATTCCATCCAGCTTGGCAAATTATAGCAGAGAGTCCGGCGCTTTTGTTAGCTGTCTCTTGTCAAAAGCATCAGAGTAATATCGTCAAATTGGGGGGCATCGCCGACGAAGTCGAGAACGGCCGTAACCACCTTACTCTCAATAATATCCACCGAGCGCCCGAAATTGGCTAAGGTGACGGCCTGAAGCCGCTCTTCACCAAAAAACGCAGCAAAGCCATTTTCCGCTTCCGTCACACCATCCGTGTACATCACCAATAAATCGCCAGGCTGCATTTGCACGGCCCCTTGTTCCCAGGAAGTCTCGGCCACGATACCAACGGGTAAGGCCGTGCGCGTGAGATACTTGATGCCATCCCCGTTGGCCGAATAGAGGAAAGGTGGATTATGCCCCGCATTGCAGTAGGTCAATACACCGGTTTCCGGGTCCAAAATGGCGTAAAAAACCGTCACAAACAGCTCGCTGCTGGTTTCTGTAAGCACCCGTTGATTGGCCGCCCGCAGCACCTGCTCCGGCGCGGCGTCAAAGTCGGGGGCAAAGGTGCGAATGAGGGTGCGGCTGAGGGCCATGTACAGCGCCGAGCCCATCCCTTTGTCTGCCACATCGGCAATGACCAGGCCAATACGGCCGTTAGGCAGTTCAATAAAGTCATAAAAATCACCAGACATTTCCCGGGCTGGTTCCAGCGTCACGGCAATCTGCCAGCCCGCCAGATACGGCAGCTCCGACGGCAAAAACGTGGTTTGCACTTGCCTGGCGATGGCTAACTCCTGGGTCATCTTTTCATAGTCAGCCACCAGCTCGTTTACTTCTGCCTGGTAGATCTGTTCGTATATTTCTTTTTCGTACGCTTCTGCCTGTAAAGCCAGGGCATCATCAAACTGCTGATCGCGCAGCAGGTCGGCGGCAATTTGCACGGCCAGCGACTGGCCCGCAGCTTCCCAGGCCCACACGTCCGCCGGGCCAGGGCGCAGGAGGTAAAGGCCGCCCACGTTCTCCCCGGCGCTGCCCTGAATCGGAATGAGCAGCGCCTTGGGACCAAACCCAGATTCGCTGGCTTCTGGCAGTCCGGGCACGGTGACGGCCGTATTCTGGCCATCCAGCAGCGCAGCCCACTGCTCATTGGGCAGGGGAACCCAGCCATCGCCCTGGGCAAAAAGCACCGTATCTGGCAGCAGCCGAATTTCGATCCAGCCGCCGGGAAAGAGTGGCGGCACGTGCTGGCTCAACAGCGCGGGGAGGTCCCCATTTTCCAGCGGTTCGCACAGCAGAGCCTGGGCCAACTGCGCCAGCCGGTGCCGCTCGACGGCATGACGTTGAGCGCGCCGCTCGTTGGTGCTCAGCCGGTGGACCAGCAGCAGGGCGGCCAGCAGCCCGGCCAGCGGCAGCAGCAGCCACCCCCACCCGCGAAGCTGGCTGCTCACCGCCAACCAGATTAGGGCAACGGCCGTTGGCAGCAGCAGCAGACCAAACAGCAAAACTGTTCGTTTACTATCTCGGGCAAACCAGTAGATTAACACAGCAGAATGATAAATGAGTTTTGGGGATGGGCAACGGCCGTTCCCCCACGATCACCCCAAATTAGCAAGAAGCGAATAAATACGAAGAAACAAAGGGACAAAGAAACGAAGGGAACGGCCGTATCCATTTTTGCCGCCAATGCCGCGAATTAACGCGAACAGCTCCCCATTCGTTGATTTCTCCAATTCGTTGTTGTCTTTACGGCCGTTTCCCCACCACAACCAAACAAAAAAGCAACGGCCGTTTGCCCAATATGCTAAAATGGGGCGGTTCTTGTTGTTCGGTCGTATTTTGTTTAGGAGATTAAAAATCATGCCAACCAACAACTTTCTGCTTGTGTTAGTCAGCTCGATTTTTCTCGCATTGTTGGGAGCAATTGTCGCCACTTGGGTCATTCGTCGCTTTACAAACCTGGAACTGGCCTGGAAACGGCCGTTGTTATCGGCCTTGTCAATGGAATAATTTTTTCGGTTATTATCTGGTTTCGGTAACAAAAAAGAGCTGGCAGATTCCGCGATTTCTCATCGCCAACCTGCCAGCCTCACTGATTACTGACCTACTGAATACTGATTACCGCTTACAGTCGCTTCTTAAACTCCGCCGTCAAAGCAGGCAGCACCTTAAACAGGTCGCCCACGATGCCGTACTGCGCCAGCTTGAAGATGGGCGCGTCGGCGTCTTTGTTGATGGCGACGATGACCTTGGCGGTGCGCATTCCGGCCTGGTGCTGGATTGCACCGCTGATGCCTGCCGCAATGTACAGATCTGGGCTGACGACCTTGCCTGTCTGCCCCACCTGGTGCTCGTAGGGAATCCAGCCCGCATCAACGGCCGCACGCGAAGCGCCCAAAGCCGCGCCCAAGGTATCTGCCAGCTCTTTCACCGGAGCAAATCCATCTGGCCCGCCCACGCCGCGCCCACCAGACACAATGATGCTGGCGTCGGTCAGGCTGACGGTGCCTTCCTTGCCCTCAAAGCCGACGATTTTGGTGGGGATGTCGGCTTCGCTGACGGCCGTATCCACCCACGTCGCCGCACCGCTCTTGCCCGTTGATTCAGCCTGGGGGAAGGCGCGATTGCGCAGGGTGATGACCTGCGTGCTGCTGGTGGCAAAGACGTCGCTCATCAGCTTGCCCGCGTAGACGGGGCGGCTCACTTTCACCTTGTCACCCTCAACGGCAATGTTGACGCCATCGGCCACCAGACCCACTTCCAGGTCAGCAGCAACCCAGGCGGCCAGATCGCGGCCCCGGCTGGAGGCGCTGGCCAGGATGACGCTGGGATTATGCTCTTGCGCCAATTTGGTCAGCAGCGGCCCCACTGCTTCCACGCGGAAATGGCCCAGCGTGGCGTCATCGGCCCCCAACACGGCATCGATGCCCAGATCAAAGGCGGCGTCGGCCACGCCGGAGACGTTTTCGCCAAAGACCAGCCCGGTGAGGGGTTGGCCCAGGCCATCGGCTACGCTGCGGGCGGCGTAGACCGCTTCGCGTGAACCCGTCGCAATTTTGCCCTCTTTATTTTCCAGAAATACCCAGATGCCGCTCATATCACCTTCTCCTCAAACAGTTTATCGGCCAGATTTTTGGCCTGTGCTTCCACGGAATCGCCTTCAATCATCTGGATGCTGCCGCCGCGCGGCGGGTTGGCGTAGACGATGGACCAATCGACATTGCTGCCGCCAGCGCCATCGCCCAGCCCCAAATCGGCGGCGGTCCAGACGGGGATTTCCGCCCGGTTGGCCTTACGGATGCCCATCAGGGAAGGGTAGCGCGGCTCGTTGATCTCTTTGACGGTGCTGATGACCACCGGCAGGCTGGCGGTGACGGTCTCTTTGCCGTCGTCCAGCAGCCGCTCGACGGTGATTTGGCCGTCGGCAATTTCTTTGATGGCCGAGACGAAGGTGAGCGGGGTCCAGCCCAGCTTGCGGGCCACCTGGACGGGGGTTTGGCCCGTGTCGCCGTCAATGGCCTGGCGGCCGAAAATAGCCACCTGCACATCGCCCGCCTTGTTGATGGCGGCGGCGAGGGTACGGGCGGTGCCCAGGCTGTCCAGCCCTTGCAGCGCCGGATCAGAGACGAGGATCGCTTCGGTGCAGCCCATCGCCAGGCAGGTTTTGAGGGCGTCCTGGCTTTCGTCGCTGCCCACGGTGAGGGCGATGACGTCGGTGGCGCCGTGCTTTTCTTTGAGGCGGACGCCTTCTTCCACGGTGTATTCGTCCCACGGATTGAGGACGTTGGGCTTGCCGCCCGGATCGTCCCAGCTCACCTTACCGCTGTTGTCTACGACGAGAACGGCCGTTGTGCTGGGCGTTTGTTTAATGCTTACAACAACTTTCATGCAAAAACCTCCATTGATTTAACGCAGAGACGCTGAGGCGCAGAGTTTTTGGACTGCGGTTCATGGGGAGTTCCCCGCGTTTTATTTTAGAAAAAGGTTACCGCGGAGGGCGCTGAGGGCGCTGAGGTTAATTTTCCTTTGCGTCCTCCGCGTTCTCTGCGGTGAGTTCATTTGGTAAAGTTTGGTGCGACAAACACCGTAGGCGGTTTGCCTTACGGGCTAAATTTCCATCAGGCGCGGCGCGTTCAATTCGATGAAACGGTCGGCAAACAGATCGTTTTCAAAGGCAAAGGTGGTGGCACGCCAGGTGAAGCCTTCGATGGCCACGGAGTGGCGAATAGCCTGTTTTTCTGGCAGAGCAGCCTTGGCAATTGGTTGATGGAAGCCCCACAGCGCCCCGGCGGCTAAGCCGCTGCCCACCAGCAGGGCAATGAGCAGCCGCAGCCCAAACGAGAGCGCGGCGGGCGTGAGCAGCAGCGCCACGGCCAAGCCCAGTAAAAACAGCACGCCGCTGACCAGCCAGCTAATTTTTTGCAGGCGCTCTTCATCGGCAGAGCGGCGGTTGAGCTCCCCGGCGCAGCGGCTGCACAGGGGGACATCGATGAGGCGGGTGATACGGCCGTATCGCTGCTTCAAGGTCATCGTTTCCGGAGCAGGCTGGCTGCAATGGACGCAAATGCCGGGAAACGGTATCGTTTGTTGGGGGCGAACCTTGATCTTGATGCGTCTGGTCATGGGAAAATAATTATCCGCAGATTTCGCAGATTACCACAGATTGTAGCTGCAATCTGAATGCTTGAGCCTTGCGTATGGTTACCATGAAATGATTTAGCAGATTATAGCGGCGGTGGTTCCGTTTATAAAGTGACATTTTGGCTCTCTATTTTTGTCAAACATCAGCCGCAGGTCTTATGCCGCACTGCGTTATAGAATAGCACAAACACAGGTGAAAATGCAATTGGAAAAGTTACGGAGACGTTGGCTGTGGCTGGTTGTGGGGTGGGGAACGGCCGTATCCCTCTTTTATGTTGGTCTGCGGCAGGTGTGGCAGGTTGATTTTGCCAATCGGTGGCTGGGACTGACGCTGCTGCCGCTAATTTACTGCCTGTGGGTGGTGTGGGCTGGTCTGGCGGAAAATCGGCGAGAGGGGGAAACGGCCACTTCGGCAGGCTCAACCGCGTTGAGCAGCTCAGTGCAGGCCGTACTGCCCACCTTTGGCTGGGGCAACCGGATGACCCTGCTGCGCGGGCTGGCCATCAGCATGGTGGCAGGCTTTATCTTCTCACCCTGGCCCGGCGGCTGGCTGGCCTGGCTGCCCATGCTGCTCTACACTGCCGCCGACGTGGCCGACTATCTGGACGGTTACCTGGCACGCATCACCAACCACGCCACCAAGCTGGGCGAGCGGCTGGACATGGAATACGACGGCCTGGGCATGGTCATCGTCAGCCTGCTGGCGGTCTGGTATGGGCAGCTGCCGTGGTGGTATCTGGTCCTGGGGCTGGCGCGGTACCTGTTTGTCTTTGGGCTGTGGTGGCGAGAGCGGCGCGGCAAGGCAAATTTGCCGCTGCCGCCGAGCGTCCACCGGCGGGTTTTTGCCGGGTTCCAGATGGGCTTTATGAGTTCCGTGCTGTGGCCCATTATGCCGCCGGAATTTGCCACCATCGCCGGAACCATCTTTGCCATCCCCACGGCGCTGGGTTTTGGGCGCGACTGGTTCTTGGTGACGGGCCGATTGGACCCGCAAGACGCCCGCTACCGGCGGGTGCAGCAGTGGCTTTACCGATTTACCACCCGGTGGCTGCCACCCGTGCTGCGAATCGCCCTGGCCAGCTGCGTGGCGGTTATCTTTTTGGCGCTGCCGCAGGCGTGGCCTCCACCCGCCTGGGTCGATTTGTTCACCGGCTGGGGGCTGCCGCTGCCCACTTTTTTGGCCATCGTGGCCGTCATTTTGCTGCTGCTGGGCGGCACGCTGGCGCTGTTGGGTACGATGGGGCGTCTGGCGGCGTTCTGGCTGGTCTTCCCCATCGGCTTCGATATGGTGACGCGAGAATTGAACTGGGTCAATGGGGTGGCGTTGGCAACGGCCGTTTGCCTTATGCTGCTAGGCACGGGGCCATTCTCCCGCTGGAAGCCGGAGGAGCGATTTTTACTGCGACGGGCGGGGGAAGGGAAGTAAGTGAAAAGTGAAAAGTGGCGAGTGAAGCAAATAGCAGGTAAAAGCAGCGTGTGGCCCATTTTTACCTATAGCCTGGGGCTGAAGCCCCAGGAATTGTGAAACGCAATCCATGAAAAGACAAAAGTGGTTTTGGGGTGTTGGCGTGTGGGTGTTAGCGGCGGCGCTGCTGTGGCTGGTGGTGCGGTCGGTGCCGTTGGGGGAGGTGGCGTGGACGCTGACGCAGTTAGAGGCGTGGCAGTTGGGGGTGTTGGCCATGTTGAATGGGCTGGTGCTGCTGCTGCTGAACGGCCGTTGGTGGCTGCTGCTGCGTGGCCTTGGGTATGAGCTGCCGTTTTGGCCGCTGCTGGGGCACCGGCTGGCGGCGTTTGGGGTGAGCTACTTTACGCCGGGGCCGCATTTTGGTGGGGAGCCGGTGCAGGTGCTGCTGGTGGAGCGGCAGCACGGCGTGCCTCGTTCGACAGCAATTGCGGCCGTTTCGCTGGATAAAACGGTGGAGCTGCTGCTCAATTTTGGCTTTCTGGCGTTTGGCGTGCTGTTGGTGCTGCAAAGCGGCTTATTTGGCACGGCGTTGAGGATGGAAACGGCCGTCTGGCTGCTGCTGCTCCTGGTTCCGCCGGTGGGCTATTTGTGGCTCATCTGGCGCGGGTGGCGGCCTGTAACCGGGCTGCTGGGCTGGTTGAGGTTGGATCGATGGCAAACGGCCGTAGCCCACAGCGAGGCCCAGATGAACACCCTTTGCCAACAAAATCCCGGCGTGTTAATCGAGGCAATTGCTATTTCCATTCTTAGCTGGGGGTTGATGATTGCTGAATTTTACTGGATGGCAACCTTTTTGGGCGTGTCGCTGACATTGGTGCAGCTCATTGCCCTGCTGACGGCGGCGCGAGTGGCGTACCTGCTGCCGCTGCCGGGCGGGCTGGGCACGCTGGAAGCAAGCCAGGTATGGGCGCTGGGGATCATGGGGCTGAATCCGGCGGCGGGGCTGGGCTTGAGCCTGCTCATTCGGCTGCGAGACGTGGCGTTAGGGCTGTTGGGGTTGTGGTGGGGTGGTCGGCGGTTACGGATGGTTTGGATACGGCCGTAACCCAACCACCGGGTTCAGGGTTAGACAATATAGAAAATCCAAACGACGCCGGCGTGCGTATGTTTAGGTAACCTGGGGTAGATTTGCATCTTTTAGGAAGAGGTGTCCAAACAGCAGAACCCAATCCAGCCCGCATTACCGTAAAATTCGGCCGTTTACTTCCCCTATTTATTTACTTTTTTAAGCTTGAGGAGGTTTTCGCATGGATATGGTTGCAAAATTATCAGGTCGGCAGAAGGCAATTGTGGGATTGACGGTGGCTACGGCGATCATTCATATTGTGCTGGGATTTATGTCTGAAGGCAACTTTATGATCATATTTCTTCTGAATGGCCTTGGCTACCTGGCACTCCTGGCGGCGCTGTACTTTTTGCCGCAGATGGCCGGACAGCGGTCGATGGTGCGCTGGGCGTTGTTGGCGTTTACGGCCGTTACCTTCATCCTCTACTTTGTGTTTAATTGGCCCGACATTTGGGGCCCGATGGGGATCGTTGATAAACTGATTGAACTGGTGCTGATGATTTTACTCTGGCAAGATCGATAATAAATCCGCTTAATCGTTAAATTGTTTGGACGCTGCTTGTCTGATGGTTACAATCGGGCAAGCAGCGTTTTGCTTTGAATGGTGAAGCTCTACCCAAGATTGAACCAATCTAAACGTGGTGCCTGTTTAGGCCTCGTTCCCAAGAAAACATTCTGACTAGCTACATTCGATGCCATGTACCTTTATCGCCTGTATGAAACCTTCCTGAATTTACCAGTAGGCTTGCAGTCTGTGCTGCTCGCTTTGCTGTTCATGTACCTCCTTCACCTCTCCGACAATTATCTTTTCAAGAGAAGATTGGCGGCATCCTACAGCCTTAAACCACGTCAGGGAAATAATTTGCTTTCTCCATTATTAGCCCATACATTGCATGGCGATTGGAAGCACTTGTTTAGCAATTCCTTCCCCTTCCTTATTCTCGGATCAATCATTGCTCTGCCTGATGTTCAAATATTTTGGGTTGTAAATGCTGTGATTATGATCATCGGTAGTTTGGGCACATGGCTTTTGGGCTCAAAAGGCGTTCACTTGGGTGCAAGTGGCCTCGTAACGGGGTATTTTGGTTACATTGTTTTCCGGGGATTTATTAATCAGGATGTACAAGCTGCTATGATCGGATTACTGATTGGTTTGTTTTATTTCGGTATCTTCCACATGGTATTTCGTCGGTTTCCTGGGGCTTCTAACGTTATGCACTTTTTTGGTTTTTGCGGCGGCATCTTAGCTGCCTATGTTACGCCCTGGTTGATTCGGTAGTTTTCTGACCAGCGCCCTAAAAAATCCAGCTGGTGGGCAATGTAAACCAGCTCTCCTGTTTCGATTTGTGCCTGCCTTTGAGCAATCCACGCCGCAAATTTTGTTTGATCCAGCGCGGGATGCGCCGCCAGCGCCCGGTGCATGGTTTCCACAATAAACTGCAAAAAATATTTCTCATCGGCCGGATACCCTTCCTGCCCGGCAAAAACAACCCAGTCGGAGCCGCCTGCGGCCAAAATGGTGGCTCCCGCCTGCCGCAGATGGCTAAACAGGTGCCGCCCGCTGCGGCTGTCGCCGGAAGGTTGGCCGTCTGTTTGCCGATCATCCATTGTCTGGTGGTACAGCTGCTCAATCTGGGCATCCAGCGCCGGATCGATGGCTGGTTCCAGGGTGGTGACGCCATCGAAGTTGATGCTGAAGTAGAACAATCCGCCCGGCTTGAGCAGCGAAAAAAGCTGCGGCAGCGTGGCGGGGATGTCCATCAAATCGAGGAAGGCGTGGGCGATGAGTACGTCCCACTGCCGCTGCCCCTGCTCGCGCTGGATGAAGTCGAAGAGGTCTATCGCTTCCAGGTTGAGCTGGAGCGTGGGGGGCAGCTCGGCCAGCCGCTGCCGGGCAGTGGCGATGTTCTCGGGCTGGTTGTCGATGACCGTGTAATTTACAGATGAAATGAACTGTTGTTCGGCCAGCCGTTCAACCATTGTGCCGATGCCTGCGCCAATTTCCAGGATGTTCGGCTGGGCGGGCAGGTTTTGGCGCAGCGTCTGCCAGACGTGCGCGTTGAGGGCGCGGTCATCCACCGTTTTTTTGGCGGCGAGGTAGCGGGTGAAATCGTAAACCATACTCTTTTACCGTGTCATACCCGCGAAGGCGGGTATCCATTTTTGTTTCCCGCCTGCGCGGGAATGACAGATTGAAGGAAATCTCGAATTTGGGACATGGATTCCATCCAGGTGGGGTGGGCGGCGAAGCGGGTTTGGGCGGCGCGGCTCATTTGGGCAAGTCGGGCGCGGCTGTGGTGCAGGGTGTGCAGGTGGTGGCGCAGCGTGGCCGCTTCATCGACCAAAAAGCCATTTACGCCTTCAGTGATAATTTCATGCGCCGCGCCGCGCCGCCCGGCAATGGCGGGCAGGCCAAAGCCCATCCCTTCCAGATAGACAATGCCAAATCCTTCGTAGCTGGATGGCACAACCAGCAGGTGACTTTGCGCCATTTGCTGGCTCAGCGCGTCGTCGTTAAGCGGGCCGTGCAGGGTGACGTTATCGGCCAGGTTGTGCCGGGTGATGGTTTGCTGGATACGGCGGGTGTAGGTGGGAGATACGGCCGTTTCCCCCACCACCTCCAGCCGCCAATCTGATCTAGACAGCTGCGCCACGGCGTCTAGCAAGACATGCAGCCCCTTGCGCTCGATCAAGTTGCCCACAAACAGCAGGCGCAGCGGCCCCGGCTGCTGGGCGCGGGCCTCGATTTGCTGCGGTGTGAGGCTAGCCTGGAAGCGGTCCCCGGCGGGCAGCGCAACTACGTGTGGCTGAGAGTCGCCCACCAGCGCCTGCACCACCTGGCGCGTCGTCTGGCTGTTGAACACAAAGCCATCCACCGAGGCGAGATAGCGCCGCTCTACCAGCCGGTAAAACCAGTTTTGCCAGCGCGGGCGGGCCTCGCTGCTGCGCAGGTGGTGAACGATGCTGATGATTGGGTAATCTACCTCGCGCCGCAGCCGCTGGTTGAGCCAAAACAGGGACGGGTGATTCAGTTCGTCTTGCAGCAAAAGATCAAAATCGGCCATTTGCAGCTGCGCGTGCAGGGCAAACCAGACGTTGTGCAGCAGGTGACGGCCGTATCCTTCCCACGGCAGCGAGATAATTTCCACCTCATCGCCCGCCGCCTCCAGATGGGCCACCAGCTGCCGATCGTACAGGTAGCCGCCGGAGAGGGTTTGGAGACGGCCGTAGATGATCAGTCCAATTTTCATGATTTTTAGTATTCAGTGTTCAGTAAGCTAGTATTCAGAAAGTGTTTTAAAAGTTATGTAAACTTAACAAAAGGAGAAAAATTGGGCATCCTTGTAGGTTGTGAACGTAAGAAAACCTTACCCTACAGATTTAACGGATGCCC
>JBGTCV010000103.1:0-27154 GCA_041748655.1 Promineifilaceae bacterium (SeqCode) | reverse complement strand
ATCAACCTGAGCAATATCCAGGGGAAAACTAATTTTGGCAGGGATAGATATAGGCATTGGTTTCACTCCGTTTTTGAAAATAACTGCCATTCTACATCACCACCAAATCTGGGTGTACCCCATGTATTCCCAAAGAACCTTAAATTTCTGTTCCTAAGGTATGCCAGCCCAAAATGGTGGTTTTGTTGCCACTTTCGGCCAAAAACGATACAAATACGGCACAATTGCATACGGGATCGATAGCGCAAGGCCCTTTTTCCGGTAAACGGTGGTCGGTGAACGGTAATCAGTAAATCTTTTACCGCTTACGGAATACGGATAACCGATTACGAGAAAGGGAGACGCGGAGGAGGTTCTCCACTTCAGGTGGATGCTAACCAGATGGAACCTGGCGATCATAGGTAGGCAGACAAAATTCAGTCTCCAATCTCTAATCACCAATCTTCTTTCTGGGAAAAGCGATAGTTCAGCGGGTGCCTCCCAGGGTTGGTCATATCCTGAATCGAACAGCTTGCCACGATTTTCTTCGGCAGGCTGGAAAATCCCTTCAAAATGAGAGCGATGTGTCAAAACAGATGGGCAACTGTCTGTCCAACACACATGGCAATGACCAATTTTTATTCTAATCTAAGAAGGGACGACCTCCATTTTTTGGCAATTGTATCTGGAAGCGTCTGCCAGCGGGCTTGCCTGGCGCTCTGCCATGCTGCCTGCATACGATTTGCTGAATAGCAAGTCGCCAAGCGGAGGTAAAACGCTTATGTGTGGTATTGTGGGTTATATCGGGTCGCGTGAGGCGGCCAATGTGGTTTATGAAGGTCTGAAGCGGCTGGAGTATCGCGGCTATGATTCGGCCGGGGTGGCGGTGCTGGAGCAAAACGGCCGTATCGCTATCCGGCGCGACGTGGGCAAGCTGAGCAACCTGGGCAGCCTGCTGGCTGAGTCGCCGCTGGGCGGGCAGATTGGCATTGGCCACACCCGCTGGGCGACGCATGGCGAACCGAGCCAGCGTAACGCCCATCCGCATGTGGGCATGAACGGCCGTGTTGTCGTGGTCCACAATGGCATTGTGGAAAACTTTTTGCCGCTGCGTGAAGAGCTGGCGGCGGAAGGCGTCACGTTTGCTTCGCAAACGGACACCGAGGTGATTGTGCAGCTGGTGGAGCGGTATCTGGAAAGTGGGCTGGGGTTTGAAGCGGCCGTGCGCCACACCCTCACCCAATTAGAGGGAGCCAACGCCGTGGTGGTGATGAGCGTCGATCGGCCCGACCAGCTCATCTGCGCCCGGCTGGGCAATGCCGGGGGTATTACGCTGGGCATCGGCCGGGACGAGATGTTCATCGCCTCAGACATCCCCGCTATTCTGGAATACACCCGCGACATGGTTTTCTTGGAAAACCGGCAGGTTGCAGTGGTGACTCGCCATGGCTTCCAGTTGACCGATGTGGCGGGTAACCCCATCGAGCCAGAAGTGCACAACATCAACTGGGACCCAGTCAGCGCGGTCAAGGGTGAGTTTAAGCATTTCATGCAAAAAGAGATTCACGATCAGCCCCAGGCGCTCATCGACACGATGCGCGGGCGGGTCAATTTTGAGCAGGGCACGATTTCCCTGCCGGAGATGAACCTGACGGCCGAATTGGTCAACAACCTCAACAAAATCATCATCGTCGCTTGCGGCACCAGCTATTACGCCGGGCTGATTGGCAAATTTATGATCGAGGCGCTGGCGCGGATTCCGGTGGAAGTGGAGTACGGCTCCGAGTTTCGTTATTATGACCCGATTTTGGATGAGAAAACGGGCGTTTTAGCCATCACCCAATCCGGCGAAACGGCCGATACCCTGGTCGCCAGCGAACAGGCCAAGGCCAAAGGGGCCACGCTCTGGTCGATTGTCAACGTCATTGGCAGCCAGTCGATGCGCATTTCCGACGGCTACATCGCCATGCAGGCCGGGCCGGAAATTGGCGTCGCCAGCAGCAAGGCGTTTACCACCTCGCTGGCCGATTTATACCTGCTGGGCTGCGTGTTGGGCGAACTGCGCGGCACGATCTCGCCCGACAAAATGCGCCAGCTGGTAGACGATTTGGCCCACATTCCCAACCTGGCCGGGCAACTGCTGGAGGATGAGACCCAGTACGAAACTTTGGCCAGCGTCTTCCACAACGCCCAGGATTTCCTCTTTTTAGGGCGGGGCATCAACTACCCGGTGGCGCTGGAAGGGGCGCTCAAGCTGAAGGAGATCAGCTACATCCACGCCGAAGGGTACCCGGCGGGCGAGATGAAGCACGGCCCGATTGCCCTCATCGACGAGACGATGCCGGTGGTGGCCCTGGCGACCAGTGACCGGCTGTACGAGAAGATGGTGAGCAACATTCAGCAGGCCAAAACGCGGGGTGGGGTGGTGCTGGCGGTAGCGACAAAGGGCAACGAGACGATTGGCCGCGAGGCGGACTACGTGATTCACGTGCCCGCCAGCTCTGAACTGCTCCAACCCATCCTGAACACCATCCCCATGCAGCTGTTGAGCTACCACATCGCCGTCTGGCGCGGCTGCGATGTGGACCAGCCGAGGAATTTGGCGAAGTCGGTGACGGTGGAATAAGAAGTAATTGAGTAATTGGGTAACTGGGTAATTGGGGCCAATTACTCAATTACTTAATTACCCAATTACTACTTTTTGGGTACCAGATAGATCATTGGCAGGCTGAGCAGCGTCATGCCGTACTTCACCACCAGGTTAAAGACAAAAATCTGCCCCACCACGGCCCAGGGCAGGGTGAGGAAATGATCTTGCAGGAAGGGGAGCGCCCCAAAAGCGCCCACGGAAAAGATGAGATTGTCTACCGGCACGCTGACGCTGTTGCTGAGGAGCACCCGCGCCCACTGGTAATTTTCGGTGATGCGGGTGACGAACCAGTGGTACACCTCGGTATCGATCAGCTCGCTGACCACTTCGGCCAGAATAGAGGCGATGACGATGCGCCACAGCGGCCCCAACACGGCGCTGAATTCCGCGCCTAAGCCCCACGACGGGTCGCTGGGCACGCTGGCGGCCCAGGCCAGGTACGCCGCCATAAACAAATTGATCACCGCTGCCATGATGATGAGCGCCTGGGCGTTGCGTTTGCCCAGCAGCTTATGCACCAGATCGCGCAGGGTGAAGGTGATGGGGTAGATGAACGTGCCCATATCCACGGCATAGCCCGCCACGACGCCAATTTTCAGGCTGGTGATGTCCGCCAGCATCTGTGCGCCGATGTAACAGGCGATTACAACGATGCCGGCAACGGGAACGGCCGTTGCCACCACCCGTACCGTTTCATTCTTCTGTTGTTTTTGCGATATTACAGTCATAAAAAATCCTTCCGACAACACGCAAAAAGACGACAGGTTGTGAAGAACCTGTCATCTTTGCTTGTATGCTGTTCGTTAACTATTGGCGGGCTTGGTTCCCGCAGTTTTGGTTGCGCAAAATGCGCCGCCGGGTACGGGCGAGGTGCCCTTTTCTGCTACCGGCGAGGCGAGATGATAACAAACTTTCCTTTTCTGACAAATCTTTTTTTTACCGCAGAGGACGCAGAGAACGCTGAGTTTCCCCCGAATCGAGCGTGACAGTTTGCGCCTCGCTGCTGCGTTGAGGATGACGATGACCTGCTCGTCTTCATGCTCGCGCTGGTTTCTGGCTCAAGTGTCAGATCGGGCCAGACTCAGGTGCTGGGATTATCCGGCGTTTCCGTGGCGATTTTGCGGATTGTTTAGCATATGTAACTCGTTAAGTTGTTAACCATTTTTTGAGGGTTTCATATACTTCCGGATGATTAAGCATCTGGAAATGATTCATTCCCCGTCCTACCCATTGATGCGTTTCCGGAAACAAAAGCTGCAGCTGAGGATTCCGGTGACGTCCCAAAGCACTATTTACTGTCACCAGACCATCTCCAATCAGCTCATCACCGATCTTGCTGGGTTCCTTGCCTATAGTTCCGGCAGCGGCATAACACTGCACCCCTTCCGGCAGAGGCACAGGAGTCCGAGAATCTTCCGAAAATTTAAATCGGTTTTGGCCTTTCCAATCCTCGATCACCACATTGCCATAACGCAAATCGGTCACCCCACTGCTCCGAATTTTTCCCAGGCGCGCTAAAGGCGCACTATAGGGATTATTTTCCAAGAGGTTATCAATCCAGTTACCTCCCTTTTCCAGCAGCGCCCCGTGATGTGGCGTGCCTAAAAACACGAGCTTTTTTAATTTTTTTTGCCAGGTATGCCCGAATAGTTCCCCGTAATGGCAGGCACTGCGGGAAACCAATCCGCCCATGCTGTGGGCAACGATGAACAATTCGATCGGCTGAGATGATTGAGCCAGAAGGGCTTCCAGAAGATTAGAAAAGGTTTGACCGTTTTCAGACGTATGCAGCCCGGTATTATAATGAAGGTAGATCGGAGTGATTCCCAAATCGCGAGATAAGGCTGCGCCGTGATCGTGACCTTCTCGGTTCCATTGCAGGTCATTCATGCTGGAGCCGTGTAGCATGATTACCAATCGGCCCTTGGATTGCTGGATTATTTCAGCAAGTTCCTCATCGCTTAGAGGCTTTCCTTCACGGCGAAAGCGCATGGGGATGGCCAGTGGATTTTCCCTGGCCATTAAATGATCGCCGAGCACGCCATTCAATGCGGAAAGTAATGCTTCTCTTCCTGGAGAGGATTCGCTATCTTCAATCATGACACTCAACTGGTTTAACGAAATATCCACTCCTTTTCCTACTATTTCCGTAATGGAGCGAATATTATGGTAGACTAATCCCGGTATCCCATTGGTCCGGGGTTGATCGGTTTCGCCCACTATCCCACCCAGATTGATGATGGTTTGGTGCATGGACTCCACGATCTCTGTAATGCCGATAATGGCATCAACCGTTAATTTCCCTGCTCCTTGAAAGTCTTTTGAGCGATTGCTGGATCCTTTGGACATATTTCCTCATGAGGGCTATGGCTCTTTGAGAATTCATGGGGTTGACAGCCCGTGAAACGTGAAACGTGATGCGTGATCAAAGGTAACTCGCGTTTCACGCATCACGCGAAACCCCACGAAATCCTGGAGACCCAGGACTATTTCATCAATAAACGATTAATTGTAAGCAGCATGCCAAAATTTGCCAGGGGATTTAACCGCAGCGATACGGAGAGCGCGCAGTTCGGTGAGCTGGCCGCGCGCCGGCTGGGGGGATTGGAGGATGGAGCGTGTCACGGGCCAATTTGGTCTGAGGTGGCCTTTAGGAGTCCAGTACACACTCGGCAGCACGATATCCAGAAATCACCGCTCCTTCCATACTCGCAAAGAAGGGTTGTTTAGTGTAGTCACCCGCCAGCGTGAGTCCAGGAATGGGGGTTTTCTGTGTGGGACGTAGCCGTTCATTGCCCGGCGCTAACGCATAAAAATCGTGCAGGTGCTTGATGACACGGTATCGTCGGACAGTATCCTTAACTTGAAGCCCCAGGCTCAACAGATCGGGGTACACTTTTTCAAAGATCTCTGTGGGAGACAGTGGTACAAACAGATCAGGAGGAATCAGAATTGTGGAGAGGCGACCCGGCACATGGGTAAACGTCGTGTGGCTTTGCTCCGCAAATGTGCCGATGTGCGTGGTCGGGCCAAAGCTTGTCCAGTCGTGCCGTTGCGACGGCACATCAAGCTCTAGTTGCAGCGTCACAGCAGGCATTGTGTCTAGCCGGAGCATATCCGCAAATGCCCGATGACCAGGAAAAGCTTCACCAATCAATTTCTGAGCCGGTTGTAACGATGCAGCCAGCACCACCTGAGACGCATAGATAACTTCACCGTTCACTTGTACGCCAGTAACTCTCTGCTCATCGACAATTAAACGCTCAACGTTAGCATTGCAGTGGATTTCTCCACCTTTTTGTTGCAGACTTTCGGCTAGAGGATTCATCATCACATCAGTCATACCGCCACGGAATGCGCCAATCCGTGTATTCCAGCCTTGTTTCATCGCGCTAACGATAATGCCGAAAAACACGTAAGCCGAATAGTTTTCTGGCATGAGAAAAAACAGTCCGGCTGTCAAGGGAACTAACACGCGCCTGAGCGCTTTATTCGTTACGCCATGCTTTTTGGCAATAGTAGCGACCGACTGTCGGTCAAGCTCCTCTGGATTATTGAAAAAGTTCCATAAACCCGCAGCCGAAAATCTTACCAGGGACAATTTATCCCACGGAGGTAAAAAACGGTTGTTACCGATAATGCCGTATAACGTTTTAAACGGACGGTACAGCGGAGCAGCCCCAAATTTACCGCTGGGTTTCCCGCCGGGCAGAGCGATTTGAAGCATGTCAACCCAGACAAACAGATCATCAAGTTTCAGCCCTGCGTTTTTGAGTAAACGCGGCATTGCTTGATAAAAACCCAAGTATTTGTGCAGGCCAGACTCGACCAGCATACCATCTTCAATCCACGAGGCGGTACGACCCCCAAGGTAAGGCTTGGATTCCAAAACCAGCACAGTTTGGCCCCAATTGGCGAGTTCGTGAGCAGCGCTCATACCCGCTAAACCAGCACCTACAACAATTACATCAGTCATACAAGGTAAGTCCTTTTTTATGGTGCAGCGTTCAGACCCTAAGGGTAATGACCTCTGGAAAATAGGGAAAATTGGACGCAAAAACCCTTAGGTCTCTTGACGCTATTCTACTATTCTAATAGAAAGAGAGAGGCACTACTTGTACCAAGTTACAATAGGGAAGGTATAGAGTTGGTACATATTTTTCAGCATAGGCTTCCGTTAGGATGCGGCTTTTGCTTGAAGTGAGCTACTAGCTCTCGTGCAGGTCTTTTTATGTGCGTTCACCATTTTGAAAATGGATTCAAAATCGAATTTCCCTTGCGATCTCCTCGATAAACTGAATCTAGACCAGTACCTTTAATAAGTGGGATATAGTCAATGCTGACAATTTCGGGGGACAGCACTTTCTCAATCAATTCAGTGCCATACTTGTCAATTTCATGGTTTAAGATATGAATTACTTCTATTCCTGACCTTAATAAAAGTCGATCTTTCTCCACATGTTTTAAGCTGCCAATGTGACTGGAGCCATCAATTTCGATTGCTACTAATTTTTTACCGGTCCAAAAAGCAAAATCAACCCGGAGCATTCTGTTTGGGCTGTACAATTGCGAGTCGGTAAAGGGGTCCTCAACGTAGACGTGGGCTTGGGGGAACGGCATCAAGTGAAAAAGGAGCATCAGTTCGTCTACTTGTTGTAGCCCTGCATACGTTAATTCATCAACATGTCGTTGTTCCCACCAACTGAAAAATTCGTGATTCTTTTGAGTATATTCTTCACCACGCTGTGTAATGTACTCAAAATAAATATCCAGAAATTTTTTTTCGTGTGTTGTATCTAACATACAACTAGATTGAATTGTTTTGTGAATGAATTTTAGTACCTCTGCAACATCCTCGATAATTGGGAAACCCGTTTTATCAGTTGGAAAGAAATTCGGAAACATTGAAAGCCTCAATGCCTCGTTTTTTGACTTATCAATGTACGCACATTTTGTTTTGCTCATAAAGTAAGTTGCGTTAGAGGAAACACCAGTCACCTTTATTTGATTTATGTTCCACTTCTCGCAGCCAAAAGGCATAATGATATGATGATCGATCTGAAAATTAACAGGCATTGTTTCTCACCTTATTAAAACGTGTTGATGATTTGGAGGCCGAGGGTAGGGAATTGATCCATTTGCGGCAGCGCGGTTGCGGCTGCGCTGAGGCTAATGGTTTGGCCAATGAGCTTTTGCGGCTGGAGCTTGCCCGTTTCGATCATGCGCAGCAGGGCGGGGTAGTTATGGGCCTGCATGCCGTGGCTGCCGACAATCTCCAGCTCGTAGGCAATCACCTTGCTCATCGGGATGGCGGGGGCGCTGTGGTCGCCCAGCATCAGGCCGATTTGTACGTGGCGGCCCCGCTTGCGCAGGTTGGAGATGGAGCTGTAGCAGGTGGTGGGGCTGCCCAACGCATCAATCGAAAGATGCGCTCCCCCGTCTGAGATGATTTTGACTTCCTTGACCACTTTTGGCGTTTTGGCGGCGTTCACGGTGGCCACAGCACCCATCTGGCGGGCAAACGCCAGCTTGTCGTCGGCAATGTCTATGGCGATGACGTTGGCCCCCAGCGCGTTGGCAATCATGATGGCGGACAAGCCCACGCCGCCGCAGCCGTGTACCGCCACCCACTCCCCGGCGCGCACCTTGCCCTGGTCCACCACCGCCCGGAATGAAGTGACAAAACGACAGCCGAGGGAAGCGGCCGTTTCAAACCCCACACTTTCTGGCAAACGCACCAAATTCACGTCCGCGTATTGGATGGACACGTATTCGGCAAAGGAGCCCCAATGGGTGAAACCGGGCTGAAACTGGTGATCGCACACCTGGTGGTTGCCGGAGAGGCACTGCGGGCAGCTGCCGCAGCCGCAGACAAACGGCAGCGTCACCCGCTCGCCCACCTGCCAGCGGCGCACATCCTTGCCGACGGCGGCGATAATCCCTGCCAGCTCATGCCCTGGCACATGCGGCACGGTGATGTCCGGGTCGTGGCCCATCCAGCCGTGCCAATCGCTGCGGCACAGCCCGGTGGCCTTGACCTCGATGACCACGCCGTCGGGCGTGGGGGTGGGGTCGGGTACGTTTTGAATGGTGATCGGTTGTTGAAATGCTTGGTAAACGGCCGCTTTCATAAAAACTCCTTTGTGATTGTAGCCGCAGTTTCTTACTGCGCTCTGGAGGCGCGGAAAGAATCCGCGGCTACTGGCGCTGATAAGCTCGCATCCCCAGTCGCAGACAGCCAATCGAGCCATCGGCGCGGCGGATGAAATGCACTTCCGCCCTGGCCATTGGCCCATCGGTGACGACAAACTGGTCTTCCCCCGTGGGCATGAGGGTGGCGGGCGGCGGGGGCGGAGGTGACGGCGTGTGCTGGTCGGGGAAGCCGCGCCGCTGCACCTGCTGGCCAATCATCTGCCCGCCGAGAATGCCCAGCTCAATTTCGGCAAAACCGCGATCATACTTGCCGACGTACGGTTCGAGATCAGCCGTTTTGTATTCAATCGACTCTTTGCCCCAAATGGAAAACTGTGGCGTGTGGCACAGCGCCAGCAGCTCGGTGCTGATCAACCGTTTGCCATTAAACGTGCCGTCGCCGAGGTGGAAACGGCCGTACCGCAGCAAATCATTCACGTGGCAGCACAATCCTCCGGCTGGGTAGGCGGAGCGTGTCAGGTACCAGGGTCGAGCCACCTTGCCCTCGCTGTGGCCTACAGCAAAGCGGTGGGTGAGCAGATTTTTCCTGCTTTTTTTGCTCATTTTTAGCCCTCGCAATTTGGAAAAGTTGCGGATAATGGTTGCCGCCTGCCTCAACAATACACGCCCCGCTAAGTGTAGACAACAACGAATTTGAGTAATTGACGAATTAAAAGTGCCAGAGAAAAAATCCGTTGGTTACTTGAATTCGTTGTAGCCACTAAATTCTTTGACCAAATGTTCTGATCCCGAGTAAACTTAGGGCATGACACCTCAGGAACGAATTGCCCAATTACGTGACGTTATTAATTTCCATCTGTACCGGTACCACGTTCTGGACAGCCCGGTCATCAGCGACGCCGAGTACGACGCGCTGTACCACGAGCTGCTGGCGCTAGAGCAGGAGAATCCAGAGCTGGTAACGCCCGATTCCCCCACACAGCGGGCCGGCGCGGAGCCGCTGGGCGCCTTCCAGAAAGTGCGCCACCCTGCGCCGATTTTGAGCCTGTCCAATGCTTTTAGCGTCGAGGATTTGTTCGCCTGGCGGCAGCGCATTGGCCGCTATTTGCCCGATCCAGATATCGATTTGGACTACGTGGCGGAGCCCAAATTGGACGGTTTGACGGTGGTATTGACGTATGAAAACGGCCGTTTCACCCAGGGCGCAACCCGTGGCAACGGCGAAGTGGGTGAAGACATTACCCCAAATTTACGGACGATACCAGCCGTTCCCCAGCGCATCCCCGTCGATCCCGGCAGCGATTTGGCCGTGCCGCCCTATCTAGTGGTGCGCGGCGAAGTGTTTTTTCCCCTGGATAAATTTGAGCAGTTCAACGCCCGCCAGCTGGCCGAAGAAAGGCAGGTCTACATGAACCCGCGCAACGCCGCTTCCGGCTCGCTGCGCCAGCTGGATCCCAAAATTACCGCCGGACGCCCACTCACCCTCTACTGCTACGATCTCGTCGCCTGGCGCGATGCTGCTGTGCCAGATACGCAGTGGGAGCGCCTGGATTATCTACGCCAGCTGGGCTTTCCCGTTTCTTCGGATAGTCATTATTGTGACAACATTCAGGCAGCTGCCAACGTTTACGACAGCTGGTTTGCCAAACGAAACCAGATCAATTACGAAGTGGATGGGGTGGTGGTCAAAATCAACGACCGTCCCCTGGCCGACCGCCTCGGTTTTGTAGGCAAAGATCCGCGTGGGGCGGTAGCCATAAAGTTCCCGGCGCAGGAAAAGATGACCAAACTGCTGAGGGTGCAGGTCAACGTGGGGCGCACCGGCATTTTGGCCCCGGCGGCCATGCTGGAACCGGTGGAAATTGGCGGCGTTACCGTGCGCAACGCCACGCTGCACAACTACGACGAAATTGCCCGCAAAGATATTCGCATCGGCGATACGGTGATTGTCAAGCGGGCCGGGGACGTCATTCCCTACATCGTCGGGCCGGTGGCGGATGTGCGCGATGGCTCCGAGCAGGTGATTGAACCACCCACCCACTGTCCTATCTGTGGCGAACCGGCGCTGCGCCTGCCCGGCGAGGTGGCCATCTACTGCGACAATCCCAGCTGTCCGCAGCAGCTGGTGCGGCGGGTGGAATATTTTGTCAGTCGGGGCGCGATGGATATTGACGGCTTTGGCGGCAAAACGGGGGCGCTGCTGGCCGATGTGGGGCTGGTAAAAGATTTAGCCGATATTTACTACCTGGATCGCGAGGCACTGCTGGGACTGGAAGGGTTTAAAGACAAAAAGGTAGACAATATCCTCAACGGCCTGGAAGCAAGCAAAAGCCAGTCGCCCGCTCGCTTTTTAACAGCGCTGGGGATTCGCTTTGTAGGCAGTGTGGTGGCCGGTCTGCTAATCGCTGAATTTGGTTCGATTGATGCGCTGGCAGAGGCGAGTCAGGCGCGGCTGGAAGAGGTTGAGGGGATTGGGCCGGGAACGGCCGTATCCGTCACGACCTGGTTTGCTGATGAACATCATCGTGCCCTGCTGGAAAAATTCCGCCACGCCGGGCTTAAATTCCAGGCCGAGCAGCCGGAAACAGAGGCCGCAGGCAGCGAGGCGCTGGCTGGCTTGACCTTCGTCATCACCGGCACGCTGCCCACGCTCTCCCGCGACGAAGCCAAAGCGCTCATCGAGGCTAACGGCGGCAAGGTGACCGGCTCCGTCAGCAAAAACACAGACTACTTATTGGCAGGCGAAAAAGCAGGCAGCAAGCTCACCAAAGCGGAATCCCTGGGCGTAACCATCATAGACGAAGCCAGCCTTCAGGAGATGGTCGCGTAGCCGCGGTTTGGAGAATTCATGAACAAAAATGAACTGTACCCCCTGCTATTTGAACCAGTCCTGAAAGATTACATCTGGGGTGGCCGAAACTTAGAAAAATTAGGCCGCCAACTACCGCCAGAGGGGGTGATTGCCGAGAGTTGGGAAATTGCCGGGCATGAAGATGGCACGACGCGGGTGGCAAACGGCCGTTTCCAGGGCAAGCTCCTCACCGAACTCCACGCCGAACTGGGGCTGGCTTTAATTGGCAGCCGCTCCGCCTGGGCGCAGGAGCGGGGGAAGTTCCCCTTGTTGATTAAATTACTGGATGCACAACGGCCGTTGTCGATGCAGGTGCATCCCCAGGATGATTACGCCCTGGCCAATGAGGGCAATGAGCTGGGCAAAACCGAAATGTGGCTGGTGCTTCATGCCGAACCCGGCGCCGAAATTATTTTAGGCGTGGCGCACGAGTTGACAGCAGAAGAATTTCGCGTAGCCATTAACAATAACAATTTAGAAAACTACTTACACCGAATCAAAGTGCAAACAGGTGACCATGTGTGCGTACCGGCGGGATCGCTGCACGCCATCATGGGCGGGCTGCTGATTGCTGAAATTCAGCAAAATTCCAACACCACCTACCGCGTCTATGATTGGGGGCGGGTGGGGACCAATGGCCAGCCGCGCCTGCTGCACGTAGACAAGGCGCTGGACGTCATCAATTTTGCCCAAATTGCACCACAGCTTTGCCCACCAGAACCAATCAGCGATGAAAACGGCGTCAAGCGGTCGCTGCTGTGCCAGACAGACTATTTTGTAACGGAGCGGGTGGAGCTGGCTGCCGGTTCAACTTTTTATGGAAATTGCAGTGGCGAAACGCTAGAAATTTGGGGCGTCATCCAGGGCGAGGCTATGGTGAATGGGTTGGCCCTGCAGGCGGTGCGTTTTGTGCTGCTGCCAGCGGCGCTGGGGGAATTTGTGGTAACGACGGTTTCCCCCGCAACCTTGCTGCGCAGCTACGTCGCCTAAAAATTAGAGTATGTATGAAACAGTACTTCGCGTGGCACAGCTTTTCAATGCGTTTACTGCTCGGCTTTGTGGTGCTCATAGCCCTCACAACGCTCAGCGCCGGGGTGCCCGCTTACTGGCTCACCCGCACTCAGCTGGAACGCCAGGCATGGTCGCAGGTGGAAAATGCTCGCATCGCGACGCACTCCCTGCTGCAAGCGGAACAGAGTCGCCTGGCCAATCAGCTGGTGCTGTTTGCGGAACGACCAACTTTGCAGCAGCTGACCCGGCAGCAAGCGTCGGACCCGTTACAGCTTTATGTGCAAAATTTTCAGAGCCAAAGCGGCCTGGGTATTTTGTCTGTTTGCACAGTGTCTGGGGAACTGTTGGCCAACAGCGGCGGCCTGCCCAGCTGCCCAGCCAATGAGGAACAGGGATTTGTGCTGTTAAACGGCCGTCCCGCCCTCGTCATCCAGCAGATAATTGTTGATAACAGTTCAGACCAGCCGCTGGGAACGGCCGTTGCCGGTATCTGGCTAGAAGCCCCCTTTTTACAGCAGCTGACAACCGCAACCGGCGTGCAGCTAAGCATTTTGCAGCCAGATGGGCTGCGGCTGGTCAGTAATTTTGCTGCGGCTGGCACAACGGTTCTGCTGGAGGAAACGGCCGTTTATCTCCCAGAAAATCAACAAATTGTCGTCCTCGATGATCGCACTTACTTCACAACCTTGATGCCGCTCACCAACGGTGCGGGGAAACCGACGCTTCTGTCTGAGGTGGCGCTTCAGGTTAACGATCTGGTTGCTACCGAACGACGCGCTTTTCTCATCCTGGCCCTCAGCACCGCCAGCGTGGGGCTGCTGGGGTCGCTCCTGAGCATCTGGTTTGTGCGCCAGGTCAATGCCCCGCTGCAAAAATTAACGGCCGCTGCCGAAAAAATAGGCCAGGGTGATTTAGTCGCCCCAATTCCGCTTATCTCTACCCCTGCGGAAATTAGCACCCTGGCCACCGCGCTGCACCGCAGCCAGGCCAGCATGTTGGAAGCGCTGCAGGAACGTTCGGAAGTTGGCGAGCGTTTGAATGCGCTGCTGCAATCCATTGTGGAGGGAGTTGTCACCTATGACCCAGCCGGGAAGGTAACATTCTGGAGCGCCGGGGCGCAGCATTTGTTGGGCTGGCCTTCGGAGGAGGCGCTAGAAGCCCACGTCAACGATCTTTTTCCGCTGGCCGACGTTTCGCAGGACCAATTTCTGGAATATGTGCCGCCAAGCGGGCAGAAGATACAGATCCCTGTTTTAACCCGCAGCGGCAAGCCTATCGTTTTGGCGCTCACCGGGGCGCAGTTGATTCCTCCGGGTGGCGACACGCCGCAGGTGGCGCTGGTGTTTCGGGATGTGACCGAAGAAGAAGCGGCTCGTCGGCTGCGCTCTTACTTTTTGGCCAACATTTCTCATGAATTTCGGACGCCCCTGAGTACGCTGAATGCGTCTATCGAGCTGCTGCTGGATGAAGCCGAAAGTTTCACTTCGGCCGAAATGCGCCAGCTGCTGAAGCCGACGCACGTCAGCCTGTTGAGCCTGCAAACCTTAATTGACAATCTGCTGGAAAGCAGCCGCATCGAGGCAGGCCAGTTCACGCTGCGCCGCCGCCTGTTTCCCATTCATGAGTCAATTGAAAGTGCTGTGAATATTGCCCGACCGCTGCTAGAGCGGCGCAGCCAATCATTTTCGCTGGCAGAACCAGCCCACCTGAGCCTGATTGAGGGCGACCCGGCCCGCCTGACGCAGGCATTGGTCAATCTCATCATCAATGCCAGCAAATACAGCCCCATCGGGCAGCCCGTCGAGTTGCAGCTGGAACAGCGAGAGGCTTCGCTTTGGGTGGGTGTGGCGGATCACGGCTCCGGCATTCCGGCAGCAGAGCGCAGCAATCTGTTTCGCAGCTTTGTGCGTCTGGATTCAGGCGACCAGGAACAATATGGTGTTGGCCTGGGCTTATATGTGGTAAAAACAGTCATCGAAGCGCATGAGGGACAGGTGGGCGTGATGGATCGTCCTGAGGGCGGTTCGCTTTTCTGGTTTGAGATTCCCTTACGGCAAAAGGATGCTGCACCATGAAGATTCTGGTAGTTGAAGATGATATGTCTCTTTCTGATGTGTTGGCCTTTACCCTGCGGCGAGCGGGGTATGAAGTTATCACGGCCTTCGATGGCGTGGCGGCGCTTCAGCTGTGGCAAGCAGAGAACCCAGATCTGATTGTGCTGGATTTGAACCTGCCAAAAATGGATGGGCTGGCCGTTTGCCGCCAGATTCGCACCCAGGCCCAAACGCCCATCATTATTTTGAGCGTTCGCAGCAGCGATGAGATGGTGGTGCAGGGGCTGGAACTGGGCGCGGATGATTATATTGTGAAGCCGTTTAGTCCCAATCAGCTGGTGGCGCGTATTCGGGCTGTGGCGCGTCGGGCAGGCGTGGCGGAAACCAGCGGGGTGTTGGCGCTGGCCGATCTCTCTTTTGATCGCTCCCGGAATGAAATGCAGCGCCCCGGTCTGGAACCTGTCCGCCTGACTCCTTTGGAGGCCAAACTGCTGGAGACGCTGATGCTGAATTCTGGGCAGGTATTGACGGGGGAGACGCTGATTACGGCCGTTTGGGGCAATGAAGGCGGCGACAAAACGATGCTCAAACAGCTGGTCTACCGCCTGCGCAGCAAAATAAGCCCCGACGAAACCACCGCTTCCCTCATTGAAACAATCCCCGGCGTTGGCTACTCCTTTAGAGACAACGATTAAGCCCAATCTTTCCCCAAAATTTGTTACCCAACTGTTACCCCTTTACAGACCAACCTGTTACCGCACGCTGTTACTGTTTAATTGTCACGCTCCATTTTGTGACAGGGAAAAACAGCAATGGCGCATTACTTTGAACTTGACCTAAACACAATTCAGCTGGATACCGAGCTGGCTCGGCAGGTGCCGTATGATCTGTGTCGCTACTATCTGGCTTTGCCGCTGGGATATGAAAACGGCCGTATCAGCGTTGCCATGACCTACCCGGACAACCAAAAAGCGCGGCGCATTCTAGAGCGGATGCTGTGCGCCGAGGTTATACCCCTGTTTGTCCCGGCTGAATCGCTGGCGCTGGCGCTGGAACGTATCTATGGCCCCGATAAACGGCTCTCGTCCCCGCTTATTGTCCAGCGGGGGGACGCCCTGCAGAAACACCAGGCGATCCAGCGCATTTTGATGGTGCTGCGCGGTTTTGCCTCGGACGAACAGGCGCTCGGCTGGCTGGCACCATTTGCCAGCCAGCACCAGGCCACTGTGACGCTCATGCCCTTGACCAATGGTTCGGGCCTGGACCTGAGCCAATACCATTGCCCGGAATCGCCTGCCGGGCGACATCTGGAACGGTGTCTGCGCCGCCTGCACCTGGAAGGGGTTCCTGTCAATCTGAAGTTTCGTCAGGGAGACGCCGTGCAGCAGGTGGTGGCAGAAGTGACAGGCGATACCTACGATTTGCTGGCCATTGCGGCCGAAGCGGATGGGGAGTTTGTGGGTCAGGTGATTACGGCCGTTGATCAAAAGCAGGTACATAACGGCCGTCCCATCTTCGTCCTAAACCCCCCAGCTTTCTCCTGAATTTCTCTGTGTAACTCTGTGCTTTCTCTGTGTAACTCTGTGCTTTCTCTGTGTAACTCTGTGTTCCGTTTTTTATTTTCTGAGGGGAACAACCGACATGACAAAATTCCGTTTGGTAAAAATTATCTTACTTCTGGCGCTGCTGTTGGCTGGCTGTGGCGGTGGTTCAGGTTCAGCTGCTACAAGCAACAACGGTAAAACGACCAGACTAAATGTTTCTGGCGCGTTTGCCCTCTTTCCCCTTATGACCGTGTGGGCAGAGGCGTACAGCCAGCAGCACCCTGAGGTGACGTTTGATGTGCAGGGCGGCGGCGCGGGCAAAGGAATGACCGATGTGCTCACCGGAACGGCCGACATCGCGATGCTTTCTCGTGACCCGCGTTCGGAAGAGCTGAATCAGGGCGCCTTCCTGGTGCCAGTGACGATTGACGCCGTGGTGGGCACTGTCAATGCCAACAATCCCTACCTGGCCGAATTCCAGGCCCAGGGACTGATCCCAGAAGAGGCGCACGGCATCTGGATTACGGGCGAGATCACGACTTGGGGGCAGCTGTTGGGGACAGGGGCCACAGAGTCAATCAATGTTTACACCCGCAGCGATTCGGCGGGTGCGGCAGAAATGTGGGCCCTGTTTGCTTTGGGTGAGGCGCAGGAAGATTTGGTGGGAACGGCCGTAAACGCCGACCCCGGTTTAGCAGAAGCAGTCCGCCAGGATACATTGGGCGTAGGCTTTAACAATATCAGCTTTTCCTACAACCAATCGACTGGTTTACCCCTCGACGGTCTGCAATTCATTCCGTTTGATCTGAACGGCAACGGCCAGATTGACCCTGAGGAAGATTTCTACGGCACGCGAGATGCGCTAACGGCGGCTATTGCCGCCGAGATTTACCCCTATCCACCCGCCCGTGCCCTCTACCTGGTAACCAAGGGGAAACCTGACCCGGTGATTGCCGACTTTTACCGCTGGATTCTTACCGAAGGACAGGCATTTGTCGCCGATGCGGGATACGTCCCGCTGCCAGAAGGCCAGATTCAGGCAGCGTTGGCGCTATTGGAGTAACGACAATGGAAATCACAAGAGAAACAACAACCTTACGCCAGCAGGCTGAACGCCTTCCACTCTCCCGAAAGACAAGCCTGAATCGGCTGATGAAAGAGTGGGTGGCCAAATACAGCATGGGCGCTCTTACCATCGCGGTTTGTGCCTTTATCTTGGTCATTGGGGCGGCCCTACTTTATCGCTCCTGGCCTTTGCTGAGCGCCTACTCTTTGGTAGAGATTCTCACTTCCCAGTCGTGGCATCCGCTGCGGGGGGAATTTGGCTTTGCGCCGTTTATTGCGGGCAGCGTGGCGGTAACGCTGGTAGCTATCTTCTTTGCCGTGGTGCCCGCCATTCTCAGCGGGATTTATCTGGCCGAATATATGTCCAACCGCGTGCGGAGCGTGCTCAAGCCCACGCTCGATTTGCTGGTGGGTATCCCGTCGGTGGTTTACGGACTGTGGGGCGTTTTGTTCATCGTTCCTCTGGTGCGAGACCATATCGGGCCCTGGACAGACCGTGCCCTGGGACAAACCATTCCCCTGTTCAGCCGCACTAACCCCAGCGGCTACGGGCTGCTCTCGGCCGGGTTTGTGCTGGGGGTGATGGTTTTTCCGCTGGTGGTGGCCGTGACGGAAGAGGTAATGCGGGCCACGCCCCGTGAAATGCGGGAAGCGGTGCTTTGTCTGGGAGCTACTCGCTGGGAAGCAACGAAGCTGATTGTGCGGCGGCAGGCGCTAGGCGGCGTGCTGGCAGCCGTTGTGTTGGGATTGTCACGCGCTTTTGGCGAAACGTTGGCGGTGATGATGCTGATTGGCAACACGGTGCAGTCGCCCCAGTCGCTGTTTGATACAGCGTATTCGCTGCCTGCGCTGATCGCCAACAACTATGGCGAAATGATGTCGGTACCGCTGTATGAATCGGCCCTGATGGGGGCGGCGCTGCTGCTGTTGACGGTGGTGCTGGTGTTTAACATCATGGCGCGGCTGGTTATTGTGCGGGTGCAGCGGCAGGCTGCGGTGTAAGAGAGAACTGGAGGTTGGTTTGATGAATCGCAAGCGAAAATTGGAAGAACTGTTTTTTACCTGGCTGATGCGCGGCGCGCTGGGGGCGGCTGCGGCCGTTTTACTGCTCATTTTGGGCGTGATTTTTTGGCGCGGCATTGGGGCCCTCAGCTGGGAGATGGTTTCGCAGCCACCACAAGCTGCCTTTTATTTAGGCGGCGGGGGCGGCGTGCTGAATGCGATTGTGGGTTCACTTTATCTGGCGACCGGCTCGACGCTGCTGGCGGCGCTGCTGGCGGTGCCGGTGGTGCTCTATTTGCATGGATATTTAGGAAACGGCCGTCGCGCGGGCCTGGTGCGCCTGAGTCTCGACATTATGTGGGGCATTCCCAGCATTGTCTATGGCGCATTCGCTTTCGCCCTGATGATCTTTTTGGGACTGCGAGCCTCGCTGCTGGCGGGCATCATCGCTCTGGCACTGGTGGTGCTGCCGATTTTGGCTCGCACTTTTGATGAAGTCGTTGCCCTGGCACCGCGCCAGCTGCGGGAAACAACGTTTGCCTTGGGGGCAACCCGGCTGGAGTTTTTGGGGATTTTGCTGCGGCAGACGGTGCCGGGGTTGGTGACGGCCGTTCTCCTCGCGTTCGGTCGCGCAATTGGGGATGCCGCCTCGGTACTGTTCACCGCAGGTTACACCAACCTCATGCCACAATCCCTGCTGAAGCCGGTGGCTTCTCTGCCGCTGGCCATCTTTTTCCAGCTGAGCACCCCTTTCCCAGAAGTACAGGCCCGTGCCCACGCTTCGGCGCTGATTCTGACCGTGATGATTCTGGTCATTAGCCTGCTGGCGAATTTGTCTTTGTCCCGGCTGGGGCGGAATGTGATTCGGTAAAAGGAGTCTTTGCAATGCAATCATTATCTATTCGTGACCTCAACGTCTGGTATGGCAAGAGCCAGGCGTTAAAAAACATTACGCTCAATATTCCGCTGCACAAGATTACGGCCGTTATTGGTCCGTCTGGCTGCGGTAAATCGACCCTGCTGAAAAGCTTGAACCGGCTGCTGGATTTAAATGAGCAGGTGCGGGTGACGGGTCAGGTTGTGTTAGACGGAATAAATGTTTATGATCCCAAGATAGATGTGACGGAAACGCGCACCCGCATTGGCCTGCTGGCACAGAAGCCGTTCCCGCTGCCCCTTTCCATTTATGAAAACATCGCTTATGGGCCACGCATACACGGCCGTACCAACGGCCGTCTCAGCGCCATTGTGCAAAGCCGCCTGGAGGCAGTGGGCCTGTGGGATGAAGTGCAAGATCGGCTTAAAGCTCCGGCTACGGATCTGTCCGTTGGCCAGCAGCAGCGGCTTTGCCTGGCCCGTTCGCTGGCAGTAGAGCCAGAAATTTTGCTCTGCGACGAATCCACCGCTTCCCTGGACCCCATTTCGGCGCGAGGCATTGAGGAACTGCTGCGCGGGTTGAGGGGAAAGTACACTGTCATCATGGTAACGCATGATATTGACCAGGCACGCCGCCTGGCGGATCACGTGGTTTTTATGTGGTTAGGTGAATTGGTAGAACATGGCCCGGCTGGATCGTTTTTTACACAGCCTGAAAAAGAGCTGACGCAGGCGTATCTGGCGCGGGAAATTGGGTAGTGGAGGTGCAGCGATGGCCGTTTTACTCAAAGAAAAAAGAAAACTGGTGTGTATTAACAGCCCACCCGTAACGGATGCCTGGGCTTCGTATACGACGTATCTCAGCCGCCTGCTGGGCAGCTCGTCGACATACTTCGATATTCACGCCCCGGCTGCTGAAGATTGGAACGATGTTTCGGCCGAGGTTGTGGGCCTGGAGCCGGAGCTGGTTGTATGGCAGGAGCCAGTATTGACGTGGGTGCAACGGCCGTTTCGCCGTTGGATCGTGCGCCGGATGATCAACCGACTGCCGGGATCGGTGCTGCTGGTGCAGCAGCCGCATTGGCCGCTGCATCGTTTGCTGCTGGTGGTGCGGGCAGATGGCCACGATGAACCAGCGGTACTCTGGGCAGAGCGGCTGGCGGCACAAAGCGGCGCTGCAGTAACAATTTTACCCATCGTGCCGTCGCTGCCGGGGTTGTACCAGCGTGGTAACCAGGTACAGCCGCCGCTGGAAGTGCTGCTGTCGCCAGCGACCTTTAGCGGCGCATATTTGCAGGCCTATGCGCGGCGATTGGGGCAGTTGGGCATCGAGGGGAACATTTGCCAGCACGTCGGGGCTCCGAATTGGCAAATTCGCAGCGAGATGGCTCAAGGTGGTTACGATCTGGTGCTAATTGCCGAGGAATCGACTTCGCAGGTGCTGCGCTGGCTGTTTGGTGAGCTGGTGACGCCGCTGTTGGGCTGGCTGAAACGGCCGCTGCTGCTGGCTCGCCCGGCTGTCTGATGTTTGGGGAAACGGCCGTTCCCCGGCCACAACCCTCTCATTCGACATCACCGACGACGCCCTGATTGTTAGCCACGACGGCCGTTTTCAACCTGTGGATTTTCCGCGGCTGCAAAGTATTGTTCGACCTGCTTACGCCTCTGGTAAGCAAAAGGGGTCATGCCCACCACCGCCCGAAATTCACGAATAAAGTGGGCCTGATCGTAGAAGCCCAGATCAACCGCCAGGCGCGTGGTTGTCTGTGTGCACAGCTGCTTCAGCGCCAGACGGGCTGTTTCTACCCGAATCAGCCGGGCATATTGCTTGGGTGACATGCCCACCTGGAAACGAAACAGCCGCTCCAATTGTCTTTGACTCACGGCCAATTCCTGGGCCAGTTCTGGAATGGACAGCTGCCCGTCCTGCTGCCGCAGCAGCGCCAACGAGGGCGGAATCAGCACGCTGCGATCTTTGCCCAACCCCAGGCGCTCAATAAGCCACTGATCTAGCAGCTGAATACGGGCGCAGAGTCCGGTCGTTTCTCCCAAACGCCCATAAAATTGTAACATTTGCCGCCGATCCAAAACATCCAGAAAAGCATGCTCGTTGCGCAGCTCATGCAGCGGCACCCCTAAAAAGGGATACGCACCTCCCTCCTGAAAACGCACCCCTATCAAGTCGATCTGACCCAAAAAGCCCATCTTGCGCGATTGGGTATTGGCTCCATCCAGAAAGATAGGCTCGTTGATGATACGGCCGTCTAGATAAACCGGATCGCCAAAGTTAAACACAATGCCAAAACCGCCGCGCGGGTGCATGTACTCCTCACGATAAATTGGCAGCGGCGTTTCTCGCCAGAAAGACCAATAGGATTGCACATAAGGGCGCAAAAACCGGCTGGCTGCGGCCAACTGAAATCCCAAATTGGCTAGATTGTTTTGAGAAGCTGACATATCTTCCTGCTTGATAAAGTTGTCGAAAATATACAATTTTCCCTGCGCCTTCCTCCCTATTATAGGGGAAAAAGAAGATGAGGAGTAAAGCATGAAAACCATTCATTTCGCGGCCCTGCTGCTTCTGGGGGCTCTCTGGGGCGCATCCTTTTCGTTTATCAATGTTGCCGTTAGCGAACTACATCCGCTGTTTCTGATGTTTAGCCGCGTTCTATTCGCTGGATTGGTGTTGGCCGGAGTGGCTTTCTTCACCCAGCGACGAAGCCAACAAAAGGTAGAGTTGCAGATAGCAGCTAACTGGCGCAAGTATCTTTTGGTAGGGTTGCTCAACTGCGCCCTGCCTTTCACCCTCATCGCTTTCTCGGAACTACGCATCACGGTTTCGCTAGCCGCCATCCTTAACTCGACAACACCCTTGTTTACAGCAGTGATGGCTGCCGTGTGGGCCAGCGAGAGACTGAACGGCCGTAAACTATCAGGCTTGCTGCTGGGCGTGACGGGTGTCATTATTCTGGTAGGCGGCGGACCGGTAGCTTTGAATGGCGGAACAGCCATTGGCATTATTGCCTCGCTTTTGGGCGCACTCTGCTACGGGGCGGGAGCTGTGTACGCCGCCCGGCATATGACTCACCTACCCGCACTGTTTGCTTCCATGGTGCAGCTGCTGAGTGCGGCCATCATTCTGGCCATTCCGGCCGCTTTTACGGTGCCGACAGCTTCGTTATCTACGGCCGTTTTGCTGTCGCTGTTGGCCTTGAGCCTGCTTTCCACATGTTTGGCCTACCTGCTTTTCTACTTCCTTTTGAAAAACGTAGGGGCCAGCCGCACCACCAGCGTCACTTTTCTGGTGCCCGTGTTTGGCACGCTCTGGGCCATTCTTTTCTTCCGCGAGCCACTCAGTTTGGGGATGCTGCTGGGGTTGACAACCATTTTAGCCAGTGTCGGCCTAGTAATAGGCATGAAGCCCGGCACACCACAGCCAACCTCTCTCGCTGCCAAGGCAAACCGGTTTTGATGATCCGCTGCGGCGGTCGGTCCCGATTTTTGCGTGACCTGGGCGCAGTGGAGCTGGATTTCGACACCTATCTGCACAACGGCGGCAACGCAGGATATCCGAAACAAGGTTTGTGTACACGGCAGCAGCCATCTATACTTTCGCCATGTACTTTCCTGTTGCCGATATTTACGTCCACCCGCTCATTCCGCCGCTTGTCGCCTTTTTCATCTCTTTTTTTACCTCAATGGGAGGCGTGTCTGGCGCTTTTCTGCTGCTGCCTTTTCAGATGAGCGTGCTGGGCTATACCAGCCCGTCTGTCAGCGCCACAAGCCAGCTCTTTAACGTAACGGCTATCCCCGGCGGCGTGTATCGCTACGTGCGTGAGGGGCGAATGATCTGGCCGTTGGCCGGGGTGATTGTTTTGGGGACGTTACCGGGTGTTTTGCTGGGAGCCATCATTCGCATTCAATATTTGCCGGAAAGCGGCCGTTTTAAGCTGTTTGCGGGTGCGGTGCTGCTGTACATTGGCGGGCGGTTGCTCAACGATTTACGAGTCAGCAGGCAGCGGGTGGCTGGCAGCACAGCGGCAGAAGCGGCGTTTCGGCGTAAGGTCAGGCAGCAAATGGGGGGAACGGCCGTAACTGCATCAACGGCCGTTGTGCGGCAAATGAATCTATGGCGCATTGTCTTCGATTTTCAAGGCGAAACGTTCACGGTCAATACTCCGGCAATCATGACATTGAGTTTTGTGGTGGGCATCGTGGGTGGCGTTTATGGCATTGGCGGTGGTTCCATCATTGCCCCATTTTTAATGACCTTTTTTAGCCTGCCCGTGTATACGGTTGCCGGGGCTGCCCTGATGGGAACGCTGGTGACGTCTGTCGTTGGCGTGTTTTTTTACCAATTTTTGGCTCCTTTTTATCCAGGCGTGGGCGTGTCGCCAGATTGGGCGCTTGGGTTTCTCTTTGGCCTGGGCGGCTTTTTGGGCATGTATGGCGGCGCGCGCATGCAAAAGTATGCACCCGCACGGCTGATTAAGTGGATTTTAGTTTTCTGCACGCTCTTTGTCGGTGTCGGGTATCTTCTGTCCGCTTCGTTTTAGTGTCTCAAAACTCGCCAATCCCGCAGCTTGTTACCCGTTTGTTACCTGCTCGTTACCACCCTGTTACTGCTCTATGGCTGATAATTAGGGTTTTCCTTGTTACCATTAACCAAACTGCAAAAGACCAGCTTCTATTTTATGTTGTACCAGCGTTTTTGTAGAGAAACGGCCGTATGCAACAGCCAGCTAAAAGGAGTGGTGACAGGTTATCATGAACAATTCGTTCAAAACAAAAGTCGGCGCTAAATCCTCACAAGAAACATCACCAGGCAAAACCCAAATAGCTGCGCGGCGTGTAGGCAAAGTAATCCTGTTCTTCGTCAGCGTTTTTCTCTTTATTTTGGCCATCACTCTGATGAAGGAAGGCTCACGCGATCTGGCGCCCCTTGTTCGAGACCGATTTCACGTCACAAATCCGGCCAACAGCCTGGGCTTTGGCTGGCTGTTTGCCTATGTGGTGATGAGCGGCTCGCCCGTGGCGGCCGCTACCCTAACTTTCTTTGATGCCGGTGTCATTGATCAGATGAGTGCCTTTACCATGATCACCGGCAGCCGCCTGGGAGCCAGCTTCATTGTCCTGTTCATCGGCTTTATTTACGTTTTGCGTGGGCGCAATCGGGCCACCAGCCTTAGCATGGGGCTGCTCTCGTTGATTGTGACAGGTACAACCTATCTCATGGCTCTGGGAGTAGGGCTGGCGCTCCTGGCTGCGGGCTGGCTGAACGCGATTCAGCTGCAATCTGGCGCGATGCTCACCTCGGCTACAGACATGATTTTTGACCCAATCTCGGCATTATTTCTAACATTTCTGCCCGGCTGGGCACTCTTTTTAGTTGGGTTCGGTATTATTATGGTCAGCTTTAATCTGTTTGATCGCTGCTTGCCGGAGATGAGCCTGAAAGAAAGCCATGTGGGCCGCATGTCTCGCTTGGTATACCAACCCTGGGTCATGTTTCTGTTGGGCGCTGGGATCACCCTGATTTCGATGTCGGTGAGTGTCTCTTTGAGCATCCTGGTGCCCTTGAGCCAGCGCGGTTTTGTGCGGCGAGAAAATGTGATTCCCTATATTATGGGGGCCAACATCACGACCTTTGTGGACACGCTGCTGGCTGCGGTTTTGCTCAACAATCCGGCAGCTTTTACAGTTGTGCTAATAGAGATGTTAAGTATCACCATTGTGTCCTTTGTTATTCTGGCGCTGTTTTATCGATTTTTCCAGGAAAAAACGCTTGATCTGGTCAACCGTATTTCGGAAAATAATCGTAATCTGGCAATATTTATGGTGACGATTTTAATCGTACCACTTATTTTGCTGTTTTTGTAGGAGGCGAAAAGATGCGCATTCTCATTGCTACCAGCGGCTCGTCACAATCCGACATGGCCATCTATCTGGCCGGTCTCATTTACCAAATGATTGATGGAACGCTTACCCTGATGACCGTCATCAAGCAAGAATCGGAGCAGATACAGGCTAAATCAATTTTGGTTCGAGCCAAAACCTTAATTGCCACGGCCTCATCGGTGCAAACCAAAATTCGCACCGGGCGAACGGCCGAAGAAATTGTGCGCGAGGCTGTAGAAGGCTCCTATGATCTGATAATTGTGGGTGAACAAAGGTATCGGGGTCTGGCCAGCCGGCTGCTGCCGCCAACGGCCGTTCGCATCATTGCCCAAATGCCATGCCCGGTACTGATTGCCCGTGGCACGATACGGCCGTTACGTCGTGTTCTGGTTTGTGAAAGCGGCCGTGAACCTTCTTTGCTCAATCGCCTCATTCAGCAGCTGACCCCTTTGCTGCGGCGGGTGGATGAACTGACCGCCCTGCACGTCATGTCCCAAATTGCAGCGGCGCCAGGCGTGCCCGGCTGGGAACTACGGGCCGAGGCCTATGAGCTGATTGAAAAGCATACAATTGAAGGCAGCCTGCTGGAAGAGGATTTGGCGCGATTGGCAGAGCTAAACGTGAACCTGGAGGCAAAAGTACGTCATGGCCTGGTGGTTCGGGAGATTTTGGCCGAGATGCGGAGCGGGGATTATGATTTGGTGGTCATTGGTACCCATCAGACCAAAGGGTGGCAGCGTTTTCTGCTGGACGATCTGGCGCAGGAGCTGATCAGCCAGGCCGACAGGCCGCTGCTGGTAGTGTAGCCGGAACTGTCCACCGTGGAGTAGATCCGCTACATCAACTAAGAAGTTGGGGTATTAGCCTGGGTACCAAATAATGCGTGGATCATCCGCAGCCCTTTTGTAGTTCCAGGCGGCTTCAACCATCTTTTTCAGATCGTACTCGGGGTGCCAATCTAACAAGAACCTGGCTTTTGTGTTATCCAACCAGGTTGAAGCATAAGACGTTTTAATCGCCACTGTAGGAAAACCTCTCGTTGCGGCCAGGTATTCCCCCAGTTCGCCATAGTCAACGGGTTCATCCATGCAAATGTTAAACGTTTGTTGGCTGGCCTTTGGGTTGTCGATGGCTTGAAGGATTGCCTTGACCAGGTCCTGGACGTGAACAAAATTTCGTTTAATGGTACGGCCGTCACCCCCAAGCATAACCGGTATCGTCTTTGTTTCTACAAACTTATCCGCCTGCTCCGCGCCCACCAAATCGCGCCAGCGCGGACCGCCAAATACACCTTCACCAAAAGAGAGCTGGTATTTAAAATCGTCCTTCTCCATAATCCAGGGCGCCCTTAAACAACAGCCATTCAGGCCATATTGAATAAAATATTGTTCCAGCATCACTTCCTCCAGCACCTTGGACAAAGCGTAGCAGCCTGGGTAAGCCGTGTGTTTTTGTGTTTCGGTCACCGGAATGGGATGCTCGTAAAAAAAATGGCCGATGCTGGCGTCCCCGCCGATTAAAATAAATTGTTCAAATGGTGGGCTGTTCCGGCACGCTTCTAACAGCCAGAATAGGCCTTTAATGGCCACATCCATGACCGTTTCCGGCGTTTCTTTACTGGTTGCCAGGTGCAAGACATGGGTGACCTCAGATATGGCTTCCTCAACAAACGGCCGTTGTTCAATGGAACCACGTACAACTTCTAGACGATCCTGCGGTGCTAAAACACGGTTATGGCAAAGCGCCCGGACAATGAAGTGATTAAATCGTGGGTCAGCTAACAAACGATCGATGAAAACCTGACCTACTTTTCCCGTTGCGCCTGTGACCAAAATTCGTTTTGTTTCCGGCATAGTTCCCTCCTTCAGTTCCCCTATCGCTGCTGGCGGCGACGGCCGTAATCAAACGTAATCGCCAACAGCAGCACCGCACCGATCACAATCCGGTGCCAGAAAGGGTTAATGTTCAACATGACCATCTCATTTTGTAAGACACCGATCAGCAGCGAACCCACCAGAACACCCAATATCGTTCCCTGTCCCCCCATCAGGCTTAGACCACCCAGAATGCA
>JBGTCV010000102.1:0-9363 GCA_041748655.1 Promineifilaceae bacterium (SeqCode) | reverse complement strand
ATCAACCTGAGCAATATCCAGGGGAAAACTAATTTTGGCAGGGATAGATATAGGCATTGGTTTCACTCCGTTTTTGAAAATAACTGCCATTCTACATCACCACCAAATCTGGGTGTACCCCATGTATTCCCAAAGAACCTTTTTGATGGACTTATTGTTGAAGGCTTGCCGGAAGTTCAGCCTGGTCTTGCCAATACGCCAGCGAACACGGCCCCTATCGTTTTACTTTTGTCGGCTTTTTCGTGGCTCCCCTGGCCCGAAGCAAAAATGTTATGGATGCTTTTAAACTTATTATTTACTTTGCAGATACCTTTTTTGATAATTAAGCTTTTACCGCAGCCAGACGTTTTATCCAGATTTCAAAAGTTAGTAATATTTTTTATCTTTTTTATTTTGCAAGGCACCCGCATTGCGAACTGGGTGGGGCAGACCACACTTTTTGTTTTTTGGTTGATGTTGATCACGTTGCTAGTGAGGCGAGATCATAAAACTTTGGCAGGTATTCTGCTGGGGATTGCCCTGTCAAAATATTCATTGGCCGTTGCCATCTTCTTGTTTTTATTGTTGAAACGAGAATATCTTATCCTGGGGTTGAGCCTGATTGTGCAACTCATGGGTATCATCGTGGTAACTTTGCTTGGCAGCGATCCATTCCTTCTCACAATTGGTTATTATTTAAGAATGATCGTTCATCATAATACGTTACCCGGCATTCATTTGGCCAGTTTGTTCACCGCCAACAACATGATGACGGTACTCCTGGCGCTTGTTTGCACGCTCCTGTTAGGCTTTTATTTTTGGCGAATCCGCTCCCGGTTACGATCGACGGCGTTTAATACAGGAATAATTCTCTCTTTTGCCGACTGGCATCTCCTATCGGTTTTATTGCTGTGGTCTCTTCTGGTTGTTTACCATCGTGCCTACGATTCTCTGGTTGTGATTATTTTTATTGCTATGCTGATTTATGGTTTGTGGCAGCCAAAGTGGTGGGGAGTTTCGCAAAAAGTGCGGGTGGCATTAAGCTTGTTTCTGGTGTTTTTTGTAGGGGTAATGAGTGTTCCCGCTTCTGTGATGAGTGCTGTATTTCCAGCATCGTTTATGCCTGTTTGGTACCAGATGGTGAGCTACACAATGACGTTGACACTTGTCGCGGCTGTTGGCCTCTCGGCGTGGTTATACAGCCAGCTGCAACCGGCTCACAATGGGCTCTTCTTCAAAGCCAACCCGCGAGCGTAAATCATCTTCGGGGAAAGGGGCGTTACGGCCGCATTTTCTTTCAGGCAGCATTTTTGCAAATGATTGAGAGTTCGTGTTGGGGATCATTATATCTTTTCCATATCTAATATCTGTTACTTGGTACATTCGTTCATCTGGCAAACTCCCTAAAATAAGTGACAAGAAAACCAAAAATATTATCATGAAACTGCTTGTTAGTTTGCTTTGTAAATTTTGCTTTTTACGAGTGACAAAATAAATGGGAGAAGTAAGTAAATGAACCACGAAATGCATCGTACAGGTAAGAATGATGGAAATGAAAGTATCGCAGATAAAGCAGCGGCGAAGGCCAAAGAAGGTACTGCCAAGCTACAAGAGAAGTCTGAGGAAATAATGGACACTACTAAGTCAATGGCCAATCAGGTCAGTCATCAGGCTAAATCTACTGTCACAGAGCAAAAAGATCAGGCTGTCAACCAATTACATGGTGTGGCCGAGGCGCTGCGACAGACGAGTGAGCAGTTGCGCGGACAGAATAAGACAACTGTTGCCACCTACAGCAATCAGGTTGCCGATCAAATCGACCGAGTGTCTGGTTATTTGCAAGAGCGGAATCTGAACGAGCTGTTACATGATGCGGAGGATTTCGCTCGCCGTCAGCCGGAGCTGTTTATTGGCGGTGCTTTTGCCCTGGGCTTGCTGGGTGCCCGTTTTATGAAGAGTTCTTCCGCTGACACCAACACTCAGACGGACAGAAATTTCAGAACAGGCAGTTTATACCCCACAGAAAGCCCCTATAGAACGGCAGGCTCATACGGCACACCGCAAAGCAGCAGTTACAGAATATCCGAGGAGAGGTAATGACCACTTATTCCAACCAACGACATTATCAAAGAGAACCTACTCTGGGAGATCTTTTCTCTGACTTATCGGCGCAGGCTAGCTTATTGGCACGCCAGGAAGTACAGCTTGCCAAGGTAGAAATGAGTGAAAAGGTATCCCAGGCAGGGCGAGAGATTGCGCTCATTGTTGTCGGTGGGGGGATGGTCTATGCAGCCTTGCTGGCTGTCGTGGCTGGCATTATTTTAGGCCTGGGTCTTCTGATACCTTACTGGGCGGCAGCGTTGCTTGTGGGCGTTGCATTTGCCATTGTTGGTGGTGCCGTTGCCTGGACTGGTGTACAAGCGCTTAAGAATATCAATCTGGCGCCGACTCAAACAATAGAGACGCTGAAGGAGGATAAAGAATGGCTAGCCAGACAGATGAATTAAGCAACCGCCCGACACAATATAATGTACCTGCCGTACCAAGCGATATCGATGATCCGGGCGTTATTCGGCATCAAATTAAAGAAACCCGTGTCCAAATGGGACAGACGATTGAGCAAATACAAGAAAGATTGTCTCCAGAACGTTTGAAAGAGCAAGCGAAGGAAACCATCCGCGAAGCGACAATAGGAAAGGTGGAAGAAATGACAAATAAAGCAGAACGAGAAATGAAAAGTTGGCGAAGACGGATTACCCATACTGTAAAAGAAAATCCTGTTCCGGCGGCTCTCATCGGTATTGGGATTGGCTGGTTAATGATCTCTGATTCAGATAACGATGATTATGGTAGTGAATACTCTCATAGTTCCAACGTCAATCGATACCAGACTCCGTATTACGACCCCAGCCGCCGCAGTATAAGGAGTGGAAGTGGTGAAGGCCGCAGCTGGGTTGGTGAAAAAGCCCAAGAGATCAGAGAAGGTGCTAGCTCGGCTGCTGAAAGTGCCAAAGAGTATACTTCTTCTGTGGCGGAATCTGTGCAAGAAAGTGCCAGCGATGTACTTGAGCAAGCTGAAAGGCGAGTCACAGAAATGGGTGACCAGGTGCGGGAAACGGCCGTAGATACTCAGGAGCGTGTGCGGGAAACGGCCGTTGAGCTGGAAGCCCGTGCCAAACAAAGCATGCGGCGCACAAAACAAACTTTCATAGAAACTATGGAAGAAAACCCATTAGCGGTAGGGGCGGCAGCCCTAGCCATTGGTGCGCTGGTAGGCGCATCACTGCCAAGTACGCGGTATGAAAATCGCCTAATGGGCGAGAAACGTGATGAGGTGTTGGACGAAGCCAAAGATCGTCTGCAGGAAACTTCGCAGAAGTTGCAGAATGTGGCTCGTGAAGCGAAAGATGCAGCCGTTGAAACCGCCAAAGAAGAAGCAGACAAGCAAAATTGGCGTCCTCAACAAACAAAGAGTGACCCCACTGCTTCTACTACCGGCCAATCAACTACGGGCCCATGACCTCCACCATCTCTACCAGCACGGCCACTATATCAACGGGACAAAAAAAATAACTCGCAGCACCGTCCTGACTCATAAGGCGGTGACAGAATAAAGATCAATGACCTGTACGGTTGGCATGTCTTCTCTTTTCGAAAGACCCAACCGTGCAGGTTCTCTGTTTTAAAGGCTTGAGAGGGGGATTCTGTCGTTCACCCAAACCCCCTTGCCTGCCATGCCTGGTAAATCAAAATCGAGCCAGCAACGGCCGCATTTAGGGATTCCACATTCCCCTTCTGCGGCAGCATCAGGTGGATGTCGCAGGTTTCGCGCACCAGGCGGCGCATCCCCTGGCCTTCGTGCCCCACCACAATGCCCAGCGCCATGTTCAAATCGACCCGACCCAGCGATTGGGCGTCGTCGGCCAGATCCATGCCGACCAGCCAGACGTTGCTGGCTTTCAGCTGGCGCATGGTGCTCACCAGATTGGTGACCTGGGCGATGAGCAAATGTTCGGCCGCTCCGGCAGAAAATTGCACGACGGCGGGGGTGATTTCCGGGGCGCGGCGGTCCTGCACGATGACGCCGTGGACGCCGCAAATTTCGGCCGTACGCAGCAGGCTGCCGATATTTTGCGGCCCGTGCAGCAGATCCAGCAGCAGCAAAAACGGCTTCTCGCCCCGCCGCTCGGCCAGCCCCAACATCTCATCGACTTCGCTGTAGACGTACGGGCCCACTTCCAGCGCCATTCCCTGGTGGCTGTTATCTTTGGCCAGACGGCCGATTTTCTGTTTATCGGCCGTTTGGATGCGCACGCCCCGCTTTTGCGCCGCCTCGCGTACCGGCTGGGCCAGCTTTTTGTCCAGGCCATCTTGCAGCCAAAGCGTAAACAGTTCCCGGCGGCTGCCGCGCAGGGCTTCTAAAACGGTGTTGCGGCGGATGAGGATTTCTTTGTTAACCAAAATGTTATTCTAAGCCCAACGCTTTTTTCGCCTCTTCAAAACTAATCGTCGGAGCGTCTGCTTCTTTGCCTTTGGCTTCTCTTAATTCCTTCAAATCATAAAAGTCTTGTAACTCTTCTTGAAGAGCAATAAATTCATCATACGGAAGCACAACAAATTGCTTCTTACCTTCTTGTTCCAGATAATTTGGATGCAGCATAACCATATTTATTTTCCTCGTTATCTATAAATATCTCTTCGATGTCTAATTCGGTAGATGACAACAGTGTTTCCTTCAATTTCAAAGAGAACGCGATAATTTCCTACCCGCAATCTGTACTCGGGATAAAAATCTGTGAGATGTTTTACATCACCCGATAAATCGTTTTCCAAATTCTGGATTTTTTCAAATTCTGCTTTTACCCTAATTTCCAGATGGTGCCATCCGCCCGGTCTTCCAAAACCACGCCCAGCTCGCGCAGCTGGTTGCGGATTTTGTCGCCGGTGGCCCAATCTTTGTTGGCGCGGGCCTGGGCGCGCAGCTCGATCAGCAGGCGAATCAGCCCGGCTTCCCGCTCGGCGTCGCTGTCCTGGGTAGCTTCGTCGGGGATGATGCCCAACACATCGCCGCCCAGCTCGAGGTAGAGAGTGTCTAATGCGGTGAGGGAGTCCAGGCTGTGCGGCCCTTGCTCGTTTACCAGGCTGTTGACCTGGCGGGTGTAATCTTGCAGCACCGCCAGGGCGGCGGGGGCGTTGAAGTCGTCGTTCATCTTGTCGATGAAGGCGGCTTTGGTTTTATCGATGAGTTCCTGTACGGCGGGATTGATGTGACCGGAAACGGCCGTTCTCATCTGCTCCCGCACCAACGTCACCGCCCCCCACAGCCGCTGCCAGCCTTTGTTGGCTGCTTCCACTGCCTCGTCGGAAAAGTCGATGGGGTTGCTGTAATGACTTGATAGTATAAAAGCGCGAATCGCTTCGGGCCGCCAGCGTGCCAGCGCGTCTTTAATGGTCAGCGTGTTGCCCAGGCTCTTGCTCATCTTCACGCCGTCCAGCGTCAGCGAGCCGGTGAGCATCCAGAAGCGGGCAAAGGTTTCGCCGTGGGCCGCTTCGCTTTGGGCGATTTCACATTCGTTGTGGGGGAAGATGTTATCGATGCCGCCGCCGTGAATATCGAAGGTGGGGCCGAGATATTTGTTGGCCATCGCCGAGCATTCCACATGCCAGCCGGGGAAGCCTTCACCCCACGGACTGGGCCAGCGCAAAATGTGCTCCGGTTCGGCCTTTTTCCAAAGGGCGAAGTCGGCGGGATGCTGCTTGTCGCTGCGCACTGTTTCGCGGGAGCCTTCTTCCTGCTCTTCGACGATACGGCCGCTCAGTTTGCCATACTCCGGGTAGGAAGTAACGCTAAAGTAAACGGAGCCATCCACCTCGTAGGCGTGCCCCTTGTTGATGAGCTCCTGCACCATGGCGATTTGCTCAGGGATGTGGCCGCTGGCGCGCGGGCTGATGTCTGGCCGCTGCACGCCGAGGGCGTCCATGTCGGCGAAGTAGCCGCGCATGTAGGTTTCTACCACCTGCATGGGCAGGGCGGACATTTGCTCGGCTTTGCGCAGAATGCGATCTTCACCGGTGGCCAGCATGTGGCCCACATCGGTGATGTTTTGCACGTAGAGCACCTGGTAGCCACTGTAGCGCAGGTAGCGCACAATCACATCGAAGCCGACGTAGGTTTTGGCGTGGCCAATGTGGGAATGGTCATAGACTGTGGGGCCGCAGACGTAGATGTTGACACGGCCGTCTTGCAGCGGCTCAAATGTTTCTTTTTTGCGGCTGAGCACATTGTAAATTTTCAGTGACATACAAACTCCAAGCAAAATATCGAATTTTTACCGCAGAGGGCGCAGAGAGCGCAGAGAAAAAAAGCTCCGCGTCCTCCGCGTGCTCTGCGGTTAATTAGTAAAAAGAGGTCGGGCGAATTTGCTACCCTAATCGTAGCGCATTGGCGATGCGTTGCAAAGTGCGGTTTTTGCCCAGGATGGCCATGATCTCGGCCAGGGGTGGTCCGCCGGTTTGGCCGGTGAGGGCGGCGCGGATGGGATGGAAAACGGCCGTTGCCTGCCACCCCTCATTTTCCTTAAAACTATTGCGCAAACCCTGCAAAATGCTCTGTGCCGTCGCTTCATCCAGCAGCACCACATGGGCCAGCTCGGCTATCAGCCGGGTGAGCACGGGATGGGCCGATTCGCCATGCAGCGCGTCCAGCGCGCCGTTGGTCAGCTCAAAATTGTCGGCAAAGGCCCATTCGGCGGCCTCGACGGCATCTTCCAGCTTGCTGAGCCCATCGCGGATAACGGCCGTTACCCTTACCAGCCACTCGTTTTGCATGGGCAGCTCATCGTAGACGTCTTCGAGGAACGGCCGTATCAATTCCGCCAATTTTTCATTGCTGTGCCGCTGCATGTATTGGCGATTCAGCCAGTTCAGCTTGTCCCAATCAAAGGTCGATGGGCTGGCGGAAAGCCGCTCCAGGCGAAACTGCTGGCGTACGTCCCACTTGTCCACAATCTCCTGACCGTTGTCCGGCATCCAGCCCAGCAGCAGCAGGTAGTTGAACAGCGCCGCAGGCAAGTAGCCCGCTGCCTGAAAGTCAGACATGAGGTAGCCGCCTTCGGGGTCCCGCTTTTTCAGCTTTTGGCCGCGCCGGTTGAGGATAAGCGGCAGATGGACCCAGACAGGTTCGGGCCAGCCCATCGCTTTGTACAGCTGGATGTGAATGGGGGCAGAGGAGATGAAATCTTCGCCGCGCACTACGTGGGTGATGCCCATGTCGTGGTCGTCGGTCATGGCGGCCAGGTGGTAGAGCGGCTCGCCGCTGCTGCGCACGATGACAGGGTCTTGCAGACGGCCGTTGTCAAACCGAATCTGCCCGCGAATGGCGTCGTGCAAAATTGTTTCGCCCGATTTTGGCATTTTCAGGCGCAGCGGGCTGCCGCTGGCGCTGGCTGGATTTTCTGGATCATCGCCGTAGTAGGCGTGGCCTTCGTCTACCAGTTTTTGGATGACGTGTTGGTGGAACGGCCGTCTCTGCGACTGCACATACGGCCCAAATTCACCGCCCACATCTGGCCCTTCGTCCCAATCCAGCCCCACCCAGGTGAGGGCGTCGAACAGAAGCTGGGTCGCTTCGGGGGTGTTGCGTTCGGCGTCGGTATCTTCGATGCGAATGATGAAGTCGCCCTTGAGCGCACGAGACAACGCCCAACAGAAAACGGCCGTATGCACATTACCCACATGCACCGGCCCGGTGGGGCTGGGAGCAAAACGAAGCCGAGGAACCATTAGGGTTTGGCAAAGATCATGCGGCCGGCCGAGGTTTGCAGCACCTTGGTGACGGTGACGTTGAGGGTTCTGTTGATGAGATTACGGCCGTCTTCCACCACCACCATCGTGCCATCCTGCAAAAAGCCCACTCCCTGGTCCGATTCGCGCCCTTCCTGGATAATTTTGACCTTCAGCTCTTCCCCAGGTAAGGAGGTGATCTTGACGGCGTTGGCCAGATCGTTGATGTTGAGCACGCTGACGCCTTGCAGTTCGGCCACGCGGTTAAGGTTGTAATCGTTGGTCATGATGGGGCAGCGCAGGTGGCGGGCCAGGGCGACCAGCTTGCTGTCCGCCTCGCGCACTTCGCTGACGTCCATGTCGGTGATCTCGGTGGGAACGGGTGAATCATTTTGCAGCTGGGTGAGCACTTCCAGCCCCAGGCGACCCCGCCCCCGCCGCAGCGGGTCGGCGCTGTCGGCAATATGTTGCAGCTCAGACAAAATAAAGTTGGGGATGAGCAGGGTGGCGCGAATGAATCCGGTTTTGCTGATGTCGGCGATACGGCCGTCGATAATCACACTTGTATCGAGCAAAATGAACTGTTCTACCGCCTGACCTGCGGCTTCTCCACCAGCTGCTTGGGACAATGGGGCACGCATGTTGCTGAAAAAAGCGTGCAAATCATTTTGGCGCGACACCAGAATAAAGACGCTGAGGTAGCAAAGTACAGCCGCAGCCACCAGCGGTAAAATCTGGCGGAAAGGGGAACCAAGCAGCGCCAGCGGCAAGGAGAGCAAAGCCGCAGCTACCAGCCCAATGAACAACCCCAATACAATGGCGACGAGACGTTCGGCGGGCATTTGGGCCAGGCGATGACTGATTTGGCGTAACGGCCGTATCGTCACATACGGTGTCAAGATCAGCCCAACCAAAAAACCCAGCAGAACAAATACAATCACAAATGGTTCTGGGGCAGTACGTAATACTTGCGCGGTCCAGTTGCCTAAAAAACCACCGCCGATGCTGCTGGCAATAGCGCCCGCAATGCGAAACAAAAATTCGGTACTCATAAAATAAATCCTCTAATAAATTCTGCTGCCAGATAGATCATAAAAAAGATGAACGTACCTGACCGTACATTCACCCCAAAAAATTTATTTGATGCTATCGGCAGTAAGTGGGCAACAAAAGCGCAGCTGACCGGCTTTTTTTACGGCGCACTAGAAAAATGAAAACAATTTGCGAATAAAAGGTGTACGCCACACTGTTTGAAAGCTTAATAAGTTCCTTGCTGCTTTAACGCCTTTGCTGCCGGAAAACAAGTGGGAATGAAGGTTTGATTTATGTCGCTTTCTGCTGCATCAACAAAAAATAAGGGAATGAAGCCAAAAAATTTTATGAGTGGATGGTATCACAGCCACTTTGACGAGGCAATGCAGGACAGCTTAATTTCCACCTTGTTTAGTCTGCTATTATTTGCGGTTCTCTGAGGTTTTGTGTGGTGAAGTGGTAAAATTGGCCAAAAACGAAAAATGGCAAAGAGTATAGAAGCGACATTAGAAGACGTGCATGCCCATAAAGCTTTGACCAAAGCGATGGGGTTAATGGACCTTGACGTGG
>JBGTCV010000101.1:0-59227 GCA_041748655.1 Promineifilaceae bacterium (SeqCode) | reverse complement strand
AAAGACTATGAAGTTTTGCCTGAAAGCAGTGAAGCATTCATTTACCTGGCCATGATTCATTTGATGCTTCGGCGATTAGGCAACAATTCTCGCATTTGGGCTTGATTCTTTTGTTAACATAACTTTTAAAACACGCTCTTAGTAAATGCTACAAAACTGTTCACTGATTACCGATTACCGATTACTGCCTACTGTCCCAGGCGACGGGAGCGTTCCCGCAGGTCGCGGGCGACCAGGCGGGCAGCGGCCGTTTGCCAGTTGTAGAGGGTGCGTTCCGGCACCTGGCTGCGGAACCAGTCGAGAGTATCCTGGTATTCGTCATTGTGGAGGGTGCGGCGGCTGTACGGCCGTAATCCCACCACATACGGAAAGTAAAGCGCGTTGTAATGCCGCCACGCATCCGTTGTGCCAAATTCACCCTCATGGCGCGGTTTTAGCCGGGTGATGCTTTCCGTCAGCACCGCCTTCAACTCGGCAGCGCGGGCCAGCGTGCTATCCATCTGGCCGTTTTGAGACAGGCGCTGAGCCACCAGTGGCAGGCGCGTCAGCGGGCTGCTGGCCAATCTGGGCAAATCCCCCATCTGGCTCAGGGCACGACGGGTGAGCCGATCAAACTCTTGCGGCAGCAAATCCAGCGGATTGTGCAGGCTATCCAGCCGTTGGGCGGCGTTGGCTTCGGCGCGCTGGGCGGCACGGGATTGGCGCAGCTGCGGTGCATTGAAAAAAGCGACCCGATCCAGCAGCGTCTGCACCGGATCAGAGAAGGTTTGGACGATGACAGCAGCCGTTACGCTGCCCACCAGCAGCAGCACCAGCGGAAAATTCAGCCCGGTCCAGCTGGCCATCACCCATACAACCTGCCCACCAAAAATGAGGGCGGTAAAAAACGAGTAGTCAAAGGCGCGTAAAAAGTGCCAGAGCCACGATTCTCCCTTGTCGGAGGCGTCTAGCTGGATAATGACCAGGCCAAAGGCAAACAAATCCAGCCCGATGAGGAGGGAGAGAGGAGAGGAAAGCGTCTGAGTGTTGGGAATGATGACAAAACCGAGGGCAAAACCGTACAGCACGATACAAGCCATGCTGATAGTCAGGAGGAGACGCTGACGGCCGTATCGTTCCTCCCACGCCGCCCGGTTGGGAATAAGCCAGAGCATCGCCGCCAGCCAGAAGAGAGCAGGCAGCAGCACAAAGAGGCGTTGGATGCGGTAAAGGGTGCGGGCCAAATCGGCCGTGGGGGCAAAAGCGCCCAGCAGCGCCGTGGCTACACCCGTGGCAAACGCCAGCATTCCGGCCCCCGCCAACCAGAGCAGCAGCCGCCCCGGATCGCGGGCAATGAGGTAGCAGCCCAGCCACAGCGTCAGAAAGAAAAAGAGGGTTTGCCAAATCAGGCTGGTTAAACTCATGGCTGGATTGTACGAAGGGGAGGTGGTGGAAGGCAAATTGTGTCTTGACAAGGCTCGACTATTTAGATATTCTTCTATTTAGATTTTTATCTAAATAGATTGTGTTCGATGGAGTTTATCATGGAAAATCAGCAAATAGAGAAACTTGTGACCTTTTTACAGGCAGCGGGGCAGCGGGAGCGGCTGCATATTTTGGGTATTTTGGCCGAACAGCCAACTGCTGTGCCAGAGTTAGCCAGGCGAATTGGGGTGAAGGAAACGGCCGTTCTCAAACACCTCAGCCGCCTCAAACAAGCCGACCTGATCACCAGCACCGCGCCTTACACCTACCAGCTCAACGACGCTGCGCTGGAACAAATCAACCATGCGGTTTTTCATCGCGGCGATTCGCAAAATAAGGAAAGCTTGCGGCAGCGCGTCTTGCGCCATTACACAGATGGGGGGCGTTTGAAGCTGCTGCCAGAAAACCAGGCAGAACTGAGAGAAATTGCAGACTGGCTGGCCGAACTTTTTGATGCGGATACCCATTATTCCGAAAAAGAGGTCAACCAACGTATTAACCAGGTCCACCCTGACCACGCCACCCTACGCCGCCTGCTGGTGGATTGGGGCTTTATGACCCGCAGCCGGGGCATCTACCAAAAGGTTTCCAAATAGCAGCCGGGAGATAAAAACGATGGTGGAAAATCTGATCTATGAGCGACGAACAGTTTCAACGACTTTTGAACTTTTTTAAAGTGCTGGGCAACGAAAGCCGCCTGAAAATTTTGGGGCTGCTGGCCAACCAGGAGCGCAGCGTCGGCGAACTGGCCGCCCTGCTGGAACTGCGCGAGCCAACCGTCTCCCACCACCTGGCGACGATGAAGGAGCTTGGGCTGGTGAACGTGCGCGCCGAAGGCAACAACCGCATCTACTGGCTGGATGTGAAGATGCTGGAAAGCATGAGCAAGGACATTTTGTCCCAGGCGCAGCTGGCGGAACTGGTGCCAGACGACAGCACCAAGGCGTACGAGCAGAAAATTTTGAGCAACTTTGTGGCAAACGGCCGTCTCACCCAACTGCCCGCCCGCTACAAAAAGCAGTTTGTCATCATGAAATGGGTGGCCAACCATTTTGAACCCGGCGTGCGCTACCCTGAAGCCGATCTCAACAAAATCCTCAAGCAGCTTCACCCCGATTTTGCCTCGCTGCGCCGCTATCTCATCGACCACAAGCTGATGGCCCGCGAAAACAACATCTACTGGCGCATTTCGCCGCAGGAGGCCACATGACCCGCCTGCCCACAGCCTGGCAAACAGACCGGCTCACCATCCAGGATGGCACTTTGAAAGTTGTGCCCCAACTCATGGCCATTTTTAACGCGTGCAGCCACGTGGGTTCATGGGATCCCACGTTCCAAGTTTATCCGGAGGGAGAGTTCGCCGGATTGGTGACAAAAAGTATGGCAGATGGGGAAGGAAACGGCCGTTTCCAGCTCCAAGCCATCCGCCACAACGACCAGCCCATCGGCTACTTCCACTGCTACCACCACCATCCCCAACCAAACGTCCTCTTAATTTCCATGTTTGTGCTGCACCCCGATCATCAAAAAGGCGGCTATGGCACGGAATTGGTAGCTGGCCTGGCGCAGCAGGCCAGAGCCGCCAGCCACCATGCCATCTGGCTGGAAGTCTTCCTCAAAAACTGGCCCGCCCTCCGCTTCTGGATCAAATCCGGCTTCACCACCATTATCGACATGGATGGTGCGCCCCAACACGACGCCACCAACCACGCCAGCATCGTCATCGCCAAAACGCTCTAATATGTGGCTACAACAAATTCAAGTAATAACGAATTTTTTCATGTTTCATAATTCGTTTGCTACTCAAATTCGTTGTCGTCAATTGCCTCTTGACAAAGTGTGATAAACACACTATACTGCTCGCATCTTAGTTAGTGTATAAAAAACACTTATTGTGAATAACCGAAAAGGAGCCTCAATCATGAGCAAATTCCCCCGTTTTTACGATCCCAGCCGCATCGGCACGCTGTACTATCCCGACGTGGCCACCATCGCTGCCGAAGCGACCAACTCAGGTCTGAAGCCAGCCGTGGAAGACAAACAAAATGTCCACCTGGTCATCATTGATATGCAGGTTGATTTCTGCCACGAAAAAGGCAGCCTATACGTCCCTGGCGCACTGGGCGACATCCAGCGCACCATCGAATTCATCTACAACAACGCCGAGCGCATCACCAACATCACCTGCTCGCTGGATTCTCACCTGCCCCACCAGATTTTCCACCCTGCCTGGTGGGCAGACGAAGCCGGGAATCATCCCGCTCCGTTCACCCTCATCACCTACGACGACATCAAACAGGGCAAATGGCGGCCGCTGGTCGCCCCGGTACAGTCCACCAACTATGTCAAGCAGCTGGAGCAAGAAGCCAAAAAGCAGCTCACCATCTGGCCCTACCACGTCATGATTGGTTCAATTGGCAATGCGCTGGACCCGGAGTTGTTTACGGCCGTTCTCTACCACAGCATCGCCCGCAAAACCCAACCCACCTGGCTCACCAAAGGCAGCATTCCGCTCACGGAACATTACTCCATCATCCAGCCAGAAGTGCCCGTGCCCAACCACCCCATGGGCGGCAAAAATAAAGCGTTCCTGGACACCCTTGCCCAGGCCGACGTCGTCGTCATCGCCGGGGAGGCAGAAAGCCACTGCGTGTTGGAAACGGTCGAGGATTTAGTGGAGGATTTCAGCAGCCAACCAGAGGCGCTGCAAAAAATCTACTTCCTGCGCGACTGCACCTCCCCCGTGCAGCACCCGGATGTCGATTTCCACGCCATCGCCCAGGCCCGCTTTGCCGAATTCGAACAGCAGGGCGTCAACTTCATCAACAGCACCGACAAGCTGCCTTTTTAGCACCTCAGGAACAGAAATTTAATAACTTACGGTTTCCCCCCTCCCTAGCTCTCCCTCTCAGGGGGAGAGCTAGGGAGGGGGGAAGGGGGAGGGTAAACAGATTTTCTCTGTGCACCTCTGTGCCTTCTCTGTGCATCTCTGTGTTCCGCTTTTAACTCCAAGGAGAACAACATGACAAACAACAACGGACTTGGCAATTTAGACAATCTTTTTCAATCCGCCCAGGCGGACGGCTTAACAAACAACACGATGGATTTGGTGATTTCTAACTTAAATGGGCCAACGATGGCAACGGCCGTTGGCACACCCCTCAACCAGCTCACCAGCAACGAAGTCACCCTGGCCATGAACATCATCGACATGAGCGGCTCGATGGCCCCCCACGCGGGCGACCTCATCACCGCCTACAATAGCGACTACCTGGCCGCCATGCGCGGCTCCAGCGCCGCCGACGACATCCTCATGAGCACCATCCTCTTCAACCAGGATGTGACCCTGCTGCACGGCTACATGCCGCTTCAGGACATTGCGCCGCTCACTCGCAGCAGCTACGCCCCCAGCGGCTCCACCGCCCTCTACGATGCCGTAGCGGGCGGCCTGACCAACATGGTGCTCTACGCCCAGCAGCTGCGCCAGAGCGGCGTGATGGTGCGCTGCATCGTCATCGTCTACTCCGACGGCGAAGACAACGCCTCCAAACAACACGCCCAGCAGATTAGCCGCGCCGCCGTCGAGCTGTTCAGGCACGAAATCTACACCCTGGCCTACGTCGGTTTCCGCAGCGGCGGCCTCAACCCCGCCAAACTACGCCAGCTGGCCGACGAAATCGGCTTCCCAGACGTACTCGCTGCCGGTCTGGACCACCAGGAGCTGCGTCGCATCTTCAACCTGGTCTCCCAATCCACCATCAGCATGAGCCAGCAGGGGGCAATGCCCGCCGGTATGTTTAGCTAGCTAAAAGATTGGACCATTTTTCTGGTTACGTGAACTCTCTTCACAACAAAATGGTCCAATCTCATCTCACGTAGGAGGTAACGCATGTTCATCCCGCTCACAACCTTGCTCATCATCGTCGCTATCACCTTCATGCTGGGCATGATCACTGCGTTTGTCATGGTGATGAACGCCCTGGCGCGGCGGCAGAAATAAAAAAGACCTCAAAAGTGGGCCCACTTTTGAGGTCTAAATTCTTGGGGAATTAAATTGGATGCCTAAATATCATCAATTGAATGAACAATTTTCCCCACAAGACCGTAATCAATCGCTTGTTGGGCACCCATCCAGTAGTTACGATCCGTATCTTTGGAGATTTTTTCCAGGGGCTGGCCCGTCTGTTCAGAGAAAATACGGTTTAGACGCTCACGCATCTTGATAATCTCTTCAGCCTCAATTTTAATATCCTGCGCCTGACCCCGTACGCCACCCATCGGTTGGTGCAGCAAAAAGCGGGTATTGGGCAAACTGTACCGATTCTCACGATCAGCCGCCGCATAAATCAACGCGCCAGCGCTGGCCACCCAGCCCGTGCCAATCACCTTCACGGTGGGTTTTACAAAGCGAATCATGTCGAAAATGGTGTCACCCGATTCCACATGGCCACCGGGGGAATTGATAAAGATTTTGATGTCATCATTAGAATCAGACGCCAGCAGCATCAGCTTTTCGGTCACTTCCTGCGCCATCTTCATATTAATTTCACCAAAAATAGTGATGGTTCGCGTTTCCAGCAGCCGATCCATCATGTTCTTTTTAGGCTTTTCTTTTTCTACAACTTCTTCTTCATTTTCTTGTTCTTCATCTTCAAATCGAATCATGACCGTGTCCTTGTTATCATTTTTTAGCAAAGTGGGCAGAGTTTACCGCGTAAAGATTAGATTCAGGTAAACAGTATTCAGTTAACAGTAATCGGTAATCAACTGATCACTGTACGCGAAGCGGTCGCAACGCGACATCACCGAATACTGATTACCGATTACTGACTAAAGGCGCAGGTTGGTAAACGCTTTCAGGCCGGGGTAGATGGCCGAGTCGCCCAAATCATCTTCGATGCGCAGGAGCTGGTTGTATTTGGCTACACGGTCACTGCGGGCGGGAGCGCCCGTTTTGATCTGGCCTGCGTTAAGGGCAACAGCCAGGTCGGCAATGGTGGCGTCTTCACTTTCACCGGAGCGATGGGAAACAACGGCCGTCCAGCCATGACGCTGCACCATTTCCACCGACTGAATCGATTCCGTCAGCGTACCAATCTGGTTCACCTTGCACAGCAGGCTGTTTGCCGCTTTCCGCTCGATGGCCATCTCAATCCGCTTGACGTTGGTAACCAGCAGGTCATCGCCTACGATCTGAATTTTGTCGCCCAGCTTCTCCATCATCAAGGTCCATGCTTCCCAGTCATCTTCATGCAAACCATCTTCGATGGAGATGATAGGGTATTTCTTGACCAGATCAACGTAAAAATCAACCATTTCCGCGCCGGTCAGCTTTTTGCCCTCGACCTTCATGTTGTATAAGCCGTCTTCATAGATTTCCGAGGCGGCCGGGTCCATAGCAAACATAATTTGTTCACCTGGCTTGTAACCCGCTTTTTCAATCGCTTCCAGCATCAGATCAAAAGGTTCACTGTTATTTTTAACGCGGGGGGCAAAGCCACCTTCGTCGCCTACGGTAGTGCCATACCCTTTGGTGGACAACACTTTTTTGAGGCTGTGGTAAATTTCAGCCCCCCAGCGCAGCCCTTCGGCGAAGCTGGAAGCGCCCACAGGCATCACCATATATTCTTGTAAATCGGTAGCGCCAGCGGCGTGCTTGCCGCCGTTCATGATGTTCATCATCGGTACGGGCAGGGTGCGAGCGTAAACGCCGCCCAGGTAGCGGTAGAGCGGCAGTTCCAGGCTGTCGGCAGCGGCATAGGCCACGGCCAGAGAAACACCCAAAATAGCGTTGGCCCCCAAATTTTTCTTGTTTTCGCTGCCGTCCAGCTCCAACATCATCTGGTCGATCCCTACCTGGTCGGTAGCGTCCCAGCCAACGATGGCTTCGGCGATGTCTTCATTTACGGCCGTTACCGCCTGCTGCACACCCTTACCTAAATAGCGATCCTTGTCGCCATCCCGCTTTTCCCACGCTTCATGCACGCCAGTTGAAGCGCCAGAAGGCACAATCGCCCGGCCAAAACTGCCGTCAAAAAGCTGTACTTCTACCTCAACCGTTGGGTTTCCACGGGAATCTAATACTTCCCGCCCACGAATAGATTCAATGTAAGACATATTCACTCCTTCTGTGATAATCGGAAATTAATTCCGAGATTGTTAATTTGTGCGTTTATAGGTACAGTGGATTGTAATAGACACCAGAGAAAACTATACAGAAGCAAGCAAGTTCGGGCAAACACAATTCACTACAATCTTTATGCCAAATGTCACAAACTTATACCGAATGTCCTCTTGCCAAGATGCTTGCCCCCGGTTATAAATCTCAAAATACGAAACTATTATGTGTCGATCAACAGCTGATCGCCATAAATAAACAAACATGAGCGACTTGATTTCCATCGAACCCAACCAAATACACAGCCTGTGGCAACAGCTGGCCGAAGAATTACTGAACATTTTTGATGCCCACGGCGTTTGTGCGGTCGTAGCCAGTGAAGTGGCTTCGTTCAGCCAGACAACCACCGTCGTCGGCGTTAGCGATCCGCAGAGAAGATATTTTGACGTATGGATTTGCGATAAAGACGGCCGTCTCCAGCAAACCCGCTGGAACAAAGCCCACGCCTCCTTCGAAAGCTTCCTCGCTGCCGGCCAACCTTCCCTTCAAGAAAAGTTCAACCGCCCACCTGCCGAGCTGATTCGCAGCGAACTATGGCAGCTGCCCCATGAGCGCATTCTGGCTGTTCCCCTGCCCGCGTCTGGCCGCTATGCCCCGGTAACGCCAGAAGGCATCCTCTGCCTCATAGACCCGGAAGAGGAAATGCCGCTCACCCAGCCAGAAAATCTGTCGGCGTTAGCCACCCAAATAACCATGGCCCTGGACCGTGCCTATTTGCGCCAGACGGTAGACCGGCAAGATATTGAGTTTGCTGTCGTCTCCGAAATTAGCTACGCCCTCACCGCCACCCTGAGCCTGCACAACATTTATCGGCAGCTCATGGAACCGGTGCGCCGCACCCTCAACGTAGGGTCTGTTTCTGTAGGGCTGATTGAACAATCCTCCGGCGACATCATTTTTGTGGATATGCTCATGGGGGATTTGTTTAAGGATTTACCCACCATTCGCCTGAAAAAAGGGCAGGGCATCGCCGGTTGGGTGTCAGAAAATCGGCAATCGGTCATTATCAACGATGTTTACTCAGACAAACGATTTTACTCCCGCGTAGACCGGCAGTCGGGCTTTCAGACCAACAATATGCTCTGTATTCCCCTGCAAATCGAAGAGCGCGTCATTGGTATTTTACAGGCGATCAATAAGCAGAACGGCGATTTCAACGAGAACGATTTGCGGCTGCTGCAAGCGATTGGCGGCCCTTTGGCGGCAGCCATTGAGAATGCCAGTTTGCATACGGCCGTTCTCGCCGAAAAGCGCCGCATCGAAACCATCTTTGCCAACATGTCTGAAGGTATGATGACTGTTGATGCCGACGGCCTCATCACCCATGCCAACGACTCCCTGCTCAGCCTGCTGTTCCGCGATTTGCCCTCATTGGCTGGCCAAAAAGCCAACGACATGATTCGCCTCACCACCAGCAGCCTCAACGAATTTATGCAGCGCATCCTCTCCGCCCACGACGACTATCCCCAGCTGGCTACCGAAATGAGCCAGAGCGGGGGCAGTACCGTGCCCATCCTGCTCAGCGGCGCTCCCATTCGAGACGAAAAAGGGAATGTGACGGAGCTAATCTTCGTTTTCAGCGACCTGAGCCAGATTCGCGAAGTAGAGCGGCTGCGCGACGACTTCTTCCACGGCATCATCCACGAGCTGCGCACGCCCCTGGCCACCATTTTGATGTACGCTCGCCTGCTGCGCGAAGGCAAAGCACAGCAAAAAGAAAAGGCGGACCGCTTTCTGGGCGTTATCGAACGGGAAAGCGACCGGCTGCAAAAAATGGTGCGCCAGATGCTGGAAGTGGTCAAAATGGAGGCCAACGAATTCCAGCGCAGCAACGACCAGGTCAACCTCAACGACCTTTTTGACGAAATTTTGCCCCCCCTGGCCGATCGGGCTATCGAAAAAGGGCTCACCTTCCGCCAGCGCATCACTGCCGACATGCCGCCCCTGCTGGGCAACCAGGAAACGTACCATCTCATCTTCAAAAACCTCATCGACAACGCCGTGAAGTTCACCCTGTCTGGCACGGTGCGGGTAGAAGCGTACCCGGAAAACAGCCAGATTGTAGTGCAGGTAAAGGATGATGGCATTGGCATTCCCAAGCAGGCTATGCCCAATTTATTCGGCCGTTTTTTCCGGGCACAAACGGCCGTTGAGCGGGGCATCGCCGGTACCGGGCTGGGGCTCTACATGGTCAAAGTCGCCGTCGAGAACTATAATGGCACCATTCAGGTGAAAAGCACGGCGGGCAAGGGAACGACCTTCACTGTAAAGCTGCCCATCGCCGAAGTGTAAGTAATTGGGTAATTAAGTAATTAGGTGATTCAGTAATTACTCAATTACCCAATTACCCAATTACTCAGTTATGTCAACACACATCTACCTCGATCACGGCGCTTCCACGCCAGTCAATCCCCAAGTTATTGAAAAAATGCTGCCCTTTTGGACGGAGCATTACGGCAATCCCTCCTCGTCGCACGCGCACGGCCGTTCCGCCAACTTTGCCCTGGATGAAGCCCGCCGCACCATCGCCGGACTGATGAACGCCCTGCCCAAAGAGGTTGTCTTCACCGGCTGCGGCTCGGAGAGCGACAACCTGGCCATTCGCGGCGTGATGTGGGCGGCCAGAAAAAACGGCGGCGGCAACCACCTGATCACCAGCGCCATTGAGCACGAAGCGGTTTTGGAAACGGCCGTTCAACTGCGCGACCAGTTCAACTTTGACCTCACCATTTTGCCCGTGGATGAATACGGCCGTGTTTCCGTAGACGATGTCGCCGCTGCTATCCGGCCCCAACACACCGCCCTCATCTCCATCATGGCCGCCAACAACGAAATTGGCACGATGCAGCCCATTCAGGAAATTGGCGCATTGGCCCGCGAGCACGGCATCCTGTTCCACAGCGACGCGGTGCAGGCTGCCGCCACCACCCGCTGGGACATGGCCACCATGCCCATCGACCTGATCAGCTTTGCGCCCCATAAATTTTACGGCCCCAAAGGCGTCGGGATATTGGTTGTGCGGGACGGGATTGAGCTGGTTTCTTCGTTAACGGGGGGTGGGCAGGAAGACGGCCGTCGCTCTGGCACCGTCAACGTCGCTTTTGCCGTGGGTGCCGCCGAAGCGTTTAAACTAGCGCAAGACAACCTGGAGGCACAGGTAGCCCACTACACCAGCCTGCGCGACCAGCTCATCGCGGGTGTCATGGCCGCCGTGCCCGCCGACGACATCATCCTCACTGGCCACCCCACCGAGCGGCTGCCCCATCACGCCAGCTTCGCCCTCAAAAACATGAGCGGCAACGACCTGCTGATGCACCTGGACATGGTCGGCGTCTGCGCCAGCAGCGGCTCCGCCTGCAAAACCGGCGATCCCAAGCCCTCTGCCATTCTGGAAACCATCGGCCTGGCCCCCGCCTGGACCAAGGGCGGTCTGCGCTTCACCGTCGGCAGCCAAAACTCCCCGGCGCACATCGAGCACGTCATCCAGGCCATGCCCACCGTCGTCGAAAAAGTCCGCAAAGTCAGCCAGCTTTTTGCGATGTAAACGCAACTCATTTAGCAACCCCGGCACCAAGCCACCCTCATTTGTCATTCTAAGTGAAACGAAGAATCCCTATAACCTCAGCAATCTACAGTCTCCACTGCAAAAAAGGTTCTAATCATTGTTTCGCCGTAAGGATGTTTCGTTTTACTGGCATGGTTCATTTCAGGTAATCTGTCTTTACAAATCAAGCAAAAAAGCGTGTCATGCTGAGGTCCTCCGAAGCATCCCGTTCCTCTGTGTAAGCGGGATGCTTCGGACTTTTTGAACCATGCCGTTTTACTCAACATTGACAGGAGCAGGTCTATATGATCAAGAACTTAAATCTTGCTCGAAAAATTTACCAGGCATCCTACCTTCGTGGCGAATTCCAACTGCGCTCTGGTGCAGTTAGCCACGAATATTTCGATAAATATCTGTTTGAATCGGACCCCGCGCTCTTAAACGAAATCGCTCAAACGATGAGCGGTTTCATACCAAAAAATGTCGATGCATTAGCTGGATTGGAGATGGGCGGCATTCCAATTGCAACCTTGTTATCCCAAATAACCGGGCTGCCGACTCTTTTTGTGCGCAAAAAGGCTAAATCTTACGGCACTTGTAAGTTAGCTGAAGGGGGATCAGTTGATGGCCAAAAACTGGTCATCGTAGAGGATGTGGTCACATCTGGCGGGCAAGTTATTCAATCGACCCAGGCTTTGCGCCAGCGAGGCGCTGTTGTTGAAGCTGTCGTTTGCGTTGTTGATCGTGAGGCCGGTGGCAGAGAGAATTTGGCCAATGCGGGTCTGCAGCTTCAGGCGCTTTTCACGATGGGGGAATTGAAAACGGCCGTATAACCAAAATCTATAACAACAGTTATCAAGTTGATTTATTTGGTATAATTGCGCCATGTCAGAGCAAATTACAATCACTGTCTCCAGCAAGGTTTATCAGCGCATTGTGGAGAAGGCGAAGCAAAGCCGAACAGACGTTTCGGCGCTGGTCAATGATGTTATTGCTAATGCCTTTGTGCAGAACACATCAGCAGAAAACCCGGCACGAGACAAAATGCTTCAAGAAATACACGCTTACAAAAAAATGCACCCCAGGCTTGTTAAGAAATACCTGGGTCAATTTGTTGCCATCCACAATGGCAAGCTCGTTGATCACGATTCTAATAAAGAGGAACTTTTTCTTCGCGTTAAAGAAAAGTTCCCGAATCAGATCGTTTTACAAAGGCAAGTTCTAAAAAATCCAGACCCTGTTCTTCACTTCCGCTCACCCCGTTTCCAGCAAGAATGAATGGTCAATTTGACTATGACCGCAGCTATCTGCCATCAGCTCCCGTTATCACCTTAACCGTAGACCATCACTTCTTTTTCCAACCGATCCGACAGCTGGTCAGAAGCCACGTCTAAATCGTAATCCATTTGCAACCCCAACCAGAATTGAGGAGGCATTCCGAAGTAACGCACCAGGCGCAAGGCAGTATCGGCCGTAATGCGCCGCTTGCGGTGCACAATTTCATAAATCCGCCTGGCGGGGACCCGAATATCCAAAGCGAGCCGATTTTGGCTCAGCCCCATCGACTTCAAAAACTCTTCTAAAAGCACCTCACCAGGATGCACTGGGTTCAACATTTCATTGTCCATCAGTTCACCTTAATGGGAATCAACAATCTCCACATCATCCTGGCGACGTCCTCTGTTGTCGAAAAAGTCCGCAAAGTCAGCGAGCTTTTTGGCAATTAGCATAACTACTTCACGCACTTGGAAATCTTACTTGCTCCCAATATCGCTTGGATTTATTTTCCCTTGAAAATGGAGAGCATACCACCTATGACCACAATCTTGTTTAAGCTTTTCAAGGCGACTCGCTAATTGTGCTCGAAATTCCAAAATCGTTGCAAATCCCAATGGTTCTAAGAGTTTTTCTGCCGTATTTTTACTTTTGGCTTCAAACAAATATTGAGGTGGGCGTAACATTTTGAAATTACTATAAGGATACCATTTTTCAGATTTAAGAAATAAGAAAAAATCAGCCTCCGCGAATTGTTCTAATGGAATAATTGTTGCTAATTCTTCCTGACTATGACGCTCGCTCAACATTTCTGCCCGAATGTGCGGAGTTTGTAACCCTAAGCGATTCTTTCGATATATAAGTAACATAGTGTCCGCAGAGATATAATCAAAGGACACCACATCAGCCTTTCCCCAGTAAGTATTTTGAACAAAAATATCTTCATTTAAGATATCTGAAATCAATCCCCAACGTTTTTCCAAGACAAGACATGAAATAAATCCAGTAAAAAGTTCATGACCAACAAATTTGTAAAAGTCGTGATCCGTTTCCGGGTACCCAGAAACTCCTAAAGGATGATTATACTTCTCAAGAATAGCCTGAAACCCTTTATAATATTCAAGCGCTCCATCATAAAAATCCACTTGCGCTAATGCCTGAACAATTCTTCCGTGCTCCAATACTAATTGCGTGCTTTTCCCTATCGCTTCAACAAGTTTGTCATCCTTTTCGCCTTCTCCCGAAAAATCTGGAGCAATTGAACTCAATTCATCGACAGTGTACTCAAATACATTTCGTATTTTGGAAGCTACATTCTTCTGGGAACCATTTATCGATGACAGTGCTTCCTCTATCACTGATTTCTTGTTTAAATGATTTTCTAAGATCAATCTAATCGCGCTCTCGATTTTACCTTGGAGAATCTTGCGTTCACTGGCTCGATCGCTCTTGTTTTCAGGCATCGAATATGTAAGAGCTCGCCTCATTTTTAAATCAAAGGGAAGTAACTCTGGAGGTCCCAAATCAGTGTTCATGACCATTATAACTCTATCTGGTCCTAATACCTTTAGAGCGTACCCCAGTTCAATTAACACGTTAGGGTTAGGGGTAAGTCGAGAATCAGAACCTTTATTTATAATAGACACATCACACACAAATATTTGAGATTGATCTATTTTGTCAAAGATCGCCTCTGAAATATTTGGAGAACCGGGTAAACCCTTTGTATCTCGCTCAATTACAGGCTCTACTTTAATAGTTGCATCACTACGAATTCTTTTTATTGCGTTTTCAAGGGCTTTCTCGATGAAAGTGCGATTTGTTGAATTTGGTGAATCTGATTGCCAAGAGTAAAAAATTTGATAACTCATTATCTATCTATTGCCTCCTGAAAATAAACTCTAAATGAAAATTCCTATATAAAGCAATTTGTTTAGAACAGAGGAAAGTTGTACATTAGGCGCATCATGAATGAGATGAATCAGAACAACAACAAAAAGCGTGTGGTTGTCGCGATGAGCGGCGGGGTAGACAGCTCCGTGGCCGCGGCGCTGCTGGTGGAGCAGGGCTACGATGTCGTGGGCATGATGATGCGCCTGTGGAGCGAGCCATCTTGCGACGGCGCCGCGCCCGCCAACCGCTGCTGCACCCCGGACCAGATGGCCGACGCCCGGCGCGTGGCGGGTTTGCTGGGCATCCCGTTCTACGTGGTGGACGTGCAGGACCATTTCCGGCAAACAATTGTGCAATTTTTTATTGATGAGCACGCCAACGGCCGTACCCCCAATCCCTGCATCGAATGCAACCGCCAGATTCGCTTCACCTACCTGCTGGAAAGGGCTTTAGCCCTCGACGCCGACTACCTGGCCACCGGCCATTACGCCCAGGTGCGCCACACGCCACACGGCTACCAGCTGCTCAAAGGGGTGGACCCCAACAAAGACCAGTCCTACGTCCTGCACGTTTTGGACCAGGAGAAATTGGGGCAGGTGCTGTTCCCTATCGGCGGCTACACCAAGCCGGAGGTGCGCGAACTGGCGCAAAAGTTTGGCCTGCCCGTCGCCAGCAAAAGCGAAAGCCAGGATTTATGCTTCTTGGGCGACGGCGATTACCGCCGCTTTTTGCAGGAATACAGCCAAAAAGCCAGCCAGCCCGGCCCCATCCTCACCAGCAGCGGCGAGAAGTTGGGCCAGCACGAGGGGCTGCCGTTTTACACGATTGGCCAGCGCAAAGGACTGGGCATCTCGGCCCATGAGCCGCTGTTTGTGCTGCGCAAGGATGTGGCGCACAACGCCCTCATCGTCGGGCCAAAGTCGGAGCTGGGGCAGCAAACGCTGATTGCCCGCGACGTAAACTGGCTTAGCGGCCAGCCGCCCATGGAGCCAATTTCAGCTCAAATCAAGATTCGCTACAAGGCGAAGGGGGTTGAGGGGACGGTGGTTGATTTGGGAAACGGCCGTTCTCAGGTCACTTTCCACGAACCCGTCTTTGGCGTCACCGCCGGGCAGGGGGCCATTTTTTACGATGACGACGTCTGCCTGGGTGGTGGCATTATTGCCGACGGGATGCATGTTGTGGTAGAAACGGCCGTTACCGCCCCAACAACCCCCTCCCTCCAACTGGCCCACATTCAGGTGCTCTCATGACCGTTGCTGCTTCTGGCCTTATCCTCGGCTTTTTGTTGTCAACCGCTTACGGCGCTGGCTTCCACCTGCTGTTGGGCGGCCCCGCCCGGCGCATCATCCTCTACCTGGTCACCGCCTGGATCGGCTTTGCCGTGGGGCACGTGGTGGGCGATCTGCTCGACCTCAACTGGCTGCGCCTGGGAGCGCTTCAGCTCTTCAGTGCCAGCGTGGGGGCGTGGGTGGCCCTGATCATTAGTCGATGGCTGGCGGGGAATACGGCCGTATCCTGATACCTCTTCCCGCCGCCCTTTTCAAGAAAGACAAACAAAGTAGTTTTGAAGCCGCCAGGCTTTAATGCTATACTACCTTTGCTTTTTCCAACAGAAACTCTAATAAGGAGCAGAACAGCCACCCTTGGACAGCAGGACATATTCAACCTCATCTGGCACGCTGCCAGAACAAAAGAAGCTGATTTCGATCAAGCCCGTCTACATCGCTTTAGCCGTCATCCTGGCGCTGGCGCTGCTGATTGGCTCCGTTTGGGGCATCATCTGGCTGGCCCGCACCCAGGCGGCCACGGTGGAAGCGGTGCGCGACATTTTGCTCATTGCCCTAGCGATAGAATCCTGCCTGTTTGGCATTGTGCTGCTGTTTATGCTGCTGATGATTGTGCGGCTGGTTAACATGTTGGAATTTGAAATTAAACCCATATTGGAAAAGACGAATGAAACCGTGGGAACGATTCGCGGCACCACAACTTTTGTCAGCCAAAACGTGGTCAAACCCGTTAACGAAGCCCGTGTGCACATGGCAGGCATTCGGCGGGCCTTGAAAACGCTGTTTGGCAATCCGCGTAATAATTTACCCCGGTAGGAGAAAAGAAAAATGAGCGACAATTCAAATGATTTAGGTGCTTTTTTAGCAGGCTTTGTGATCGGTGGGCTGGTTGGCGCGGCCACCGCTATTATTTTGACACCCCAATCGGGTGAAGAAACGCGAGCCAAAATTGCCGATAAAAGTAATGAGCTACTGCAATCTGGGGGAGCGCGGGTCCAGCAGGTTCGTGAATCGGCCGAAGCGTACAGCCATGAATACCTGGACAAAGCGGGCTCTGCGCTTAGCAACACCCGCCAACAGGTAAAAGAGGTCGGGGGACGTGTACAGGAACAAGCCCGGATTGTGCTGGATAAAGGAAAAGAACAGGCATCACAGCTGAGTAATCGCGTCAGCAGCGCCGATGACGCCACCAATGGGAACGAAGCTTAAACGGCCGTTTCTCACCACCACAATCAATAACCTGCTCATCTTACTTCCTTTACATTGATTAGACTTGTTCCTGAATAAAAAATGGGGCACAGATGAACACAGATTTATTTCTTTTATCTGTGAAAATCTGTGTTCATCTGTGTCCGAAATTCTTCATTCTTTAATAAGGAACAACTCTATTAAACATTTGAGTCTGTAACCGCATACCGTTTGGCTTTTGGCGACAACTTCCCACTATCGTCAGCCATGTGCATGCAGGCGTCTCCTCATGGAGTCGCCTTTTTGCATATACCCACTCCTTATGACCCAAATATCGCTAATTTCTATTACAGAACTATTAGAAAACCTGCCCAATGGGCAAACTGCACAGCAAGTACGCCAGGCTTACGAGTTTGCCAACCAAATCCACAACGGCCGTCAGCGCGAATCTGGCGAACTGTTCATCCAGCACGATCTCGCCGTCGCCCACACGATGAGTCAGCTCGGTGTAGATACCCCCACCCTCATCGCCAGTATCCTGCACGACAGCCTGCTGCCCCACACCGGCCAAACCATAGACAATATTCGCAAAAAGTTCGGCGAAGAACCGGCCGACCTCATTGAGGGGCTGGAACATTTGTACGCCTATGCCAGCGAAGCCCAATACCAAAAGCACCGCGACCCCGAAGCAGACCGCAAATCGCTCGAAGGGGTGCGCCGCGCCGTCCTGTCCATCATCGAAGGGGATATTCGCGTCATTTTGATCCGCATGGCAGACTGTTTGCAAGATTTGCGCAAGGCCAGCAACCTGCCCCCCGAACAACGCCAAAGCATTGCCAACGAAGCCAGGCATATCTATGCGCCTCTAGCCAACCGATTGGGCATCTGGCAGCTGAAGTGGGAGCTGGAAGATTTAGCTTTCCGCTATTTGCAGCCAGAAAAGTTCAAAGAGATTGCGGGCAAGCTGGCGGCGCGCCGGGCAGAGCGGATGGAGCAAATTGATGATGCCGTGCAGAAGCTGCAGCAGGCCATCAGGGATAATGGGCTCAAAGGGACGGTGACCGGTCGATCCAAGCATATCTATTCCATTTACCGCAAAATGACGCGCAAACGGCTGGATTTCGACCATATTTATGATATTCAGGCGCTGCGCGTCATTCTGGAACCGTTGGATTTAGCCGACTACAGCAAAAAAAGCCTCAAGGAAAAAGAAGGGATCGATCGTGCCTTGTGTTATCAGGCGCTGGGGCTGGTACACAGCCTGTGGCAGCCCATCCCTCGCGAGTTTGATGATTACATTGCTGCGCCGAAAGCCAATGGGTATCAATCGCTGCATACGGCCGTTATCGACTCCAAAACCGGTGAAAACCTGGAAGTGCAAATCCGCACCCGCCGCATGCATGATGAAGCAGAAAAAGGCGTCGCTGCCCATTGGGCCTACAAAGAAGAGGGCGGCAAGGTTGCCACCTCTGTCAAGCGGCGCATCGACAATCTGCGTGAGCTTTTAGCTAGCCTACAGGATGAATCCCGCGAAGATGATGATGACGATCTGCTGGAAAATGAAATTCTGGGCGAGCGTATTTACGTCTTCACCCCCAAAGGGGACGTGATCGACTTGCCGGCTGGTTCTACGCCCATCGACTTTGCCTACGCCATTCACACCCAGGTGGGGCACCGCTGCCGGGGAGCGCGGGTAAACGGCAAAATGGTCAGCCTGGATTACATCTTAAAATCAGGCGAACGCATCGATATTCTCGCCACCAATCGGGGCGGCCCCAGCCGCGACTGGATGAACAGCAGTCTGGGCTACACTGGCAGTGCCCGCACCCGCAGCAAAATCCGCCAATGGTTCCGCAACCAGGAGCGGGAGCAAAATATTTTGCAAGGGCGCGAAGTGGTAGAGCGAGAGCTGCGCCGCCTGGGTCTGACAGAGGTGCATACCGTTTCCGAGATTGCTAAAGCGTTGAAGTATGATGACGAAGAGCAGTTTTTGGCCAAAGTAGGCTTTGGCGATATTCAAAGTCGGCAAATCAGCGGTGCCATTGCCCTGATGGAAAAGAATTTGCACCCGGACGATGAATTACGGCCGTTGCTGCTGCAAACCCCGCAAAAAACCTCAGGTCTCACCGTTAAAGGCGTCAGCGGCGTGCATACACGCATGGCCAAATGCTGCCAGCCCATCCCGCCAGAACCAATCATCGGGTTCATCACCAGAGGTCAGGGCGTTACCATTCATCGCGCCAACTGCAAACAGGTGGAGGGTCTTTCCGAACCGGAGCGGCTGATTGCCGTGGAGTGGGGAGATGAAGCGGCCGTTTATCCCATCCCGCTGGTAGTGAAAGCGTACCGGCGGCCCAACATCATCGAAGAAATTGTGGCCATCTTGCGCGGCCAAAAAATCAACGCGCCCAAAACCAAAACCACCTCCATCGGAAATATCATGACCATTTCGCTGGTGGTCGAAGTGAAGAGTCTGGATCAGCTCAACTGGCTGCTGCAAAAGCTGGAGTCCCTGTCCAACGTCATTGAGGCGCACCGTCAGCGCTGGTAATTTGACTGCACAGTCCCCATCTCATCCAGCTGGATAACTTCTTCGCCCTCTGGCTTTTGCAGGATAAGCCGCCATGTTTTCAGCTCAAAGCGAAATTCCTGCATCGACTCTTCTGGGGTGTCTGCTTTGTAGACGAGCTGGCCCCAAACGGCCGTATCATCCCGCCCCCTCAAACGTAAACTGGCTTCCTGCCAGCGGCAGTAATAAACTAAAGCTTTCACGGTTTTACCTTTACAAAGCGGAACACAGAGTGACACTGAGGCGGCACAGAGTTTCTCAGAGAGATAAAAAAAAATCTGTGCCAATCTGCGAAATCTGCGGATTCTTTCTTACGCCTCAATCGCCTCATATTGCTCAAAAATGCGCCGGTACGCTAGCGATGACTCCATCAGCTCTTCGTGGGTACCCACCGCTTCCATTCGCCCCTTGCGCAGCACCACCACCTTGTCTGCCCAGCGAATTTGCGACAGGCGATGGGTGATTAAAATTGTGGTCTGGTTGGCCGCTGCCCGCACAATCGCCTGCTGAATCTGGTCTTCCGTGGCGCTGTCTACCGCGCTGGTGGAATCGTCCAAAACCAGAATGCGGGGGCGTGTCAGAAAGGCCCGCGCCAGCGCCAACCGCTGCCGCTGCCCGCCAGAAAGGGTCACGCCCCGCTCCCCAATCACCGTCTCATACCCATCATTGAAGTTCAGAATAAAGTCGTGCGCCTGAGCGGCTTTGGCCGCTGCTTCAATGACGGCTTGCGTAGCCCCAGGGCAGCCAAAAGCGATGTTTTCGCCAATGGTGCGCGAAAAGAGGAAGACATCTTGCTCAATAATGGAGATTTGCTGCCGCAAGGATGCCAGGTTCCAGTCGTGTGCGTCGATGCCGTCTATGAGAAGACGGCCGTTTCCCACATCATACGTCCGGTTAATCAGCTTGGCCAGGGTGCTCTTGCCAGAACCCGTCTGCCCCACAATCGCCACCGTTTGACCCGGCGCAATACTGAAATCGATGCCTTGCAGCACCGGCGATTCCGCCACATAGCCAAACGTCACGTTCTCAAAGCGCACCGCGCCGGTAATATCTGCCTGATGGCCGCTGACGTTTTCATCCAGCAGGGTTTCCGCATTCATCAGCTCCAGAATGCGCCGCGCCCCGGCCAAACCCAACGACACCCGCGAATAGGCCAGCAGCGAAATAAAGGTGGGGAAGCCAAACAGCGCCAACAGCCCCATAAAACCAATCACATCCCCCACCGCAATCTCGCCCAGCTGAAACAGGTAAAGCGCGTGCATGAAGCCCAGCCCATAAGTAATCCCTAGCAGCAGCAGTGGCAAAAAACGGGCCTCCACTTTGCCCTGCTCCACAGCCGCATCCCGGTAGCTGGCAGCGTTATCGTTGAACAAACCAATTTCCTGGGCTTCCTGGGCGGTGCTTTTCACCAGCTCAATCCCATCGATTGCTTCGGCGAGACGGCCGTTCATTGTGCCAAACGCCCGCCGCACCTGGTCTGCAATCCCTTGCAGTACCTTCAAATAGCGCACCACCGCCAAAATATAGGTGATAATAAAAAAGAGGGGGGCTGCAGCCAGATGTGGATGGTAACTCGGCGCAATCAGCAGCGGCATAATCATGAAGTTGGCCGAGCCAGCCACCAGGTTAATCCCTGGATTCATCAGCAGATTCACCTCATGCACATCATTGGTGGCCCGCGCCATGGTGTCCCCCACTGGCTGAAAATCATGAAAAGCGGTGCTTTTGCCCAACAGACTGACGTACAACTCCTCACGCATATCTCGCTCCAGCCGTTCCCCCATTACCGCGCTGGAAAAATTGCGCCCCAGCTGAAGCACCGCCCGCACCGCCTGGCTCACAATGACCCAAAGCGCCATCAGGCCAATCAGCCGCATATTTGCCGGGGTCTCCAGCGCAGCATCAAAAGCGATACCAATGAAAACAGGCACAACCGCTGCCAGGGCCGCGTTGCCAAAAGCGCCAATTAACATGCCAGCAACCAGTAATTTGTGATGAGAAAGATGGGAAAGCACCCAGCGAACGGGGGTACTTTGGTCACTCTGCTGTGATCTATTAACGTCAAATTCACTCAAAATTCAATCTCTTTGCTATACGATGGCTTCAGAAAAATTTACACACCCGTTGTCCTAAAAGTTACCCAGCACTCTAGCAAAGACAACAAATGATTTGTTCATTCACTGGTAGTTCTCATGAGCATTCAAAACTCTTTAATCAATGAAAATCGTTGGCCTCAATCGTTGTTGCCTGAAGCAACAAAAATCCATTATCGCACACCGCCCACGATTAAGCATCCCAACAAACTTTATAGCGAAGGCGTAGCAACGATGAAGCGCGTACTCATTATTGGCTCAAGTGGTTCTGGAAAGTCCACTCTGGCTCGTCACTTAGGCGGTAAACTAGAGCTGCCGGTCGTACATTTAGACCGGCATTACTGGCATCCTGGCTGGATAGGCACCCCCAATGTGGAGTGGCAGCACACCGTTTCCCGGATGGTGCAGCGTGATGAATGGATCATCGACGGCAACTACCGCAGCACGCTGGAAATGCGCCTGAAAGCGGCCGATTCTGTCGTCTTTCTGGATTTGCCCCCCTGGATTTGCGCCGTGCGGGCTATCAAACGGCGCATTCAATACCGTAATCGCCCCCGCCCCGACATCGCCGATGGCTGCAAAGAGCCGCTGCTGGACCCTCAACTCATTCAATTTTTGCGGCACGTCTTAAGCTATCCAGAGCGGGCCAAACCTTTTGTAATGAACCAGCTAAACGCCATTGCCAATGATAAACATGTCGTGCTGCTGCAATCCACCAAAGATGTCAAAAACTTTCTCAGCGCTCCTCTGGATTATCCTTCATTGAACTTGGTTCACAGCAGCTATTTAAACGGCAAATCCTCCGTAGCACAACTCAATCTGGATTAAGCTGGCTGCCGCAGTTGAACCACCTGCCGCACGGTGTAAACTGGCCCAGACGGCCGTAATTCACTTTGCACCAGCTGAAAGGCCGTTACCCTAAATTCCAACACCGCCAAATCAACCGCCCAAGCCATCTCCCGAACCTGCCCCGCATCCTTTACCCGCCCCAACGTAATGTGTGGACTAAACGGCCGCTGCTCCCTTGGCCAACCCAACCCCACCACCCGATCTTCTAAATCTGCCTGTACGCCCTGCAATACAGCCAGATCGCCTGCCAGACCGGCCCACACCACACGCGGCTTTTGGCGGGTGGGGAATGCGCCCACGCCGTTCAGCCGCAGGCGAAACGCAGGGTGCTGGTCGGCCAGTTGGCCGAGTTGGTCTTGCAGTGTAGGGAGTTGGGATACGGCCGTATCCCCCAAAAAGCGCAGGGTCAGGTGCAGTTGGGCTGATTTTACCCAACGGACCACCCCGGCGGGCAGCCCCTGCCCCATTGCCACACCAACAGCCAGCAACGCCCGCTTTATCGGCTCCGGCAGCTCAATGGCTATAAACAAGCGAATCTTCTGGTTCACAAAGTTCTAATTAACAGACAAATCGTAACTACTAAGCCTCTCTGGAGATTGGGCCAATTTGTGGCCACCACTATCCCCATTCCCAGAGAAAATTGGCCCAATCTGGCTTAGTAGTTACGACAAATCTCAGATTTCTACCGCAGAGGGCGCGGAGAACGCGGAGATTTCTCCTTCATTTTTCTCTGCGCTCTCCGCGCACTCCGCGGTTAAATAAGTTTTGTCAGCCAACCAGCACAGAGTCTCAAACAAAAAGGCGTTTACTTTTTCTGCGGAGCAGCAGATGGCGGGGTCCAATCTTCCGGCATCTGAGCGCCAGCGCCGAAGAAGAACTCTTCCATTTGCTCGAATAAAAATTCACTGGCGCGCGGATCAGCCAGGTTGAGGCCGTAATGGTTGATGAGAATGGTAGACTGCTGCTGCCATAATTCCCACGCTTGCTGGGAGATTTCGTTGTAGATGCGTTCGCCTAGCTGGCCGGGAAACGGCCGTCGCGGCAGCGCTTCCATTTCCCGATTTAATTTGGCACATTGCACCATGATTACTGTTTTTTCATACCGAGCCATGAGGCCCCCTTCATTTACAATTAACGATTTTTGATTGACGAATGCGTCATTGATCTGTTTAATCGTAAATCGTAAATCGCTAATCGTCAATTTTTTCGAGGAACCGGATGCGCGTTTTGTTTTTTGGGATGTTGGGCAACTTAACCCGGCTTCCGCTGGCGGCACTGCTGGCGGCGGATGTGGAGCTGTGTGGGCTGGTTTTACCGGCCGAAATTGTGCCGCCGTTTCAGCTGGTGGGGAACGGCCGTTTCTCAACACCCATCACCCCCATCCGCCCTGAACCAGCCATGCCCAATTTGCTCAGCAATCAGCGGGGAAGCTCGCCGCTGGTTTTGGCGTCGGAAAACAACCTGCCCGCCTTTGCCGTGCGCCAGCTGGCTGCGCCAGAAACGGCCGCTGCATTGGCCGCTTTGCAGCCAGACGTTATCTGCGTCTCCTGCTTTCCCCATCGCCTGCCGCCTGCCATTTTGAACCTGCCCCGCCTGGGCTGTTTGAACGTGCATCCTTCGCTGCTGCCCCGTTTTCGTGGGCCTGCACCGCTGTTCTGGGCGCTGCGGACGGGCGAGACCCAAACTGGCGTGACGGTGCATTTTATGGATGCTCAGTTTGATACGGGGGATGTGGCGCTGCAACGGCCGTTTCCCCTCCCCGATGGCGCAGCCCATCCCGATATTGAAGCCGGTCTGGCGGCGCTGGGTGGCGAGCTGCTGGTGGCGGCGCTGCAAAAGCTGGCCGTTGGCAGCCTGCCGCGCCAGCCACAGCCGCCCGGCTTCAGCAGCGATCCGTGGCCCCGCGACGCCGATTTTGGCCTGGACACGGCCTGGTCGGCCCGGCGAGCTTTTAACTTTATGCGGGGCACGGGGAATTGGGAACGGCCGTACTTCGTCCAGGCGGCTGGGCGGACGGTTTGGTTGGAAACGGCCATTACCTACCAACCAACGGCCACCCAGCCAGAACCAATCCTGTTCCAGCAGGGGCAGCTGACCATTCAGTTCTCACCAGGGATTCTGACCGCCAAAGGGCAAAAGTAGGCCTAGAAGCTGCAACGGCCGTTTTATCACGGCTCAAAGCGATAGACATCATCAGGAAAGTTGTCGTGCGGTGACGCTGTAGCCAAAGCTGATTGGGGAAACTCCTCAGCAGGGTCAACCATTCTTATTTCTAAGACCCAGTTTGAGGCAACATTTGTTACTAACGGTTCAAAGTTAAAGGAAAACGTTATTTCTCCTTCGCCTCGTGTGATGGTTTGAACGTCATTGCCCACAACGGCTGAACCACCCTCGTAAGGCATCAGCATTGTAACCAGGTTCGCTGTATCTAAAGAGAGTAAATTGTATTGAACGGTGAGTGTGAAGGTCATTTCACCATTCATGGTGGAACCGACCGGGGGCGACAATTCAACGATGTTGAGATAGTTACGGTTTTTTGTATCGTTGATGGGTGTGTACCAAATCTCCTCACGGCTGGTCAGGTCAAAAGGAAATTCGGGAAACTTTTGCACAATGGCTGTGCCGTTGGTGGGATCAATTGGTTTTGTGATGGCCGCAACGATAGGATAATCAGTTCCGGTGGCTTCCCGAATCTGGTCTGGCGTTGCGGTGACGGAGAGTCCAGGCTGGCCAGGTTGGGGCATAAACTGTTGGAATGATTGGATGTTGGTTTGGTCGTAGTCCCAATCTGGATTGACCAGAAATAGCTGGAGCGTTGCATCCAGAATGGCGTGTTCTACGATGACCTGGAAGGTGACAACGGCCGTATGCCGCTCTTTTTGCACCACAGATTCAAGGTAAACAGGCCCCGCTTCTTCTGTAGGAACTGTCATCTCGGCAGGCGGCTGACCCTCAACCGGCACATACCTGGCAGGGTAGGTCAAAAATTCAGCCACAACCCAGCCTGTGTGGCCGTCTGTGGTTTCCACCGCTTGCCAGAGCAGCCCTTCACTTTCCTGACGAGGCACATCGGTGAGCAGCACGATGCTGCCTTCCTGCAAAATGGCAATTGTTTGACCGGTTGGTGTACGGCGCAGGGTAAGCCCGTTGTTGTCAGTACCGCTAACGACGGCGCGGGGGATGACGGCCGTTGCCCCATCGGAGTTAAACGTAATCTCTGCCGTGCTGGTTAGGTCAATGACAAAGCCAGACATGGTGGGCATGGCCAGGATGTTTAGTTCGCGACGGCCGTTTTCGTCCTCGCTTAAGTAACCCATCTGCATCACCAGCACTGGCTGGTCGGCACCCGCAATCTGGCGCATTTCGGCCGGGCTTGCACTGAAGGTAATGGTTTCCGTGCCGGATTTTTCCGTCAGGAGAATCTCATCGCTTAAGCCATCGAGCGGGATGCGCCCGCCGGTGGCTGATTCCCAGTTGGGATTGGCGTACAGTGGTTTGAGCATCACCTCTTCATCCGATGCAAACTGGTAGCCAACGGTGATTTCCAGCGTGATGGTTGCATCGGCGGAAGTGCGGGCGTGTTGGATGGCGGAGATGAGCCAGACATCGTTGGCAGCATGTTGAGCAGGAGGGGCAACAGCCGTTTCTTCTGCCACGTCAATTTGGGCGAGATACAATCCAGGGCTATCTGGCGGCAGCCGCTGCCCGGTAACGCTGTCATACAGCCCAACGACAAGAGAAACTGTCGCGGCTGGCAACTCATCCGGCAGCCACACTGTCAGGCTGGTGCTGGGGCGCGTGCCGTTGACAAAGGTCGAGCTAAAGCCGATAGATTGCTCTGTTTGGGCAATTAACTGACCGCTTTCGTCTACCAGATGCACAAAGACTGTGTAATCTGCCGAAGGTCTGCCGGTGGCTTCCCAGGCAAAATGGATCTGCACTGGCCCGCCAGGGGCAAAGGGAGAAGCCGTGAAGGTAAAGTCAAGCAGGCGCAGGTTGTCGCCCATTTCTGCGGGCAGGTCGGTCAGCATCTGGATGCCAAGCGGCGATGGCGTTGCGCTGGGAACTGGTGCGGCCGGCCTGGTGACAGAAACGGGGCCAGCCACAGACGCAGGCCGGATGATGACACCCCAGGCGTAGATGACAATAAAAGCCAACACGCCAAGAGCTACGGCCGTTCCCGCCCATCGTCCCAAAGTTCCCCAGGAAAAACTGGATTTCCCGTAATTGCTAAGTAGCTGGCGGCGCAGTTCATTTTTGAAGGCACGGGGGGCAAACGGCCGTTCCTTGCTCTGCTGCAATTCATCAATCAACTCATCAAATTGGTCTAATTTATCGTTGCGAGACATGTGACTTTACCTCTCTCAGCGCAGGCTGGTCGCGTTCCAGCTCGGCGCGCAGCCGGGCCAGGGCGCGATGCAGGCGTACATACACGGTGTTAGTCGAACAGGCGAGGATGTTGGCGACATCGTCGGCGCTGAGCTCTTCCAGGTAGCGCAGCACGATGATGTCGCTGTCTTGGGGGCGCAGGCGGGCCAGGGCGCGGTGGATGGCCTGGTTGGTCTGGCGGGTTTGCACGGCCGTTTCCGTGACACGCAGTTCCGTCTGGCCAAACCATTGCCGGGGGGAGAGCCACTTCTGCCGCCGCAGCCGCGACATCGCCTCGTTGCGGGCGATGCGGTAGAGCCACGGGGCAAAGCTGCTGCCCTGCCATTCGTAGCGCCGGATGTGTGTGAGCGCTTTTTCGAAGGTAACGGCCGTTACGTCCTGCGCCACCCCCTCATCCTGCATGAGCCGGGCGGCGTAGACAAAAATGCGGTCTACGTATCGGTCATACAGCACCCCGAACGCCGCCGGGTCTTGCCGGGCCTGTTCGACGAGCAGTTTTTCATTATCAAGCATAAAAACCTCGGTTTTTTTGGGGTGTGCAAGTTTGCAGGCTGTAAGTGGCAAGTAATCATATTGCCTGGACCTTTTCACCCATTTCTGCCTGTATAACGAATGAAAGAGGGAAATCTTTCAAAATTGGCAGCATTCCCCCAGAAATTGCCTTCGCTGCGAGTCGCTAATCAGAAAGTTTCCGGGGAAATATGGCTGCATGATTGGCGCACTGTTCCGTGCCGAAGGCACGGATACAGTCGAAAATTGAGGGTAACTTTACTGGGAAAGACGGCCGTTTGCCAAAAGTGAGCCTGAATTTTTCATGGGTAACGGGTTGTGGGCCGTGCCATTTGAGATTTTGGTTATATACTTCCTACTTTGTTATGGGCAAGTTGACTTTGATTTTTACGATTGTCTGTTTGTTGTTGGTGGGCTGCCAGTCTGGCAATGAGGGTGAGATGGCGCCGACGGAAACGGCCGTCTTTACCGCCACGCCCCAAATTGGCGTCTCTTTTGTGACAAGGGCTGTCCCGACAACGGCCGTTATTCAAACCACACCGACGCCGCTGCCCACACCCACGTCCACGCCGACGGCTACACCCGTTGTCTACCAGATTGAATCGGGGGACACCATTCTGGGCATCGCTATCCAGCGGGGCAGTACGGTAGATGAGATTTTAGCGCTCAATCCCGGCATCGTGCCGGAAAATTTGCAGATTGGCCAACCGGTCATCCTGCCGCCGCCCGCCACAGCCATCGCTCTGCTGGCTCAGGGGGCGCCGGTGCCGCTGCGGGTGGCCATCACCAAAATTCATGCCTACCAGACCCCCATCGGCAGCTTGTGGCTGCTGGGCGAGGTGACGAATGATGGGGAAACGGCCGTTGAAAATATTCAGGTAGAAATCGGGCTGCTGGCGGCTGACGGCCAATCCGTGGGCAGCGTTACCGCCTGGGTCGCCACGTCCATTATTTTACCGGGCGAGCGAGGGCCGTTTGGCGTGCTGCTCAACGAGCCACCGACCAATTTTGCCCAGCCGGCGGTGGCTGTGGTGGCTGGCCAGGCCGTTGTGGAGCTGGGAAGCCGCACTCTGGAGATCACTATCAGCGAGCCGGAACTGGCAACAAATGGCGAGAGTGTGACCCTGAGCGGCGTAATGACCAACAGCGGCGCAGAAGCGGCCAGCCAGGTACGGCTCATCGCTACCTTTTACGATGCGCAAGGAAACGTGACGGGCTTTCAGCAGCAGATGGTGGCGGAGCAGTTGGGCATGGGGGAGGAACGGCCGTTCCGGCTCGAAGCCGCCCCACCCGGCGGCACAACCGTCACCTACACGCTCCACGCTGAAGCCCAGAGAATTGATGATTAACCATTGACAATTGACCATTAGCTATTTCTATGTTTCGATATCACCTGATCCGTGCTGCCATGCACATAACCCGTACCATTTTACTCACCCGGCTGGAGGTCGTTGGCCGGGAAAACATTCCCGCCAGCGGCCCGTATATCGTGACGCTCAATCACACCAGCGTGGCGGATACACCGCTGCTGCTGCTGGGCTTCCCCCTGGTAAAATGGCGCTTTTTTGCCGGGGAAAAGTGGCGCAGCCATCCTATTTACGGGCCAATTATGGCCTGGCTGGGAGCCATTTACATCAACCGGGCCGAAGTAGACCGACAAGGGCTGCGAGATGCACTGGCAGCGATTGAGCAGGGGGGCGTTTTTGGCCTGGCCCCAGAGGGCAGCCGCAGCAAAAATGGCCAGATGCAGGCGGCAAAAGTGGGTGCGGCCTATCTGGCCACGCGCTCCGGCGTGCCTATTTTACCGGTCAGTTTTGAAAACAATGACCAGCTTTTTGCCAATTTCAAACAGCTGCGCCGCACTAAAAGCAAGCTCACAATTGGGGAACCGTATGCCTTGCCGGAAATCGGCCGTCGGCCCAAGGGGACAGATTTAGCAGCGTATACCCATCTCATTATGGTGAAGATTGCCGCGCTGCTGCCGCCACGCTACCATGGTATTTACGCCGACAGCCCAGCTTTGGCCGCCCTGCTGGTGGGTGAAGATCCGTGGCCTGCCTGTGTAGCTTACTTAAACAATTTAACGGGACAAACAGATGAATCATAAATTCGTGGCAATTGAAGGTGTTATTGGCGTGGGGAAAACCACCCTCACCCGCTTACTGCAAAGCAAGTTTGAGAATGCCAGCGTGCTGCTGGAAGTGTTTGAAGAAAATCCGTTTTTGGCAGGTTTTTACAAAGATCGGGAGCAGTTGGGCTTTCAGACGCAGCTTTTCTTTTTGCTGAGCCGCTATCATCAGCAGCATGAAGCGGTGCCCAAAGCGCTGCAACAGGGGATGCTCATTTCAGACTACACCTTTGCCAAAGATGAGCTGTTTGCCTGGCTCAACCTGAAGGATGACGAGCTGGCGATGTACGGCCGTGTTCACGCCGCTCTCGGTGAAAAAATCCCCATACCCGATCTCATTGTCTACCTGCAAGCGGATCATGACATGATTATGCGAAGAATAACCCTCCGTGACCGGCCTTACGAGCGAGACATGGACCCAGACTATATCCGCAAGCTGGCCGCAGCTTACGAGGCGTGGTTGAGCAATGTGCAGGATACGGCCGTTCTCACCGTCAACGTCAACGACCTGGATTACCTCTCCGACCCAGACGACCTGCAACACGTCACCGACCTGATCCAAAACTCTCTAGCCGCGAAGGCTCCCAGCAGCCCGCCCATCGAAACGCCGCTCACGCTGCTGCAAAACGGCCGTTTGCCCGACTTCCAAAGCTTCCACCGCCATCTGGACAACAACAAAGGGTTCGACCCTGACCTGTTTTTCAACTACATCCTACTGACAGAAGAGGTGGGCGAAGTGGCCAGCGAGCTGATTAAAATTTGGGGCGAGACAAAACGGTTAGTGAGTAACGGCCGCATTCCCCGCGTAGCGCATCATGCCGCCCTGGAAAAGCACCGCCCCCAACTGCGCAGCGAACTGGCCGACCTGCTGGCCTACACCCTCAAGCTGGCCAATTACGCCGGCATCGATCTGGAAAAAGCATACCTGGAAAAGATGCAGGCAAACATCGGCCGCAGCTGGCCCCAGGAACGCACACTGCCGGAATAATTGACGATTGACGATTGACGATTGACGATTTTTACCCCAATGGTTGATCAAAAATCATCAACCGTCAATTCTCTCGATTTGTAGGGCTTCAACTTCCAGATGTTGTGGCGTTGTGACGGGCAGGGTTCCCCAACGGAAACGGCCGTTCGGCATCGCCACCATAAACTGATTATCAATCCAACAGACAAAGCCCAGCGGCCCGCGTGGGCTGAATGGGGTTTGGTGGATGAGACGGCCGTCCAGCCAAAATTCGCAGCCCGATTTATGCCAAATCAGCTGATACTCATGCCATTCTGCCATCGTTTCCGGGATTAGCTGGAAAGAAATTTGCAGCTTTTGCCGTACCCAGGGCCAGATTTTACGCCGCAAACCGCCCAACTGGTTTAGCAGCAGCACCCCCGGGGCCAGCGGCGCCAGCCGGATGGCTTGCCAGGTGGTTGCGTCTAGCGTGGCGGCAAACCAGCCCTGCCCCGGCCCAGCCAGCGCCAGCGGCAAATCATTCGGTGGCGAGCCAAAAAAGAACCAGGTGGCCTGCGGCAAGGCAGGCCACGGCACCGTAGGATCGCCAAACGGGGCGTTCCAAAAGCCAAACCCGGCCGTGCCAACCAGCCGATCCGCCTCGTGGGAAAAGCGAGCCCGCAGCGTAAAGTGGCTGCCGGGCCGCCACGGATAGTGGCGGCGGCGGCCGATGCAATCGTCAATTTGGGCATCTGTGTAGCCGGTGGGGCAAAGGGGCAGGTGTAATTTGAAGGGATTGGCAGGAAACGGCCGTTCCCCCATCACCTGCCCCCCATTCATTTCCAGAAAACGAAAATCGTTCGCCATTTTGGGCCTCGTCATTATCCGCTTGGGCAATTATCAGGTATAATTGGCCAGCTTTAAGGAGAACATTTTTTATGGAACTAATCTGGTATGGCTTAAGCTGCTTTCGGCTTAGCGAACGTAAACATGCAACCGTTGTCACAGACCCATACAACGGCAATCTGGGGCTGCCCAATCTCAAACTCAAGGCCGATGTAGTCACAATCAGCCACGATGCCCCTGGGCACAATTATGCGGCTGGCATCAGCGGGGTGCAACACAACCTGGACGGCCCCGGCGAATTTGAAATTGGCAGCGTCTTCATTACCGGCATTGTCACCCGCAGTGCGACACGCGCCAAAAATAACGTCATTTATCTGTTCGATTACGACGGGCTGAAAGTGGCCCACCTGGGTGATTTGGACAAGGTGCCCGCCCAGACGGAAATCGAGGCATTAGAAGAGGTGAATGTTTTGCTGCTGCCCGTGGGTGGTGGCAACAGCCTCAACGCAGCCCAGGCGTCTGAACTGGTTTCCATGCTGGAGCCAAACATCGTGATACCGATGCATTACCAGCTGCCCGGCCTCAAGCTGGAGTTGGAAGGGGTTGACCGCTTTTTGAAAGAGATGGGCGTCACCGAACCCACTCAGGAAGACAGCTTGAAAATCTCACTCAGCAATCTACCCGAAGAAACAGAAACTGTAATCCTCACACCAAAATTGTAGGGGGCAGCATGGCCGCAAAACTTTTAATGCGCTGGGACGTGCGTCCCGAAACAGAATCTGAATATTTTGAGTTTCTGGTTCATGAATTTATTCCCGGTCTAAATAAGCTGGGGATTGCCGACATTCAGGTTTGGTACACGCAGTATGGCGAATGCGAGCAAAAACTCGCCAGCGGCATCGCAAACAGCACGGAATTAATGCAGGATGCCCTTAAAACCCCAACCTGGCGGCAGCTAAATGAGAAGCTCCAGCAATTTGTCGATAATTTTAGCCAAAAAGTGGTGGCTGCCACCGGGGGATTCCAGGTTTAACTCAGGTTAGGAAGATTCAGGTTAAACGGCCGTTTTCTCCGTCTTCCCCTTGCTGGCACCATTGTCCGACTTGGGTTCAGCTTTACTGCTGGCTTCAGTCCCCTTGGCCGCTGGCTCCGTTTTGGCGCTGTCGCCGTTTTCGCTCACTTTGCCATTGGCAGGCGGGGTAACAGCGCTTTTCTTGCCCCGACTGTCGGTAACGTAAAAGCCGCTCCCTTTAAACACAATCCCCACCGAGTTGACTACTTTACGCAGTACATTATCGGTTTCACAGACCGGACAATCTGTCAAAGGTTGGTCGGACATGCGTTGGCGAATATCAAATTGGTGCTCACAAACATTGCATCGATAAGTATATGTTGGCATTTCTCTTTTTTCCAGCGAGTTTATTTTTGGCTAACGGCCGTTTCACCCCAATTCCAGGCAAAAAACCTTTCTCCAAATGATCGACATTTTATTTTAACGGCCGTTCTCTTATTTGACAACCAGACGGCGACTATGCTACAACCATTTTGTTAATTTTTTGTTAGCAGCAACAAAGAAAATGGACGCAGATGAACACGGATTACGCTGATTTTTATCTGTGTCAATAATTGTCCCATTTTTACAGGAGAAACCGATGACTATAAAAGAAGCACAAGCCCGTATTAAAGCCCGTGTTTGGCAAGCCGTTGCCCAGGCGAATTTAGACCTGTCTGCCTTGGACAAGACATCCCTCGAAACTTTTGTAGACCTGGTAACGGAGTCTGCCCTGCTGGAAATAGACAGTGAACTGGACGTATCAAAATTGGAAAACACGCTCCCCGCCAGCAAGATGGCAGCAGATGAGGCTGAAGATGATGAGTTTGGCGAGACGATATTGTGGCAGGGACGGCCGTTTCTCTCCCTGGTCCTCACCTACACCATCACCAATGAACGGCTTAAGATCACGTCTGGGCTGCTCGGCAAAGCGCATGAAAACATTGAGCTTGTCCGCGTGCAGGATATTGACCACAGCCAAACCTTTGGCGAACGCATCCTGAAAATAGGCGACATCACCGTCCGCAGCCACGACCCCAGCCACCCTGAGGCGGTCTTGCGCAACGTGCAAGACCCCGGTGCCGTCTACGAAATCCTGCGCCGTGCTGTGCTGGAAGCCCGCAAGCGGTACAACTTGACCTACCGGCAAGAGATGTAAGCAGTGGGACTGTAATTGAGTAATTAACTGGGTGATGGTTTCATTATAATTGGATGAGAAGCGTCAATCTGGCAGGCTAAACCCCACAATGGCACCCTCATCGGCGCTGTTTTCGGCCCAGATACGGCCGTTATGCGCCGTCACAATCCCCTGGGCAATGGCCAAACCCAGCCCGGCCCCACTGCCAGACGCCCGGCTGCGCGACTCTTCGCCCCGGAAAAATTGCTCAAAGACTCGCGGCAAATCGTCTGTAACAAAGCCAGGGCCAGAATCCTGCACCGTTACCATCACGCCTTCTGGTTGGCGAACGGCCGTTACCTGCACCGTGCCCCCGGCTGGCGTGTGGCGCAGCGCATTGCTCACCAAATTGGCAATCACCCGCCCAATTTTAGGCGCACACATCTCCACCAGACCCAAATCCGGGGCCACTGTGCCTTGCAGCGTCACCCCATGATCTTGCGCCACCGCCTGGAACATTTCCAGTGTGTCTGAAACGATATCCGCCAGGGCGTGCTGGGCCATCTCCATGCTAAGACCACCTGCATCCAGCTGGGCCAGCTCAAACAGATCATCGATGATGTCATTAAGGGCGATGATGTCGCTGCGAATGGTGCGGTAATAGCGCTGAACAGTAGCAGGATCGTCCACCATGCCATCGTGCAATGCCTCGATCATGGCCCGAATGCTGGTGAGTGGGGTGCGCAAATCGTGCGAGGTCCAGGCGATGAGGTCTTTGCGCATCTGCTCCAATTCTGCCCGCTGCTGGGCCGCCTGTTGCAGCTGCGCCGCCATCTCGTTAAACGTCGCGCCCACCATCGCCACTTCATCCCGGCCAGAGATAGAGACCCGTGCCTTGAGGTTGCCCCCGGCAATTTGCTGGGCGGTGCGGGCCAGCTGGCGCAAGCCATCGGTGACGCTGGCAGCCACAAAAATGCCAAAGGTGGTGGCAATAATCGCCGCAAACAGCAGCAAGATGCCGCTGAGGATAAGATCGTGATCCTTGCTGAAAAACATGCGTTCCGACATGAGCCAGACGTTGCTGAGGGTAAGCAGCCCGGCCCAGCCATAGGTAAGCACCAGCGTCAGGCTGAGCGACGGGGAGCGGGCCAGGCCGCGCCGGTACAGGACGTAGCCCATCACCAACGAAACCAGCGAGGAGATACTGAGCCAATACATCAGTGTGGTGATCTCCTCGACAGGAGCCTGCATGACCACAGCCATTAAAATAGCGACGACGGCGAGGGCGGCGACCACGCCCACGGCAAAAATACGCCATGGGGTGCGGCTGAGGGTATCGGTGTAATTGTTTGGGCGAAGGCTGTTTACCATGCGGTTTATCCCGGTTCAAATTTGTAGCCAACGCCCCACACGGTAAGCAAATAGGTGGGAGCGCTGGGATCGATTTCTAATTTTTCGCGCAGGCGGCGAATGTGAACGGTGACGGTGCTGGGATCGACATATTCAGAGAAGCCCCAGACGTTTTCCAGCAATTGGTCTCGCTTGAACACCTGCCGGGGATGGCTGACCATGAACCAGAGCAGATTAAATTCGGTGGCGGTGAGGTCGATGGCGCTGCCACGCACAGTAACGAGACGGGTTTTGGGGTCGATGGCGAGCTCTTTGAACTGCAACGGCCGTTCCCCCTTCTCACTCCCGCTGCCACCCCGCGCCCGTCGCAGGACCGCTTTCACCCGCGACACCAGCTCGGCGGGGGAAAATGGCTTGGTGACGTAATCGTCTGCGCCCAGCTCCAGGCCGTAGATGCGGTCCGTTTCCTGCCGCCGGGCGGTGAGCATGATGACGGGCACGTCGGAACCGGCGTCGCTGCGCAGGCGGCGCACAATTTCCAGGCCGTCAATTTCGGGCAGCATCAGATCCAGCACCACCAGCGCAGGCAGCTGCTCACGGATGGCGTTGAGGGCGGAACGGCCGTCTGCTGCCACGCGCACCGTAAACCCTTCCCGCTTCAGGTAGAGGGCCACCACCTCCACGACAGAGGCTTCATCATCCACCACCAAAATATCGCCATATTCGCCCAATGATTGGTTAAGTGTCATACCTTGTATACTCCTGCCTGATTTTTAGCCTAAAATTGTTACAGCATTGTTACGCGGCGCCGGCGGCCTGATCAGTTAATGGTTTTGTAAGAATTTCCTCACCAGACCATTACAACATTTCTTTATCATACCCATTCAGCTATTATGCCGACAGCGCCGCTGCCTGCCAAGGCAATGTCGTTTTGACCCAGGGCAAATCGCATGAAAGAAAATTATCGCCCAACCCGCCAGGCCGTAAACGACCTGGCTACAAGATGGAAGCCCCAAAGGGGCTAAACAAAAGGCCCAATTGTGGATTAAAAATTAATTCGGGTAATAAACTTGTCATGCTGAGGTCCTCCGAAGCATCCCGCCCGCTTAATAACCAGGGAAGTTTTGTCTCTGCCAAAGTACCTGCCATGTGCTCCTTGCGGGATTCTTCGCTTCGCTCAGAATGACAATTACCTAATTATTTTCTTAAACTCCAAACGGGCCTTCCATCTAGTAGCCGGGGGCTAGCCACCTGCGGATGGCCGCCCTCGGCGAAGCTGGTTTTGACCAAAATTATTGATGAAAACGGAATTCTCCCGACGACAATTTTTACAGGCAGCTTCCGGCACGGCCGTTTTATTTCTGGCAGGGTGTCGGCTTCAGGTTGGAACAGAGCTGCCCACAGCGGCCTCGCCCGCAACGGCCGTTCCCACCCCACTGGCCACCCTGCCGCCGCCCAGCCGCGACCTCATCCTCACTCCCAACGACCAGTTTTACGTGATGGAAACCAACGGCACCCCTACCATCGACCGGGCCGATTGGCGGCTGACGATTGACGGCCTGGTAACGAATCCGCTCACGCTGACCTTTGCTGATATTGCGGCACGGCCGTTTATCGAACAGATGCGCACGCTGGAATGCATCGGCAATGCGGTGGGAGGCAACCAGATTGGCAACGCGGTTTGGGGCGGCATTTTACTGGCCGGTTTGCTGGCCGAGGTGGCGGTGTTGGAAACGGCCGTACGCGCCCAGTTCGAAGCCGCCGACGGGTATGAAACCTCCGTCAGCCTGGCCTGGCTCAACCAACCCGGCGCCATGCTGGCCTACCAGATGAATGGCGAACCGCTGCCGCCGCAGCACGGCTACCCGCTGCGCTTCTTCATGCCGGGGCTGTACGGCCAAAAAATGCCCAAATGGATCACCCGCATCCAGTTCAGCGACGACGACAGCCACCTGGGCACCTGGGAAAAACAGGGCTGGTCCAACGTTGCCGAGGTAAAAACCAATTCCCAAATCATGCTGCCCAGCCACATCCAAAAGCTGCCGCTGGCCCCGCTGGAAATTTTCGGCGTAGCGTACGCAGGCAATCGGGCAATCAGCCAGGTGGAAGTGGGCATCGAACAGGACGGCGAGCTAATCTGGCAGCCCGCAGCAGAGCTGGTGCAAGGGCCCAGCGCGGAGGTGTGGACCCAGTTTTACCTGCCCTGGACGCCGCCCGCCGCCGGAACCTACACCCTGCTCGTCCGCGCCACCGACGCCACCGGCTTTGTCCAAACAGAACGGGCGCGGGGTATTTTGGAAGGGGCTTTCCCAGACGGCACGGATAAGATTCATAACATTGTGATTGTGGTGGCGTAATTGGTACTCAAACAAAATCTATACTTTAGCCGCAGATGAACGCAGATTTCACAGATTTTGTCTCCTTAATCTGCGTCAATCTGCGAAATCTGCGGCTAATTTTTTTGACATAACGTTAATTCCAACAATGTATAATAAATTTCGTTGGCTGTTTGGGTTATTGGGCACGGGGATCGTGCTGTTTGTTGGTTCGCTCATTACCGCGTCTGAGCTGGAGGAGCGGGATGCGTTTTGCACCAGCTGCCACCGCCCGGCAGAGGTAACCTATTTCGACCGGGCACACGCGGCGATGGGGGGTGAAACGGCCGTTACCGACCTCTCCAGCTTCCACTACGCCAGCGGCAGCCCGTTTCGCTGCGTCGATTGCCATCGCGGCGACCAAAGCTTTGGGCAGCGGCTGGCGATTTTGTGGTTGGCAGCACAGGATACGGCCGTTCATTTCCTGGGCACGCCCGACCAACGCATCGAAAAAGGAAATATTCCCGCCCCCAATCCCCACGCAGGCGGCTGGCAAGGGGCAGAACGGTACAGCCGCACGCCCCACATCCTCAACGATGGCTGCCTGAGCTGCCACCAGGACGCGCTCACCCTGGTTGGTTTTGAAAACCATTTCCACAACAAGCTGCCCCAGGCCCGGCTGGCCTACGCCCAAACAGAACGGCTCATCTTCCCAGAAAATTGGCCGGGGGAAGCGGGCAGCCCGGCGCTGCTGACGCCCGAAGAAACGGTACTGACCTGCCTGGACTGCCACCGCGCCCATGTACCGGGCTTTGAATTTGAATACTTTTTGGATGAAACGGCCGTTGTCCTCCCCGCCTGTGTGCAATGCCACCTGGAAGCAGAAGCCGGGCCGGTTGATTTGGTAGGAAGGTAAAAAAAGAAGAAAAGGGCGAGGCGACCGGAGGGGAAATTCGCTGTTTTGCTGAAGTAATCCCCGGTCGCCTCGCCCCTACTGTTCACTGATTACTGATTACTGATTACTGTTCACTCCCTCCCTCGCTTCAAAATCCCTACGCAGCAGCAGCACCTGCTCTGGCTTGTCTGCGTCCATGGCGATTTCGGCGTGGGGGTTGAGGATAATCTGGCAGGGCCGCCCGGTAATGCGTTTAGCGGCGGCTTCAATATCGGCAAAGCTGAGCTGGCGCAACAGCAATTTGAACAAGAAACGAAAGCCAATGATGCGGGCCAGCTGCCAGGCGTGCTTGCGGGCGTTGCTGAGCGCTTCCCAGACATCCCGATTACTGTCGGTTAAATCGGCTTGAATCAAGGTGATATCGCCGCCAGCGATGAGGGCATCCTTTAGCTTGACGTAGGTGCGGTTGGAGTGCGAAAAGCGGGCTTCCAGCGTCGGTTTATCAACAAAGTTGTACACCATCCCTTTATCGTAAGGGGCACACTTTTCGATGAACTCATCGACGATGGGGGCCGTGAGAGTCGGGATGTCGGCGGAGCAGACGAGCATCAGGTTGGTTTCTGGGCGCAGCTCGCGCATTTTGGCGATACCGCCGAGGGCATTTTTCAGCATACTGCCACAGTCGGGCACATGGTAGACAGGCTTTTGGAAGCTCATGCCCAAATCGCTGCCCAGGCCAACGACTACAATTTCACCCACATGTTGGGCATTTTGCAGGGCATCGACGACACGCTCCAGCATGGTACGGCCGTTCATATCCAGCAGCGCCTTGCTTTTGCCCTGTGTTAGTTCGTAAAGCGGTTCGTCTGGCTGGGGCAGCCCGCCCGCCAGGATGACGCAGTTGATAATTGTCACGCGGTTTTTAGTTCCTCCAGATTATGTACGGTTGGTTTTAGCTTCAGTTGGGACAGAATTTCATTGAGTTCGGCGTCAGTCAGAGGACGATTTTTGCCAGAAACGGCCGTTAGTGCTGCTTCCATCATGTTGGTACCAAAGGAACGGCCGTCCAGCACCGGCGTCGTGGTAAGCACGTGCGTCACGCCCCGCTGCCTGAACATCTGCATATCCTTCGGCGTCGTCGTATTTGTCACAATCACCTTGCCCGCCAGATCGTCCGGCATGTGCCGCTTGATGTAATGACAATCCCCGCCAATCACCGTGGCCCACTCATACCACTTGGTAAATTTGGGAATGATTTTGTCCTGCTTGTCGCCCGTGGGATACAGCACGCTGATGGGCAGCTTGGTGGCAGGGGCCGTCAGGAGGCGGGCAATGATCTTGAAGTTGCGGAATTGGCGAATGGGAATGGGAATGCCCAGGGCAAACATCAAATCGCCAAAAACGGTTTCGTACCCCTGGGCCACAAACGATTTGGTCATGCCGTAGCGGTCGATGGCGGCGGTGAGCAGCACGCGACCCTGGGCATAGCCCGCGCCTAGTTCCCCCACCAGCGTCTGCGCCGTCTGCGCTTCCAGGGTGTTTTTCAGGCCGCTGCCGTCCACCACCGGGGTTTTTTTCACTCCTTTCACCAATTTGTGGGCGGCAGAGATATTCCACGTTTTTTCATCCATCTTCACCCACAGGTCAATACCGCCAACGCCCAGGGCGTCCACCTGGCCATCCAGCTCGGTAAAGAGAGCGGTGGCCCTGGCGATGTCGCCGTCCGTACCGCGTCGCTCCACGCTGACGCGCTCGCCCAACAGCTCAATCTCCACCTGCTTGTCTCGCTCGGAACTGCCTAAACTAATGCTTACGGCACGTTTCATGGTTTCTCCTCCAGGAGAGGAACACAGAGTTGCACAGAGGAAACACAGAGGTTCACAGAGAAAAGAAAGAGAAATCTGTGAACTCTGCGAGCGCAAATTGCGCCATCTGCGGCTTGTTTCTCTTCCCTGGCGGGATTTTACCGGATTATTGGTTGATGGAAAGTGGCAGGTAAATCTTGATTGGGAACTGCTGCAAGATGGGGGCCAGGGCGTCGATACGGCCGTACCCAAAAACATGATTCGGCACGTCCGTCGGCCCGTCGCCGCCGCAGCCTTGGGTGGTAGTGAGGGGAACGGCCGTTTCCCGCAAAAGCGCCTCAATCCCGTCCACATCCCCCGCCAAACTGGGATTGGCCGAGATGAGCAGCGCCACCAGCCCCGCCACATGCGGCGCAGCCATGCTCGTTCCAGATTTTATGCCGTAGCTGCCGGAAGCAATCGTTGAGCTGATACCAAAACCCGGAGCTGAAATGTCTGGCTTGAGGCCACCGTCAAAGGTGGACGGGCCGCGGCTGCTGAAGCTGGCAATATTATCGCCGCTGTCCGTTGCGCCTACGGTGAATGAGGCGGGATACGTTGCGGCCGGGTCTCGCACCGTGCCGCAGCCGGAGCCGCTGTTGCCTGCCGAATGCACCGTCACAATGCCAGCCGCCCGCACGTTGTTCACCACCGCTTCTAAAATGTCGGGCGTTGTACAACCTTCGCTCGTGGGGCAGCCCCAGGAGTTGTTAATGACGTGCGGGGCCATACTGGGGTCGCCATCGATCATGGGATCGCCGCCGGGTGGGTAGGGGGCTACAAACCATTCATAACATTCGGTATAGCTGGCGGGCGTGCCGTCGCCCAGGTTCATGTTGCGGCAGCCGATCCAGCGTGCCCCAGGGGCTACACCCACGGCATTGGTGGCGGCGCTGGGCCAGCCGTCGGCGGTAGAGGCTAAATCGTTGCCCACCATCGTGCCCATTGTGTGGGTGCCGTGACTGGCGTAATCATCACACGGTTCGGGGGAGTCGCCCGGGCAGATGCTGTTGCTGGTATGGATGGCGTCGTGCCAGCTGTAGCTGTGGTCGGCTGTGCTGCCATCCCAGCCGCGATACTGGTTTTTCAGGGCGGGATGGTCCCAGTCGTAGCCGGTGTCTTGCCCGCCGATGACCACACCTTGCCCGGTAAAACCCGCCGCCCAGGCCAGATCGGCCCCAATGTGGCTGATGTTCCAGGGGACAACGTTAACAGCGCCAACGGCCGTTCTGCTAAACCCCACCTCAGGCTCGGCTGGCAAAACATCCAGCGCCACCTGTGGGTTGGCGTACAGGGCGGCCACATCGCTGCGCTGGGCTATGGCAGTGAGGGTGTCCAGGTCGCCGCGCACCCAGACCATGTTGGTGATCCAATACGGCCGTACCTCCACCACCCCCATTCCTGCCAATTGGGCTAAAAGCGGAGCCTGGGTTTGTTGGGCAACGGCCGTTAACTGCTCATAAACAAACGCGCCTTTGGCTGTCTTATCCGCAATCCCCGCCGCTGCCGATAAGTCTGCCTGGACGGCCATTTGGACTAAAAACTCAGTGTACTGCTCCCCATCCCCGGCTAATTTTGCCTGCATGTTTGCTTGCAAAAACGGATCAACCTTGCCCAACCACGCCGGCTCGGCCCCCGCCTGCCTGCCAAAATATAGGATAAAAAACACAAGTCCAACAATTGTAAGGTGTCGTTGTAGGCTGCGTCGAAACATTAACCGTTAACCATTAATTATTCACCATTATCATGTGCCCCAATCCCTCAAATAGCGAAAATCATGCGTGATGGAGCGGTCGCTGATTTTGGGGATGATGGGCATGGTGCGCTTGTACTGGGAGTGCTGCACCAGGCGAAGAACACGATCGACAAACGGCCGTTCAAACCCCGCCGCCACCGCCTCATCCCGCGAATACCGCTCATCCATCATCAGGTAGAGCAGCTGGTCTACGGTTTCGTAGCTAAAGCCAAAATCAGCCTCGTCTGTTTGCCCAGGCATGAGGTCGGCCGAGGGCGCTTTGTCGATGATGGCGTCCGGCACCCCCAGCCCGCGCGAAAGCTGCCGCACCTGCGTTTTGTACAGGTCTCCAATCGGATTCACCGCCGAGGCCAGATCGCCGTAGATGGTGCCATAGCCCAGCATCAGCTCCGTTTTGTTGCTGGTGCCAATCACCAGGGCGCTTTCCGCCAGCGAGCGGTCAAAAATGACGGTCATGCGGGCGCGGGCCATGACGTTGCCTTTGCGGTGGGCGTCCATTCCCGGCGAGGCGGCGGCCAGCGCCTCCACCATGCCGGTAATCTCCACCGTCTCGCTGCGAATGCCTAGCGCCTCGATGACCAGATCGGCATGGGCCAAACTTTCGGGCGAGGAGGCTTGATGCGGCAGGCGCAGCGCCAACACGTTTTCTGGCCCCAATGCTTTGGCCACCAGATAGCAAGAGAGCGCAGAATCAATCCCGCCAGACAGCCCCAGCACCGCTTTCTGAAAGCCCGCTTTGCCAATTTCGTTTTCCAGGAATTTGGTCAGCACCAGCTGGGCGACTTTGGTATCGATATGGAGTTTTTTAAGGATAGTGGGGGAAACGGCCGTTGTCGTCATCATTTTTCCTTTGCCAATAAGCCTCCCGCAGGTTTCGTCCACAAACATCACCTCGGTTCAAGCCTGCGGGAGGTTGTTCTGCTAAATCTTAACAAAAAACGGTGACAAATAGAGCGGTTTGTTATTGAACGCCTGCAATCGTTCGGGCGTCAGCGCTTTTGCCACCGTTTCGATCAGCTCAAATGGCTGGGGCGTTATGTAGCGGGCATTTTTAGCAAACAGATTAACCACCGGAATGTCGTGGCTGATGGGATCAGGCAGTTCGGCCAGCTCGGCCATTTTGTGCACCGCGTCGATAAAGTCGCCGTGGCTGTCTACCAGCCGATGCGCCAACGCCTGTTGTCCCGTCCAGACCCGCCCCAGGCAAACGGCGTCCAGGTCATCGTAGGGCAAACTGCGCCCCTGAGAAACGGCCGTTTTGAACTCCCCGTACGCCTGAACGATGCTGTCGCGCCACGATTCAAACTCTTCTCGCGTCAATGGGGCCATGTCATTATAAAAATTGGCCTTACTGCCCCGCTCAATGCCGACCCGATTGACCCCAATTTTGTCGTACAGCCCCTGGGTGTGCAGGCGCAGCCCTACCACGCCAATGGAGCCGGTGATGGTGAGCGATTGGCTCATGATATGCCTGGCATGGGCGCTGACGTAATAACCGCCGGAAGCGGCCGTATTGCCCATGTAAGCCAACACCGGTTTCTTCCGACCCAACCGCTGAATCTCGCGGCTGATCAGGTCAGAGGCCAGTGCCGAGCCGCCGGGTGAATCCACATGCAGAATAAGCCCGGCCATATCGTCCAGCTTTTCCGCCTGGCGCAGCAAATGAACCAGGGTAAGTTCCCCCGCCATCTGGCCACCAATAAGGGGAATAGGCAAGTCGATGGGCGGATTTTGGCTGCTGCCCATGTTAATCAACCCTTCGACACTGAGCACGCCAATAAATTTCCGGCTGCGTTTACGGGCTTTTTCGGTCAGCTTCCGGGCGGCTTCGGGCCAATCCGCCAGCCTGGCCTTGGGACGTTCCGGTTCAGGGGCAGCCACATCTGGTTCTGCTTCATTTTCAGTGGCAGCTTCAGGGGGCGCTTTATCTTCTTCGGCGACTGGTTCAGCCAGCAGGTAGGCCAGCTCGTCCTGGTAAGCCAGATCATCGACCAGCCCGGCAGCCAGCGCTGCTTCGGCGGAGAGCGGGACCTGGTTCATGAGGTCTTGTAGGGTGGTTTGGGAGAGGGAACGGCCGTTCGCCATTGCCGCCGTAATCTGGTCATACGAATCATCCACCAGCCAATCAAGCTGCTCCTGCTGTTCTGGCGTAATCCCTTCATTGGTAAACATGTTCGACATCGTTTTGTACGGCGAAATCTGGACTGCATCCACCCCAACGCCCACCTTTTCCAGGGCAGACTTCAAAAAAGTCACTTCCGAATGCAGCCCATATGCCTCAAACTGGATAGAAGGCGGCACAATGATGCGGTCGGCGGCAGTGGCCAGATAGAAGTGGCGCAAATCAAGGTAAGGCGTATAAAACACCACCGTTTTGCCCGCCTCCTTCAACCGCTCCATCGAGCGCCGCAGGTTTTGGATAGTCGCCGTACCAGCGCCAATGCCGGTACAGATGAGCACAACGCCGCGCACGTTGTCGGCATCGGCAATATAGGCCAGGGAGTCATTCAGCTCTTCCAGGCTAAAGGCACGATCAGGCAGCGGAAGCTGCCGCTCAATGAAGCTGCGGGGCGGTTCTGCCCGCTCCGGCAGTTCACCCCCAATAGTCATCACCACGTAATCCAGTTCAGCATGACGCAGCCGACGAACCCCATTGCGCAGGGAAACGGCCGTTTCTCGCCAACCATTGGTAAAATCTTGCCAAACCTGCTTTAACTCATCACTCAAGGTGGAAAAAAAATCGTTGGAACTAGCCAAATCACTCATCTACTGCCTCATTTTGTTGGTTGCTGGGCAAATAATAGCGGATAAGTAGGCACGATACAATGGAACGATTGAGTAACTGATTTTTATTGCCAGACGGCCGTTCACCCTGTAACATCCACCACATGGACAAAATCAAAAATTATATTACCGATATGGATGGCGTTTTGGTACGCGGCGACACCATGATTCCCGGCGCAGCCGAATTTCTGGAGCGCCTGAAATCTACCCAAACTCCGTATCTCGTCTTAACCAATAATTCCAAATATGCCCCCCGCGATCTCTCCCACCGATTGGTCGCCATGGGCTTAAACATACCCGAAACCAATATCTTCACCTCCGCCATGGCCACCGCCCGCTTTTTAGACAGCCAGCGGCCCAACGGCACCGCCTTTGTCATCGGCGAAAGCGGGCTTACAGAAGCGATCCACCAGGTCGGCTATGTCATCACCGATATTCGCCCCGATTACGTCGTGCTGGGTGAAACCAGTTCCTACAGCTATGACATGCTCACCAAAGCCATTCGCCTCATTGAAGCAGGCGCACGCTTCGTGGCAACCAACCCAGACGTATCCGGCCCAACCGAACATGGCATCGTCCCCGGCTGCGGCGCAGTGGCGGCGCTAATCGAGCAGGCAACCGGCAAATCACCCTTCTTCGTAGGCAAACCCAACCCATTAATGATGCGCACCGCCCTCAACTATCTAGGCGTCCATTCCGAAGAAACCATAATGATTGGTGACCGAATGGACACCGACATCATTGCCGGTGTAGAAAGCGGCATGGAAACCATTCTGGTCCTCAGCGGCGTCACCAAACAGGAGGATATTGACCGTTTCCCCTATCGCCCAACCTACATCTTCGAATCAATAGCCGATGTAGCCTGAGCGCAAACCCGGGTTCAGGACAATCCTCGCCAAAATCTATATTGACGTGCCAAAAGCGGCGTGTTATACTCCGCGACCGGGTTGAAAAACCCCCTCCACAGCCTGGAGGGATGGCAGAGTGGACGATTGCGACGGTCTTGAAAACCGTAGTGGGCCTAGCCCACCGAGGGTTCGAATCCCTCTCCCTCCGCCTTAGCCTTGGCATTACCAACAAATTGTAGGCCTTACCTGGCAGCATAGTTGGCTTTTAGGGGAGGTGCCAGAGTGGTCGATTGGGGCCGCCTGCTAAGCGGTTAACGGTGTAAAAATCGTTCAAGGGTTCGAATCCCTTCCTCCCCGCCTTAAAAGCCTGCGGCCAAAACAAAGCCGAACAATTTAACACGCGCCCTTAGCTCAGTGGATTAGAGCGTCTGGCTACGAACCAGAAGGTCGCAGGTTCGAGTCCTGCAGGGCGTACCAAGTATATAGGGGTAAAACTCTAAAGAAACTCCATATCTAGCGGTATGGAGTTTCTCTTTATAAGGTACCGTATCAATCACCGTATCAGTTTTTTGTTATTTAAAGGGATTTAAATTGTGAAGGTCAAGGAGTGTGTCCACTGTAGAGAAGTAAAACCACTCGAAGAGTTCGCCTACAGTAACCGTCTCCTTGGAACAAGACAAAAACATTGCCGTTTCTGCATGAGTAAGTTCAACAAAGAAAGCTATGAGAGGAATAAAAAGACGAGACGGGAGAGTATCTACGAAAAACGGCAGGAAAGGAGGGAAGAGGCGCGCCGATATGTCTGGGACTATTTATCAACTCACCCTTGCATAGACTGCGGGGAAACAGATCCGCGCCTGCTTGAATTTGACCACGTAAGGGGTAAAAAGGTTGATTCTGTCTCTCAACTGGCGAACGGGCGTTTTTCTCTTGAAACCCTGCAAAGAGAAATAGACAAGTGCGTTGTCCGATGCGCGAATTGCCACCGGAAGAAAACATATAAAGATAGGGGATGGTTTAGTGGGTAATTACTTGCCTTGTGTATAGTTTGTTCCGTCGCGTTTTGTAAGCTCGTATAACTTCTGATTAAGTTCGTGAATTTCCCTTTCCAAACGAATCATATTTTGTAAAATATGCCCTATAGCTTGTTCGGCTGTAATTTTTTCCAGCTTCCAGTCTGCTAACAACTGCACAGGAGTTTTTGTGCCCACAACTTCACCTCATGGTTAGTGATGAAAAGATTATCTTAACTGAGGTATATGGTGTCTGTCACCGTTTTTTAAAAAACAAGTTTTTGTTCTAACCATTCTTGAAGATCACTCATCCGTATTCTCACTGACTTCCCCATTTTGAGGTGGGGGATCTCTCCTTGCTGTACCATCAGATAAACCTTCGACTTTGATAGTTTGAGATACTCGGCTGTTTCGCGAATGGTGAGGATGGGGTCTAGTTGATCGACTCCAGACATGATTTTCTCTCCCTTGTAGATGATCTACAACTTTACCTAAATATACGCCAGCGACTGTTTGACGCTCGGCTGGGGTCATACCGTTTTGCCACTGGGAATCAGGGAAAGGTGGCAAATCAATCAGCGTTAAATCTTTTTTTAAGACAAAGGCTGAGGTGTTTCGTTTGGGAGCACAACTTTCCACGCATGGTTCATTCATGGCATTCTCGCAGATCTGAGAACACCATGCTGGTGGTAAATGAGAAAAGTTGCGTTCCATTTTTCTTTTATGATACATTTTCATTGCCTTTACACGGCCAGAACCAAGAAAGAAGAGCGACTGGCCGTGCGGTTAGCGGTTACGCTACCTTTTTGATAACAGTGTCCGCATCCTTTTCTTCCCAGAAAAGATCGCGTTCAATGCCAATACCGAGCGGACCTTTGAACGATTCCAACTCCTTAAGGGAAAAATATCCCCACTCGTCGTTGTGGTCGCCAAAAATCGATACATAGCCAAAAAACAACTGCTCCTGTGGATAGTAAGCGGCTGCGTACCATGTACCGGCCCCGCAAGGATTGAAAAACTTTGCCACAAATACCGGATTAGAGGAATCTTCCTGTGTTCCGACTTTTGCAAAGCGTTTCTCCAAGGCTTTGGTCATTAACCTCATTGCCATATCACCTCCTTTCTTGGCTCTTGGCCTGCTAAAATGGGTCTTGCCCAGAGTAGCCAGAGGGAGTAGGATGAAACAGGCGGTAGTAAGGAATGAGTTTTCGGCCAGGCAAGAAAGAAGGTTCTTAACCTGGTCGAATGTCCCTACTTGTCGCGGACGAAGAACAAACCCTTCGTTGCATTGCCTAAGCGTGGGATAAACCACAACTCGGTATCGCCCTTAGGGCAGTTAAACTTGCTGAGAACGCTGCTTGGCAGCTGGTAGTCACTCAAATACCGCTGTACCTCATAAGGAAGATGAGCGTCTAAAATCGATACCCGGTACATATTGCTCTTACAATTTCGGCACCAGGGAAATCGTTTCTTAGGCTGCTCAGCCCATTTGAGGAAGCTGTTAAAAGCGACAGTGAAGACGGCAAGCCCGGCAACAAATAGCGAAGCATATTCCATGTTAATCACCCCCTTTCTTGGCCATGGCCATACTCAAACAGGTCTTCGCCTGTAGGAGCCAATTAGGGTGATAGTATTCAATTGTTAAACTGTCGGCCGTGTAGGTTGTTTTCTCGTCAGTTTACGGCCGTTAATATCCATCAATGCTTCTCGTACACTGACAGCATATTTCTTGAAAAGTGCTTGTTTCAACTCATGCAAGGGTGCGGGTAATACCCCTGCTGGTTTTTCGGTCGTCTTTTCCACAAAGCTAATAAACGGTTCTTTAGTGCGCTCATCTACATACCGGCGCATAACCACTTGCCGCCATTTCAGGTTTTGCAGCCAGTTAGCCATGTTGAGATATTGACCTCTATCAGATTCTAAAACCGGCTGGCCATTCACATGCCTGGCGGAAAGTTTTTCTTTGGTTGAATCATATTCCTGTACTTGCTGGGCAAATTTGTAGGCATCGTTGAAGTTTTCCAGAGCAAATGTCACCTGGTTACTAAAACTCCAGATTTGCTCTTTTAAAATATCTGCCAGCTGCCAATAGGCTTGAATGATAATGACGGGCATGAGTTTGCGGGAACGGTAGTAGGTTGAAATCTGGCCCAGCTTTTTAGCCATCCCCTTTATTTCAAACAGCTTGTAAACCTCGTCAATGATGAGGAGCACCGGCAAGTCGTGAGGATCATGGGGGATACGCCTGTTGATGACTGATTCTAATGCGCTGTAAGCGTCCCAAAACACCCAGGACTGCGCATCTGGTAGGTTTATTAGTTTCTCCCCGCTAAGAATGTAAATAAGGCCGTTAGCGATGATTTTTTGAGACGTTATGGTCGGTCGATGATAGCCGTAGCGAGCCCTCAAAGATTTTGTTTCAATTACTCCAAGCGCATTGCGGAGGGCAAACATTCTCCGCTCCCTTTCTGCATGGCTTGTTTTTTCATTCAGCAATTCATGCTCAAGGTAAAACTTCGCTTCGGGTGCAAATTGTCCGTAATCTTTGCAAGCAAGTGCAAGTTGCCCAATACTGATGAGTAGTTTACGGGCTTCTGTGATCTGCCATCTTTCACCGTGCGTGTTCCGAATGACATTGATGAGTCGATAAAGTTCAGGGGCGAGCTCTTTTAGAGCCACTGACATAATGGGTGCTAAATTCATTTGCTCCGCGTTTAGCTCTTGAATGATTGTTGTTGCCCTCTGTACAAGCTCCTCATCATTTAGCCCGTATTCAGGTGAAAAATAAGGTTGTGGCACGACGAACTGTTCGTCCCCTGGTATATCTAAAACAATGCGTTGCACAACTTTATTCCGTTCTTCTGATGGCAATAAGTAGGCAAGTTCAACAACTTCATTTGTTAAAGAACCGGATGCATCAAAGATAAATACAGGTCTGTCAGGGTACTTCAGGATGTAGTCAATTACCTGCATGGCAGTCCAAGAGGTTTTTCCGGTACCGGGGTTCCCTGAAACAACCGCACCGCGCGTCAAGCTATCGAAATAAAGGTTGTCATTTCGTACTTGGCGCAAGTTTTTAATCAAAGGGTGTTTGGATTCACCAACGAGTAATCGAAAAATCAATTTCCAGCTCATGATGTTAATGGATACCTCTTTCCGTCAACCCAGTAATAGATGGGTGCAACCAACTGCTTTCCAATCTTGACATTTTTGAATGAATCTAAATCACAAAAATAGAAACGTTCATGCTTGCCATACTTCTCGCCAAAGAATTTCACCTGATGTTTATTTGCGTCGAATAGAAAAAGAACAACAGAATTTTTTTCAAAGAACCTATCAAATTTGTTGAGCGTTGACCGGTATTGATCAACCTTCTTTTTCATCAATCGTGTTCGACGGAAGTTATCAGCGGTGCTGTACTCAAAAACCAGAAGTGTGGTGCCATAGATGACACCCCATTCTGGGACACAGCCCAGATTAAGCGCTCTAAAAAAGTTTTCCGATATGAATTCACCTTCTTTAGTAGCTTTGAATCGCAACAAACATTGAGTGCAAATAAGTCCATGCTCAATATCGGCCGTGTGATTCGCTCTCATCTTTCCTGTTGAGTAGACGAAGCTTTTACCGTGCCTAACGGCTGTTAGAGCGCCCTTCTCAACCATCCGAGGCAAGTTGTATTCTGTACGTTTCCAGCGTTTCCACTGGCCAGTAAACCAGTAAGTAAAATCCTTGGCTTCAGCCCACAGAAAATACTCTGCCACTTTCAGGTACTCATGTTGGGTAGGTGTAAGTGTTTTCATAGGTCTAGGTGGTGGTGGAGCAAAAAGGGTTCTCCACGAATGCTCCACCACCTGAATACTGTTATCTAACAAGCCACATCACCAGAAAAACGGTTGTGAATGAGAAGAAAATCCAGCCAATTACCACAATAACCACTGCCAAAATACGGGCACTGCGAAAGTAGGTTTGTGCGTAAATGGATGGTAGTCTGTATTCCAGAATCAACATGCTTTCCCATTCGGCAGCCATTCTTGCTGTAGTCTGTGGCACGCCATGTATGAAGCTCACCAACGATATGCCAATTGTGCGAACAATAAGCACGGTGGTTCTCCATAAAAAGCGTAGCGTGACGCTGAGGACAGGAATTATTCGTCCCAAGATGCGATGCATAACATCCATTCCTTTTCACCTTCAAAGGTGACAATAAAAATTGGGTCAATAACGGTAAGTGCAGCAACTGCTGCATAACCAACGACGGTTGCTACTCCAAGAGCAACAGTTCCCATTGCTTTGATGGTTTTCACCACTGGCTCTTTGTTAATTTTGGGGAGCTGGGGAAGTTCAATCTTTTTCTTCACCTCCACTACCTCGTGGCCAATAAAGACACGATCGATGGGTAGGCCATGTGCCCTTAGCAAATCGTGGTGAAACCATGCAAAATCAGGAATCCACGATTTGTTTTGCTCCAGGGGCACGTACAACCACTCTTTATCTTGCACAGGTTCTGTGATAGATCCGATGTGACGCATTCGCATGTAGTGTCCATGGTGCTTTTTGCCTATCTCAATTGCCATATCAATGTAATCCAGGCATTTCCACTTCAAACTAACAACTTCAATATCTTGCTTGACATTCATGTGTAACCTCCGTAATAATGTGAACAGTTTCTTGAAACGACTCTTCTGCCCAGGTTCTTAAGCAGTTCTGGACCTCACTCTGGAATTTAATCGTTTGTTGTCAAGCCCCAATTTTTTAATGGATGGATTAAATGGATACCAACCAGATTAAAAGGGTTTTAAACACTCTGGATGAGGACGAAGAAACCATAAAAATCCTTTACTATTTCATCCAGCGTCTTACCGAGAGTCAGATTGCAACAAGGGTAGGGCTTTCAGAAGGAACAGTTCGTAGCAGGCTCCACAATATTTCAGCCAAAATGTCGGCAGGTTATGTATTAAACGATGAGACGCCTGGCGCCCCCCTGGATCCCAAGTACCGATTTATTACCGGAGAAGTTGAAACTGTGGTTTTGGATGCCCTTGGTCGGGATACACCTGATTGGGGTAAATTTCCATTTGACATTTCTGTCCCAGACTTGCAGCCTCGACCTATTGAGACACGTCCAACGCCAAATGAAGGCAATCGGTTAAACACTGTTATTTGGGGAGTTCTTGCCGTATTCTTTTTGTTTGGTGGATGGCGATTAACACAGCTTGTGGTATGGGATTGCAATCCTTTTACGAGCAGTATAATTTGTCCATTTGATCAGTCAGCGACAGTCGCTGACGGGGAGCAAGAATTAGCCTCAGAGAATCAAGACCCATTGCTATCTCCAACAATTGATGTAGCAGCAGAGGAAACACGAATTCAAGCGTTGGTAAATGAAGGGCTGACAAGTCAAGCTCCCACACCCGTTACGCCAGACCCTACAGGAACGGAGCAAGCTATTCAAACAGAAGCTGCTCAGCGCGTTGAACAAATCTTAACTGAAACGGCCGCTGCAATACCTTCCGATACACCCACTAACACGGCTACACCTACAATTACGCCCACTCCTACATCTTCCAACACACCTACACCCACTGTCACCCCGACCGCCACGCCTCTCTTTGAGGATAATTTTAATAGTGGATTGAATCCGGCATGGCAAGTTATTTCTGGTGAACCAATATTGGTCAACGGCCGTTTGACAGCAAATACAGTCACCTGGCTCGCCGTCGGGGATAGCTCATGGACAAACTATATTGTTCAGTTTAGAAGAGTGTCAGATCAAATATCTGGCGGTTGCGGGAGTGGGAATGTAATAGCTTTTCGTGTTCAAGATATTGATAACTACATTTCCTACTTTTGGCACTTTTGTACTTCTGGATTCCAAATTGCGGAAGGGGGAAAGGTCACGAACTTGCCGGGTGGAACAGGGAATACGCGGAATTGGCATGACTTCAAATTTACCGTAAATGGGGGTGAATACACTGCCAGACTGGATAATGTCACTAGAACTTACTTTAATACGGTTTACACGGAAGGGGGGCTTTTATTAAGACTGAAACCGAATACGGTCATTGATGACTTTATTGTATGGCCAATTAATGAGGGAGAGACGCCATAATATGTCTTAACTAAAGGGGAGCGATCTAATGAAATGAAGAATGGCCATTTGGTATTCTCATTCAAATAATGGAGGTTATTGTGGCAGAAAGTGTCTATAAAATCATTGAACTCGTCGGGACCAGCACGGAGTCTTGGGAAAAGGCAGCAGCAGCTGCTGTGGCGAGGGCATCCCAGACGCTGCGGGAACTGCAAGATTGGGCAATAACTACTGGGTAAACACGCAACGGGCTGATGCAGTTGTCGTCCAATCTGTATTCTTTCCTGTAACCATAGGACAGACTTATAATATTGAATTGAGAATGTTCGGCATCCAGATTTCTGTACTTGTTGATGGCCAAGAGATTGTAAATTTAACTCATAACAAGCATGCAAAAGGTAGTGTTGGACTTCGTTGTGGCGAGAGTACCATTGCCGTGTTTGATAATATCTTGGTTGAAAGGTTAGGCAATTAGGGCCTTATACAAAAAGGAGGTGATCATCGGGGAAAGGATCAGATGATCTGGTTGTCAAGTAGTCCGTGTCCGTAAAAAAATATCTTCCCTAGCAAAAAGGAAAATAGTGAGGAAAATTATGAATATGAAGAAGACCAGTTTTTTGTTGATACTGTTGATTATCCTGGGGGCAGTAATTCCGGCCTCTGGCCAGGATGCTACTTTCCAGGTTCCAGACAATGTTGTTGCTGACATCAACGCGGCTAAGGGCGAAGCAGGAACATACCTTGTTTTGATGAAAGGTGACCCGGTTGTTGCGTACGAAGGCGGCATAACGGGTTTAGCTGCGACCAAACCGGGCAATGGGGGAAAAATCAACCCTAACAGCGCCCATGTACGCCAATACGTAACTTACCTTGAATCAACTCATAACGGTGTGCTAATTGCCGTTGGTGCCGCCAATAATAAAATATACGACTATCACTACAGTTTCAATGGCTTCTCCGTCTCATTAACGGCGGCTCAATTGGCCGAACTGAAAGCGCAGCCCGACGTCCTCTACGTCTGGGAAGATGAAGAGCAGTTTATGGACACCTCGAGCACGCCTGATTTCCTGGGCCTGACAGCCGAGGGTGGACTTTGGGAGCAACTTGGTGGCGTAGGAAGTGCGGGTGAAGATATCATCATCGGCATCATCGACTCGGGCATCTGGCCGGAAAGTCTTAGTTTTACGGACCGCGTGGACGGGAACGGCGTCCCGAGTGCAAAGGGTAAGAAGGTTTACCAGCAGATTCCGGGCTGGCACGGCAAGTGTACGCCGGGTGAAGGGTTTAATGCCAGCATGTGCAACCAGAAGCTGATTGGCGCCCAGCGCTTCAATGCGGCTTGGGGCGGTGACGCGGCTGTAGAAGCACAGCGACCCTGGGAGTTTATGTCACCCCGTGATTACAATGGCCACGGCACGCACACTGCGTCCACGGCTGGTGGAAATTATGGCACACCTACTACCGGTCCAGCGGCTGCGTTCGGCAGTATCAGCGGTATGGCCCCTCGCGCCCGAATTGCCACGTATAAAGCTTTATGGTCTACCGAAGATGCCTCCACCGCCAGTGGGTTTACCTCTGATCTCGTGGCGGCCATTGATCAGGCCGTCAGGGATGGCGTGGATGTGATTAACTACTCGATCAGCGGCACGCGCACCAACTTCCTCGATCCGGTACAAGTATCCTTCCTGTTCGCCGCGGACGCGGGCATATTTGTCGCCGCTTCGGCCGGCAACAGCGGACCCGGCTCATCCACCGTGGCGCACCCTGGCCCGTGGATTACAACCGTAGCCGCCGGCACACATAACCGCAACGGTGAGGGTTCTGTAACCTTAGGTGATGGCAGCACTTACTTTGGTGCTTCTTTGGCGACGGCCGTTGGCCCAGCTCCACTGATTGACTCGATTAACGCGGGTTTGCCTGGTGCAGACCCGACTCAAGTCGCCCTGTGCTATAGTACTGTGGATACCGGCGGCACTCCAGTGCTGGATCCGGCGGCAGTAGCAGGTAAGATCGTGGTTTGCGACCGCGGTGTAACTGCCCGCGTGAATAAAAGCCTGGCCGTCTTGGAAGCCGGTGGTGTGGGTATGATCCTGTTAAATCCTCCCCCTGCCGCAGGCTCACTTAATGCCGACTTCCACTTTGTACCTACTGTGCATCTTCAATTTACAGACTATGCGGCCGTCCATGCCTATGCGGCGACAGCCGACCCTACAGCTACTATCAATCAAGCCACTATCGTTCTCAATGCCCCGGCTCCCTTTACCGCCGCGTTCTCATCACGCGGGCCACTTCTGGCGGGTGGCGGCGATTTGCTTAAGCCTGACGTGATCGCTCCGGGTGTGGACGTGCTGGCTGCGGTGGCGCCTCCTGGCAATAACGGCTTTGACTTCAACCTGTACAGTGGTACCTCCATGTCTTCCCCGCACGTAGCGGGCCTCGCGGCTCTGCTCAAGGACCTGCATCCGGGTTGGTCGCCCATGGCCATCAAATCGGCCTTGATGACCACCGGTTATGATGTGCTGGACGGAGGCACACCTGCTCCTAATACGAACCCTATCCTGATCTTCCGGCAAGGAGCTGGCCATGTCCAACCCAACAGCGCAGCGGATCCGGGTCTTGTCTATGACTCCGACTTCCTGGATTGGCTGGCTTTCCTGTGCGGTACCACAACCGGTGTCAACCCGGCAACCTGCACGACGCTGGCCGGCCTGGGCTATTCGCTTGATGCCAGCGATATGAATGTTGCCTCCATCGCCATTGGCGACCTGCCCGGTTCACAGACCGTAAAACGCACGGTCACCAATGTTGGTAGTTCAACAGCCACTTACAATGCCTCGTTCACAGGCATGGTTGGTTTTAATGTAAGCATTGATCCATCCTCGCTTACCCTGGCTCCTGGCGAATCTGCATCCTACAATGTCATATTCACCAACGTATCTGCTCCTTTGAACGTATACACCGGCGGTCAACTAACCTGGAGCGATGGTTCTCACAATGTACGCAGTCCACTGGTGGTGCGTCCTGTGGCTCTTGGCGCTCCGGCTGCGGTTTCGAGCGATGGCAGTGACATCTCCTATAACGTATTATTTGGTTACACTGGTACGTTTACTGCTTCGCCCCGTGGTTTAATACCTGCCGCGGTCACCGCTGGAACTGTAGATCAAGATCCAGACCAGACCTTCAATCCGGCAGATCCGACTGGCACTGTGGCTATCCCGGTCACCATCGCGGCTGGCACCACTTATGCCCGCTTCCAGTTGTTCGATGAGGATGTTGCGCCAGGTTCGGACATTGATCTATATGTCTACAGGGGGACCACATTGGTTGGCGCGAGTACCACCGGCACCTCTGCTGAAGTGGTCAACCTGGTGAATCCGATAGCCGCCGACTATACCGTGTACATCCACGGTTGGGGTCTAACATCGAGTCCAAGCCCGTTCGCCTTGTACACCTGGTTACTTGACTCGACTGATGCCGGTAATATGGCGGTTAGTGCGCCAGCATCAGCCGTGATTGGCACCACAGGCACGATCGACCTGACTTTCAGTGGTTTGGCTCCGGCCACCAAGTATCTTGGCAGTGTCGCTTATAGCGGCGTTAGCGGCCTGCCCGACCCGACCATCGTCCGTGTTGATACGCCTTAGAAAGTTCGTGGGCGTAGATAAGTAAAAAGACAGGCTGGCGGTGTTAGCTGCCAGCCTGTTCTGTTATATATCCAAATATAATTACTGATTGTGGAACTAGCATAAGACCCAATTAGACAAACTTTTCGCCTAACTTTTTCACCATATGGGCATTTACTTATTTAAGGACGGCGGCAAACCTATCCTTTTTTAAAAACAAGCGGCAAGGCCAGCTGGTTTTTCCTATCCAGTTCCTGCTTGGCCTGGGCCTGCCAACGGCGAATGGTCACTTTTGACGGGGTAAAGTAACGTTTGTTGTACGCTTCAATTCTTTTCTCAACCTTTTTCTGAACGGCCGTTTCCAATTCACTCATCATTTTTTTGCCTCCACTTAAAACCGGCGAACCCATAAAATGCCTTTGTTTGCGGCACTGAAAACACAGGGTTTGGTCAAGGTGGAGCGGAGGCAATTTCCAAATTCGCGGAGGCCAGGGAACGGAATTTGGAAATTGGTGAGAACACCTTGACTCTAAAAGCAAAAGCCAGGCGTGACCTGGCTTTTATCCATATATGCCCTGTGATAACCTGTTGCCGACAAAGGCAGCCAGGCTGCCCGTTCGCCAGCCGTCGCTAAGAGGCTCCATACGGCCGCAGCCGTGTCGGAGCTTGCGAGACGACGGAACGGCCGTATAGGAGGCAACGGCTTACCTCTGTGAATCATGTATAATCGTGCGTATGCGATAAGTGCTTGTACGCTCTTCAGGTTTCAGAAAAACAATCACAAACTCCTCGAACGGCTCATACTCCTGCACCATGCGCTGGGTATCTTCATCAAAATCAAGCTCAACAACCGCTTGCGGATAATAAGCAAAGGGATGCCATTCATCTTCATCCAGAATTGTGGTTTCCACGACAACAGCACCCCGACCTATTTCAGCAAAAGCGCTGGACGAAGCAATTTGGAAAATTTCTGCATTGTCCTGGATGAGGGCCATATCCTGTTCACGGTCTTTTTCAGCCCAATCTGGTCTTGGTTTTCCGCGTTCTGGCATAGAATGAATTAATCATCTAAACGATAATATAATTCGGTTATCCAATTCAACCCCGAAATAATCTGTTAGCCATATCCCGTACAATCGTGCGATATGGGTCTAGATCACATATAATCTGTTTGCGCGGATTTCACTCTGAATAATTTGTGTTGCCGAGCATCAAAAATTCAAGAAAATAGATTCAAACGAAATTAAACAGGATTAGCTCTTTTGCTCACTGTCACATTACCCTTAGCGGACATCATTATCGACATTGATAATCAACCGGATTTTAAAACACTGCCTGAAGCGGAGATCATTTCTCGCCTCAAAGAAGCTTATGCTTTTCTGGGCACGGAACCAGATGTAACTGTTTCAGACGATACGGCCGTCATCCAAATCAACGTCGAAACCCAGCCAACCAAACACTCCCGCAAACTGTTTGAAAAAGCCACAAACGAAGCCTCTCGCGGCCGTTATTCTCAGGCCATCAAATATTTCAGTTCCGTCTTGCAGCATCAGCCAGATAACGTTGATGCCCATCGCAATCTTGGCATGGCGCATCTGGAATCGGGAGAAGTCGCTGAGGCATTAACCCATATCCTGCATGCCCTTCGCCTGAATCCCCACGATGCCTACAGCCTCCTCCTGATGGGCAATATCTATTTTCAGCATAAAGCAGAGCCAGCTACAGCGGAACGTCTCTTCTTATCCGCTGCCGAGCAATCGCCCGATGATCCCTACATTTTGTCAAACTACGCTTCGACTTTGGCCAAAAGGGGAGAATTTGAATCGGCCAAAGCGTATTTCCACAAAGCCCTTGCGGTGGATTCAGGGTATCCCAACGCCGGTTTAGGTTTGGCCCTGGTTCATTATCAGCAACAGCAATATCAGCAAGCCATCGAAGTCCTGGACACGTTATTTGAGCAGCCAGAGACGGCCGATATCCGCTCTGAACGCGTCTATCAAGAAATCTGGGGTTTGTATCGATCAGCAAACCAGGAGCTGGCACAAGCTGAATCAGAGCGTTTCATGACGCAAGTGCGGCAGTTGCGCGAAGACATTGAACAAAGCACAGAAGTAGAAATTGAGCTGGTGGCCGACCCCGCTATCGACACAATGGGCAACGCCAAAGCCGAGATTGCCTGGCACCACGGCCGTTCCAGCCACATCGTGCGTTACAAGGAACTCAATCCAGCCATCACGCCGCATCTGTTAGCCCATGAACTGGAACACATTGTCTTGGAAACCGAGGCTCGCCAGGCAGACAACAACCGTTTTTTCATCACCAACGACACCACGCGCAAAGCCGCCCAGGATGCCATCCTCAGCGATGTGAGTCTCTTAAAACGCTCTGGTGCGCTGGGGAATATGCTGGACACCTTCATCGAGCGCATTATCAGTGGCCTGACCAACCAACTATTCAATCTACCCCTGGACATGGTGATTGAGCACCGTCTTCACACAACGTGCCCGGAATTGCGCCCCACCCAGTTTGTCTCGCTGGCCCACACCCATAAAGAAAATCTTGCGGTTCTCAATGATTCGCAGGTCAAGCAAATCACACCCCGACTCATCTACAATGCCAATCTTGCCATGAATGCCGCCTACGCGCTGTTTACGGATCATCTTTTAGGTGGCGTTACCAACTACGCCAGCGATTATGAATCGACCCGCTTCCTGCGTGACGGCCGTAAACTGTTCTCGCTCTGGCTGGATGTTAAGGACAACTTGCAACCAGGTGAAGAATACGACCTGGTTGATGCCATCGCCGCAGAGCTACGGCTGCAAGATTGGTACGATTGGCAGCCTGACAAAAAGCTGGCGCCGGAAGAAGGTGGGGGCGGTGTCACCAATGAAGACCTCCTCAAGACCAAAGCACCCGCTGCCGCGATGTATTGTCTTAGCGCCTTGCAGCGCTTCGACGTGATGACGCGGGAAGAGATCATGGCCATCGTCTCCGAAATCGCCTTCATCGGTCAAGGTGGCCTCGATTATGCCTCACCCGATCAGAAATACATTTTAAAAACCATCCCAGGCGAACAATTCTCGGGACTCCAACTGGTGTGTCTGATGTACGTTGGTTTCAAGGATATTGAACCGACAATGGATGTTGGCGTTGACTTGCGCGAACCCTATGAAATGGCCTTGAAGCTGCACAATGAGATTTGAGTAGGAGCATCTCGTTAATCAGCCAGCTGACCGAAAGTTTTTTGGTTCTCTGAGGTTTTGTGTGGTGAAGTGGTAAAATTGGCCAAAAACGAAAAATGGCAAAGAGTATAGAAGCGACATTAGAAGACGTGCATGCCCATAAAGCTTTGACCAAAGCGATGGGGTTAATGGACCTTGAC
>JBGTCV010000100.1:0-26425 GCA_041748655.1 Promineifilaceae bacterium (SeqCode) | reverse complement strand
TAGCTGCCGCGTCCTCCACCGAGAACGCCATGCCCAGCAAACGCTCCACTTCGCTGATATGCAGGTCAACGGTGACGGTTTCCGGTTTCAGCGGATAGTCGTCAATCACGCCCGCCGCGATCTGACCGCCGCCGGTCTGCCGCATCAATTCGATGCCGCGCTGAACGCCCAGAATGGCCTGGCTGGGATGCACGCCCCGGCTGAAGCGGAAGGCGGCGTCGGTGTGAATGCCTAATTTGGTAGAGGTACGGCGGATGTTGATGAAGTTCCAGGCGGCTGCTTCCAGGAAGACGTTTTGCGTCTCCGGCTTGATTTCACTGTCTTCGCCACCCATGACGCCGCCCAAACTCAGGTTGCCCAGCGGATCGGTGACAAGGATGCTGTATGGCTCCAGCTTGTGGCTGATGCCGTCTAGCGTGGTGAGCGTTTCACCGTCGTGGGGCAGGCGGGTGATGATCTGGATGGGGCCGCCGGGATTGTACTGGTCGGCGCGTTGGCGCAGGAAGTCGTAGTCGAAGGTGTGGTTGGGCTGACCCATCTCCAGCATGACGTAGTTGGAGATGTCTACCACGACGTTGATGGGGCGCTGCCCGGCCAGGCGCAGGCGGTACTGCATCCAGTACGGGCTTGCGATTTGCTGCACCCCTTCGATGATGTAGCCAACAAAGCGAGGGTTGAGGTCCGGGTTTTCGGTGCTGAGGATGATACGGCCGTCCGCCGACGCCCCCTCCATCACAACCGTGTAATCCGGGTAGCGGACCGGCTGGTTGGTCAGGGCAGCGTATTCGCGGGCCACGCCCACCATCGAAGCGCAGCGAGCAATGTTGGGGATGATGTCAATTTCCAGCACGGCGTCGCCCAGCACGTCTTGCAGCGGCGTGCCGGCCTGGTAGTCGGGCGAATGGGCGTCCTTTTGTATGAGGATGATGCCTTCATGCTCTTCGCTGATGCCCAGCTCTTTCTCGGAGCAGAGCATGGCGTCGTTGTAGATGCCGCGCAGTTCACGCCCTTTGAGCCTGGCGAGGACACGGCCGTCTTTGTGCCCATCGTACAACGTTGACCCTTCCAAAGCTAAAGGGGAGTAGAGCTGCAAGCTGCTTACATCCCCCTGCTCTAAATATTGGAACAAATTGGGTGCGCCGGTGACGACAGTTTTGGAACGGCCGTTGCCGTAGTCCACCGTCGCCAGCACCAGCTTGTCGGCGTTGGGATGCTGCTCCACCCTGAGCAGGTGGGCCAGCAAAACAAGTTCGCGGTCCCATTCCAGCGCCGCACCGGGAATGCCGATATATTCGATGGTTTTTACTTCCAAACCGGCGTTGGTCAGCAGGCGGTCTACCTGCTCAACGGGTTTATCAATCGTAACAAAATCTTTAAGCCATGAGAGTGGTACTAGCATAATGTTTAAACCTTTTTAAGGGATGATGATTACTTTTTGCAAAGGAACGGCGTCATTGGGAAACCGTTCGTTGTTTGTATTTACTGCTGGTAGGCGCGTGCCGGTTTCTGGATGATAAACGCCCATTAAAATTTGATACGCACCGCCTGGTATATCTTCTGGAAGGGTAAACAGGTGTTTATCCAGAATTTGTTCCCCGGGTTCCATGAGGGCGGTAGGGTAACGGCCGTTTTGCGGCGGTCCATCTGCCTGAGCCACAAGATTGCCCTGATTGTCAACCAGATGCATAAAGATGGTGTAATTTTGTCCATCTGGTTCCACAGCCTGCCAGTACAAAGTGACGGCAAGCTGTGAACCGGTGATTTCAGTTGGGGCATCGTACCCAAAAAGGTGGAGCTGTTGCCCAAAATCGATTTGGACACTGTTTTCTGGCTCCTGGTCAATCTGAGCTTCGCCTCTAATTTTAACTGTCGTCAGGTTGACGCCTGGCCCAACCGGTTGGCCATTCACCAACACCGGCAGGGGGCTTTCTGTTTGCCGCCACGGGTAGAGCGTGATGGCAAAGGTGGCCAGGCCGGGTTCGGCCGTTTCTGGGATGGGCAGATGATAGGTGTCTTGAAACGGCCGTTGCACGGGCCAGACGGGTGTTTGGTAGCGGCTTTGGTAGGGCAGCGCATCCATCCCGGCGATAACCGCGCCATCCAAATCTAAAAGTCTGAGTGCCACGACGTAACTCTCCTGCATCGGCTGTCTACCTTCCCAAAACAGGCTGACCTGTAATGTTTGGCCCACATCTACCACCGGCGTCACTTCATACCCCAACAGCGCAATTTGCTCGCCAAACAGCACGTCTTGCGGGGATGGGATGGCGGCATCTTCGGCCAGGGAGGGCGGCGTGGCAAATGCCTGCTGAATGGTGTACACAGGCAAGATGGCGGCCCAGATCGCCAGGAGAGTAACGGCCGTTAGCGGAATCCAGCGCCGCTGAAACGCATGAAGGCCAATGGCACCAAAGAGCGCCAATCCAGCAATGACTGGAAAAATCAGGCGGCCTTGATCCGTTTGTACAATCAGGCGCATCCAGCGCAGCAGAGCCACGTACACCACCCCGCCCCAGACCAATAGCGGGATGAGCAAGTAGGCTTGCCGGGAGCGATGCAGCTTGCCAGACCAGAGCCCTAGAATAAGGCCGACCACAATCACCAGCATTAGCACGTTAGTGAACCAGTAAAAAAGGTCAGGAGCCGGTATACCGTAGTTAAACATTGCCCAAAAAGATTTGGTCAAGAAGAAGGAGAACTGCACCGCTTCGCCCCAGCGAAGAGGCACTGTGCGTAACACGTTGACATTGGCCAGCAAAAACGCCTCCCAGGCCAGCGGATCGCCATACAAAACCCAGTTGCGCCAAAACCACCAGCCAGAAATCAGCAGCATGGCTGTGCCTGCCAGCGCGCCACCCAGCAGTAAGGGCTGCCATTGGCGGCGGCGCCAGGCGGTTATGCCTAACCCAATAACAATTACAACACCCAGACCAGCCCCGGTGAGTTTAGACAGTGTTGCCAATCCCCAAACGCCGCCCAACAATAAGTAGTGCCAGGCACGTGGGGCGGGATTGGTCATGAGTTTTAGCAGCAGCAGCAAGGCCAGGGCACTCAGGGCTGTTACCAGGTTGTCGTTGTTGATCACGCCGCTCATGAACAAAAACTGCGGGTTAAAGGCGACCAACATTGCGGCAGTAAAGGCAATGCGGGGTGAAAACAGGCGTGCCAGGCCATAAGTGGCGACCACGGTGATACTACCCAAGACTACGGAGAAGAGGCGCAGCAGGCGCACGGCAAAAGCTGTTCCCCTGTAAGGGAACTGCTCGGCCTCGCTGTGGAAGTGAACGTTGCTGCCCGCGCCCGAACGCCAGTGGCGGTTGACTGGGGCAATGCTGTCCATATCACTCAAATCGAGTTGGGCCGCAACCGGGGCAAGCAGGCCGTAATACAGGGGCGGCTGCCCGATTTCGTGGCTCACTTTGGCCAGATCTGTCTCAATGTTGGGCAGAGGATTTCCCTGGGCTAACCAGCTAATAAATTGTAAATGTGCTTTTTCATCCGGTGCTTCAAAGAGCGGGGTTACCAGGCTGTAGGTTCCGCTCAAGACAATAAAAATTGTTAAGAGCAGCGCCAATCGTTTTAATTCACTTTTTGCTTCGGCTGAAAAGTACATTTTGGTTGGCGCTGCTCGGATAAACGGCCGTTAAAACTGCTTCAAAAACCGCAAATCGTTGTTCCAAAACTGCCGAATGTCGTCGATGCCGTATTTGAGCATGGCAACGCGTTCTGGCCCCATGCCGAAGGCGAAGCCAGTGTACACCTCTGGATCGTAGCCGCCGTTGCGCAAAACAGTGGGGTGTACCATACCGCTGCCTAAAATCTCCAGCCAGCCGGTTTGCTTACACACCTGGCATCCCTTGCCATCGCACAGAAAGCAGGTGACGTCCATTTCCGCGCTAGGTTCGGTGAAGGGAAAGTAGCTGGCTCGGAAGCGGGTTTGCCGGTCGGCCCCAAACAGGCGGCGGGCAAACTCGGTGAGCGTGCCTTTGAGGTCGGCAAAGGTGATGTTGGTGCCCACGGCCAGCCCTTCCACCTGGGTGAATTGGATGCTGCTGCGGGTGGTGATTTGCTCGTTGCGGTAGCACATGCCGGGCAGAATGACGCGCACCGGTTCGGGATAATACTCACGCATGGCGCGGATTTGCCCGGCGCTGGTGTGGGTGCGCAGGATCACATCCGGGTTTTCGGTGTAGAAGCTGTCTTGCATTTCCCGTGCCGGGTGGTGCGGTGGGAAGTTAAGCAGCTCGAAGTTGTAGGCGTCGGTTTCCACATCGGGCGAGCGGTAAATCTGGAAGCCCATATCGCCGAAGATGCGGTAGATGTCGCGCAGGGTTTGGGTGATGATGTGCAGGCCGCCGCTGGTTAACGGCCGTCCCGGCAAGGTCACATCAATGGCCGAGCTGGCGATCTTGTCGGCCAGTTCGGTGGCTTTCAGCTCGGCCAGCCGCGCTTCGTAGGCCGCTTCCAGCTCACTTTTGACGACGTTGATGCGCTTGCCAAAAATCGGCCGTTCGTCGGCGCTAAGCTGGCCTACCTGGCGGGTGAGCAGGTAGATGCTGCCTTTACGGCCCAGCGTGTCGCGGTACCAGGCTTCGAGTACGGCCGTACTGTCCACGCCTTCCAGCTTGGCCAGTGATGCTTCATACAATGATTCCAGTTGGTCTAGCATAATAAACTTCCTAAGATATTGTTTTTTATCCACAGATTACGCAGATTTTCACAGATTTTGCTTTAAATACCTCTCAAATCTCTGTGCACTCTGTGGCTAATAATTCCAAACGAAAAGTTTAACGGTTCTTGCTCAAAGACACAAAAAAAGACGCGGAGTTGGCCGCGTCTTTCAGAGTGAGTTCGTTTTTTGCTACTGCTTCTTCTCAGGCAGAACGAACCTCCGGCGCAAACGCGGCGCGGGTGTCGGTAAAAAAGAAGAAGCTAAAAAATCGCTGCTGGTTCATGATGGGCGCATGATAGCACTGGGTGGGAAGCGTGTCAAGGTTGGGGTGTTTTTTTGCCACGGGTTGCACAGATTTACACGGGTGATACGGCCGTTACAGCTTCTGCTGCAATTTGCCAGCCTGCACGGCTTCATAACCAAACTGGAACTGTTCGCGCGGGAGGTCGGTGAGGGGAACCCACTCGATTTGGCTGGCTTCTGCCGCTTCGGTGAGGGGGGCGGCGGCTAACGGCCGTTCCAACCCATAATACAGCACCGAAAGTTTCCATGCCCGCCGTTCCTCATCAATAAAATATTGATCCTCTACAAATAGAAGCGAACCAATGACCAGCGTCAGGCCGGTGAGCTGCCGAAAATAATGGCGAATGACCTGGGTGGGCGTGTCGCTGGCTGCCAAAATGGTGCCAGGTGGATGCCACAACCCGGTTTGCGGCTGTTTTTGCAGCAAAACCTGGCTGTTTTCAATGAAAATGCCATAAACAGCAGGGCGAAACGTGATCGTTTCCGGGGCTACCGGAACCGCATTGCCGTACATATCGTGACAAACAGTGGTGGTCATGACTCAAGGGGGGTTATTCGAGAACCGGCAATGGCAGAAAATGTTCTTTTAGTTCGGGAATATGATCGGCTAGCGTGCCAAGTACGCCGTTGATAAAACGGGGGGCGCTGTCTGAGCCATATGTTTTGGCCAGCTCGACGGCTTCATTAATGGCAACTTTTACGGGAGTTTCAGCTTCAATTAAGAATTCAAATATAGCAATACGGAGGATGTTGCGGTCGATGACGGCCATCTGGTCCAGCGGCCATTCAGGGGCGTACCGGGCAATGAGGGTGTCCATCTCTTCCTGGTTTTGGATGACGCCCTGGATGAGGCGTGAAGCAAACTCAACGCCCGTCGTTTCCATCGGGTTTTCCAACAGACGCCGCTCTAGGACTTCACCCGGTGGGTGGTTGGCAATATCGTATTCGTAAAGCGTTTCCAGTGTTACGCGCCGGGCGCGACGTCTTGTTTTCATAATTAACCGACGATTTCACCGATAGTCAGGAACTTAGTTGGTCGATTCATCCTGGGTATAGACAACATCTTCAACATGCACGTTGACAGCTTCCACAGAAATCCCAACCATTGTATCGATGGCTTCGGCTACGGCCGTTTGCAAACGTCTGCTGGTCTCCATAATGTTCACGTGCGGACTCATTATAACGTAAATATCAAATTTAACCTTATTGTCGTCGGTCAAATTGAGCAAGATACCCGTCTGGCGTGATTCGCGACGAAAAAGGCGAGCCACATCGGAGGGAATGGCGGCCATTTTGGCCACCCCCTCAATCCGCAGGCTGGCAAAATGGGCAATCGTCACCAATACTTCCGGGGCAACTTCGATACGGCCAATGCTTTCTTGTACATTATCCATTATTGTTTGCTCCCTTTTTATAATCAATAGGCTCTTGGTTCAAAATCGAACCCAACGCAGCTGATTCAGCTGCGGCTACATGGCAAGGCCGCCATCCACGCTGATAACCTGACCCGTCAGGTAAGCCGCTTTATCTGATGCTAAAAATGATACCAGATAAGCCACCTCTGGCAATTTTCCCCAACGACCCAGCGGAATCAGTTTTTTGGATTCGTTGACAATTTCATCATCTAGCACCTCAGTAAGGGCAGTGGGGAAAAAACCTGGCGTGATGACGTTAACGGTAATCTCGCGGGAACCAATCTCTTTGGCCAATGATTTTGAAAAACCGATTATCCCGGCTTTGGAGGCGGCGTAGTTGGTTTGCCCACCTTGCCCGATCAAGGCCACCACGGAGGAGATATTAATGATACGGCCGCCTTGCTTCCGGCGCATCATAGGACGAACGGCCGCTTTGCAGCAGTTGAACACGCTCTTCAGGTTGGTATCAACCACCGTGTCCCACTGCTCTTCCTTCATGGAGAGCAGCAGCGTGTCGCGGGTCGTGCCTGCGTTGTTTACCAGGATATCAATTTGCCCGTAGGTGTCGATGGCGGTTTTGATGAGGGTTTGGGCCGCTTCAAATTGGGAGACATCGGCCTGAACGGCCGTTGCTTGCCCACCTGCTGCCTGAATTGCCGCCACCACTTCTTCCGCCGCCGCGCTGCTGGCATTGTAATTGATGACCACTCTGGCCCCGTGCGCCGCCAAATCTTCGGCAATAGCCCGGCCAATCCCGCGAGACGCCCCCGTCACCACTGCAACTTTCCCTGCTAACAAAGACACAACCCTTCCTCCCTTTTTTCACCGCAAAGAACGCAGAGGGCGCAAAGTTTTTGTATTTTTTCTTTGCGTGCTTCGCGCCCTTCGCGGTTCCTTATAGATTTTCGCCAAAAGTCAATTTTACCCGATTGGCCCGGCGGTCGATGCGCTTGATGAAGCTGAGCAGCGTATCGCCAGGGCCAACTTCTACAAAGCTGTCTACCGCTTGCCCCAACAAATAGGTCATCGAATCGGTCCAGGCAACGCCTGAAGTGAGCTGCGCTTTGAGTTCATCCCGAATCTGGTCTGCGGTGGTGAGCGGCTGGGCAGTGACGTTGCCAATGACGGGCACGCTGGGCACCTGAATCGGCGTGGCATCCACAGCCTGGGCAAACGCCTCAGCGGCCGAGGCCATTAATTTAGAGTGGGCGGCAATGGTGATGGGCAGCTTAACCACTTTGCGGGCGTTGGCCGCTTGGGCCAGGTCTATGGCGCGGGTCAGGGCAGCTTCATCACCGGAAATGACCACCTGTCCGGGGCAGTTATCATTGGCTATTTGAACGGAACGGCCGTTTTCCTCACTCGCCTGTTCGCAAATTGCTTTCACGGTGGGGATGTCCAACGCCAAAATGGCCGCCATGGCACCTGGTTCCCGCTCGCCTGCCGCCTTCATCAATTCGCCGCGCTGCCGCACCAGCCGCAGCCCGTCGGCCATAGTGAGCGCGCCAGCCGCCGTAAGCGCCGAAAGCTCGCCCAGGCTGTGCCCCGCCATGTAGGCGGGCATGTGCCACCCCTGCGCCTGCATTCGCTGCCACATCGCCAGGCTGGTGACAAAGAGCGCCGGCTGCTGGTTCACGGTGTCGGTGAGTATCTCGTCTGGCCCTTCAAAGCAAATGGCAGAAAGAGAGAAGCCTAGCTGCTCATCCGCTTGATCAAAAACAGCACGCGCCTCCGGGGTGTTTTGGTAAAGTTCCAACCCCATGCCCACGTGCTGTGACCCTTGTCCAGGGAAAAGATATGCACTGCTCACTTGATAATGTCCAAAATAAATGAGGTAAAAAAAGATAAAGGCCGCATAATACGGCCTCTTTCCCACAAATTATGCTTCAGCAGATGGCAAAATTTGGCGACCATTGTATTTGCCACACTCCAGGCAAACACGGTGAGAGCGCTTCATCTTGCCGCAATCCGGGCATTCCACCAGATGAAATGTCTGAATGGAATCGTGTGTCCGCCGCCGATCGCGACGTGCTTTGGAAATTCTTCGCTTTGGTACAGCACCCATGACAACATCCTCTCTAACTAGATTCAGACAATTTGCCAGTTTTCAGACAACTGTCTGCTATTGATTTTACTGCTCAACAAAAAACAAGCGGCAAATGAGCCGCGACTGGCAATTATAGCCTTCGCTGTCTGGCTGTCAAGAATAATTTTTGTGGGGGAAACGGCCGTTTCCCTGCCGTTTGGAAAGATTGACGCCCTTGCCTGGAATGATACACTTTGCTTACTATGCGCCGTAACCAAATTCTTTTGGTTTTACTTTTGCTGCTAACAGCCTGGCTGTATCGTGCAAGCCTTCACTTTGGCTACGTCTGGGATGATCCCTTGTTTTTTAGCCGCCTGCTGGACCGTCCTGTAGTGGCGCTGCTGCAACCGATTCCCGATTTCCACTTTTTCCGCCCAGGGGTAATGATTTACAACCGGCTGTTTGCTGGCGCAAACGGCTATTTTAATGCCTTGCCCCACCACGCGGCCCAGCTGGGGTGGCACCTGTTGAATATCGCCTTGCTTTATGCCCTGGCGCGACGGCTTGGACTGCGGCGAAGCATCGCTTCTGCTGCGGCAATTTTGTTTGCGCTGCACCCGTTTTCCCAGCAGGCTGTTGTGTGGACGCAGGCGCAGCACCCCATGGCAACCACCTTGCAGCTTGGTGCCTGGGCGGCCTATGTGCACGTGGTCCAGAGGCGAAAGTGGCAGCCCCTGGCTGCGAGCATTCTCCTTTATCTCTTAGCGCTTACCGTTCAGGAAAGCACGGTGCCTATGTCTCTGGTGCCGCTGCTGCTGCTGTGGACGGCTGCTGGCAGAAAAAACAGCCCCAGCATTGATCTGCAATCCTGGCGGCAGAATCGGTGGGTATGGAGCGCCGCGCTTTACCCGTTGGTAGCGGCCGTTTACACACTGTTCTGGTTAGCCATGCCGCGTCAGACCGGCGTTACCGTTTTGGGCCTTGAGGCGCGGGTTGTTGGTTATCTGCTGCAAGCCGTTATCTATCCGTTGCTGGGGCGTCCCACTGGCTATGCGGCGGATGAGGTGGTTCAGGTGGCAGCCATCCTGGTGTTAACCATTGGGGTGTTGACGATTTTGGTGGGGATTGCGGTGTTGAGGGGATACGGCCGTTTCGCGCTGCTGGCGGTGGTGTGGGCCATTTTGGGGATGCTGCCTGCGCTGATCGGGCTGCCTTACAGCTACATCAACCTGGCACCCCGGCTGGCTTATGTGGCGGCACCGGGCATCAGCCTCATCTGGGCCGTAACCCTTACCGGTGAGCGCCGGTCGCTCCGTGTGTTGAGCCAGCTTGCCCTGTTGCTGATTGTGGTGCAAAGCGTCTGGTTGATTCTGATCCAGCAGGAGATGTGGCGAAGCGGCACCGCCCTCCAGACTGCGATGATTTCGCTCAGCGCCGAGGAGCCATACCCGCAGCTCTACGTGAATTATCCGGATCGGTACAAGTTAAAACGGCCGTTTTATCCCTTGGGGTATTGGGGCGTCACCCTCGCCCCGGTGGTGCAGACGCTGAGCGATTTCCCCCGGTTGGTGATGGGCGTTCAGCCGCAAATCGAGGCGGTGAGCCTGCCTTGGGTGGGAACCGCGCAGCGCCTGGCAGGCCCTTATGAGATCGATACCCGTGGCCTTATTTACAGCGCGCAAGCGCTTTATGAAGCCACTGCCTATGACGTCACGGTCAACCTTGTGCAGGCTGGTTCCGATGGAACTTTTGTTTTGCAGCAGGCTGGGCGCGCCATGCAGGGCCAGGGCAAGAGCCACTGCCTGGTTATTTTCGACGATATGCTTTGTTTGGAAGAGAAGACGTATCGTCAGGAAACTGATCAGATTGTGGTGACGTTGGTTTGGCGTTATTTAACGGCCGTTGACGACGATCTGACCATTTTCCTGCATTTGGGCCTGCCCGACACGCCGCCGAGCGCCCAGGCAGATGGCGACTTCTGGTTGGGCTTGCTGCCGCTAACCGTTCCTGGGCAGGGTGATCGCATTCTGGAATACCGTTTTTTGCTTGCGGATCATGTGGAATTGGGCAAAGAATCAATTAGCGTGGGGGTTTACTCGCGGAAAAGTGGAGACCGTTTGCCAGCCTGGTACTCTGGCGGTGAGCGGCTTCCTGCTGATGCGTACCGAAGCGACTAATCTGCCCCTGACATATTGGCCGATTCTTGCTCACGCTGAACCTTGTTAAGCCCGTTGCGTACGACAGATAGGGAGCGCAGCAAATCTTCTTCCAGCTTCACCAGCACTTCCATCACGTAGGCATCGGCGTCGTGGCGCAGCGCATCGGCGTCCCGGCGGGCGCGTTCTAAAATGTTGTCTGCCCGCTGTTGCGAAGAGATAGTGATGGCATCCCGCTTCACCAATTCGCCCGCTTCCTGCTTGGCCAGCTCGCGAATGCGCTCTGCTTCTTCTTTGGCCTGGGCCAGAATGCGGTCTTTTTCCGCCTCGATACGATTAGCCCGCTTCACTTCTTCGGGGACGGCAACGCGCATTTGGTCGATAATGCCAAAGATGCGATCTTCATTCACAATGAGATTCGCGCTCAGCGGTATGCGCGGGCTGTCATTGAGAGCTTGTTCCAGACGATCGACCAAATGTTGAATATCCATGCTTTTATCCCATTTTCTTCACGAAGAAGCGTTTTTTAGTTACCAAATCGCGAATATTATAGTGGCTAAACGATCAATCACGCAATGGCACAGGTCTGCTAAATGGTTTCGCTTCATTGCCGTTGAAGCGATTGTACAATGCCCTGGCTACATTGGGGGGCACCATGGTGCTGACATCTCCCCCCAGTGACGCGATTTCCCGCACGGTAGTGCCGCTTAAAAAGGTGTGGTCTTCGTGGGTGATCAGGCTGATGGTTTCAATTTCTGGGGCAAGGCGCTTGTTGGCCAGGGCCAGGCGAAACTCAAATTCAAAATCAGAAAAAACGCGCAGACCACGCACAAAGACGGCAGCGTCCATCTTGCGGGCAAAATCGACGGCCAGACCGCTGAAGCTGGTGATGATGGTATTGGCTGGTTTGTTATCTGCTAATGCTTCTTCAATCATCTGAACCCGTTCGGCGACGGAAAAGAGCAGTGATTTTGTGGGAATCTTGTGGTCGTACACGGCGACGATCAGTTTATCAAACAGACCTGCCCCGCGTGTGATCAAATCGAGATGACCGTAGTGAACTGGATCGAAGGTGCCTGTGTAAAGTGCTGTAATCAAGTGGTTTCTCCTGGGGTATAGACAAATAGTGGTTAGTGGCTAGTGACCAGCCACTAGCCACTAAAACTAACTCGCATCTCCTGCGTTTTGCCAGAAACGGGCGACGCGCTGGCGCAGCTGTTGGTGCTCTGGCAGCTCCAGGTTCGGGTCTGCTTCGGCGATCTTTTGCGCTTCGCTTTGGGCAATTTTTAGCATGTCCATATCTAGCAAAGAGGCCAGCTTTAGTTCGGGCAGGCCGCTTTGGCGACGGCCGAAAAATTCACCTGGCCCCCGAATTTCCAAATCTTTTTCGGCCAGAGCAAAGCCATCGTTGGTTTGGGTAAGGGCTTCCAACCGTTCGGTGGCGTCTGGCGTGTCGGTATCGGCGACAAGGATACAGTACGATTTATGTGCCCCGCGCCCGACACGCCCCCGGAACTGGTGCAGCTGGGCCAGGCCAAAGCGGTTGGCTCCGTCGATGAGCATGACGGTGCTGTTGGGCACATCAACCCCCACTTCGATGACGGAGGTGGAAACGAGGATTTGTAATCTGCCTTCGTAAAAGTCGCGCATGACGCTTTCTTTTTCGCGGCTGCTTAAACGGCCGTGTATCAACCCCACCTGCAAATCGGGGAAAACCATGTTTTGCAGCCGGGCATGTTCTTCTACGGCCGCTTTGGCATCTACCTTGTCGGACTCTTCTACCAGGGGGTAGATGATGTATGCCTGACGGCCGTCTGTTACCTGCTTGCGGATGAAGGCGTAGGCCCGTTCTCGCTCCCGCGTGCGAATCCAGCGGGTGGTAATCTCCTGCCGACCGGGCGGCATTTCGTCCAGAATGGAGAGGTCCAGATCGCCGTAGAGCGACAGGGCCAGCGAACGGGGGATGGGGGTGGCGCTCATGGTGAGCAGGTGCGGGCTGTGGCTGCCGTTTTCTGGCCCTTTGTCGCGCAGTGCCTGGCGCTGATCGACGCCAAAGCGATGCTGCTCGTCCACAATGGTTAAGGCCAGATTGCTAAACGTAACGTTTTCCTGAATGAGGGCATGGGTGCCGATGGCGAGATCGATCTGATCATTGGACAGCTCGTCGTAAATGCGGGTTTTTTCTGCGGCAGATGTGCTGCCAGTGAGCAGGCACAGCCGCAGTCCCAATGGCTCTAGCAGCGGTTTCAGGCCGTTAAAATGCTGCTCGGCCAGAATTTCGGTGGGGGCCATGAGGGCGGTTTGGTAGCCAGCTTTGGCCACCAGCACCAGGGCGGCAGCGGCCACAACGGTTTTGCCTGCGCCGACATCCCCTTGCAGCAGGCGATTCATGGGAATATTTTTGGCCAAATCATCGGCAATTTCCTGGATGATGCGCTGCTGGGCGGCAGTGAGGGTGTAGGGCAGGCTTTCCTGGAATTGGTTGAGAACGGCCGTATCCACCCCAATCGCCACGCCCGGCTGTGACTGCCACTCGCGCCGAAAGTTCTGCATGCCCAGCTGGAGCAAGAACAGCTCATCGAAAATAAGGCGGCGACGGGCTTCGTGCAGGGCGTGTTGGCTGTCTGGGAAATGGTGCTGTTGCAGCGCTTCAGGCAAGGATTCCAGTTTTTGCCGCTGGCGCACGCCGATGGGCAGGGGGTCTGGGACGCGGGCGGCCCAATGGTCAACAACGCCGCGCATAATATCGCGCATCCGGTTGCTGCTCAGCCCTTGCGTCAGTGGGTAGATGGGCACGATGCGCCGGGTGCGCAGCGGATCCAGCTCGACCGGCTCCCACTCTGGCGAATTAAAGACGGGGCGGCCCAAATATTGCTCCACTTTGCCGCTGATGACAATTTGCATGCCGGCTTTGAGCTTGTTGGCCAGCCACTGCTGATTAAACCAGGTGGCCTGAACCTGGCCGGTGCCGTCGCTGATGGTGGATTGGACGATGATCTGGTTGCCCCGGCTGCGGCGGGCGCGGGTTTCCCAGATGGTGCCGATGACGGTAACGGTTTCGCCGTAGATCAGCTTGTGGATTGGCTTCATGAGGGTGTAGTCGTCGAAGCGGCGGGGGAAGAGGTAGAGCAGCTCTTCGAGGGTAGTGGCACCCAGTTTGGCCAGCTGTTCAGCCAGTTTGGGACCAATGCCGCGAACGGCCGTTACTGGCTGGGCCAACCCTTCAGGATCAGGCGTAACGGTTTGGCGGGCTGCACTGCGCCGCTCCCATTTTCCGGGCTTCTGACTTTTTCCGGGCGGCGGGGCAGGCTCTCGGTTTTGGGCTGTGGGTGGTACAGGTGCCACTTTGGGCTGTGGCGGGCTGGCCGTTGGCGCGGGTTTGGGTTGTTTGGCTGGCTGGGAAACGGCCGTTCCTTCTGGTTTGGCGGGTGTGGGGTCTGCCTGGCCCTGGCGCTGATTGAGTTTGGCTTGCAGCTGGTTGATTGCTTTGGCTCGTGCTTCGGTACCAGGAAGACGGCCGTAATCGGCCAGCACTTCTGCCACCTGTTCTACCAGCGCTTTGTCCATTTCGCTTAGGGCCGCCTCGCGTGCCTGGCCTACCCAAAACGTGGCAAACTGACGAATGCCACCAACCACAGATTTGTTTTTATATCCCTGGCTGGCTTCTAAATCCAATACACGTTGCAATCTGCTTAATGCTGTTTTCATGCGAAAGAGTTTATCCTAATGGATCAGTTCTAATCAAATATACGGCTATAAAGAAAGATGAGTGCTCTGAAAAAACCACAGAACTTGTCCTGAGCTTGCCGAAGGATTACGCAGATCAAATAGATTTTTTACTCTGGTAACTCTGCCGAAACGGCCGCAAAACCCACCGCCCCCACCCCCAGATGAGTGCCCACGGCTGGGGTGATGCCCTGAATCATCGGAGCGGCTTCGGCGAGGCTGGCAAACAGGTCGCCAGACAACTGATACAGTTCCTCAGCGGCGTCCTGAGCATTGACGTGAATAATGGCCAACCGCTCAAACGGGGCCAACTCGGCCACCATTTTGAGCATCTGGGTGAGGGCACGTTTGCGGGTGCGCACCTTGGCCGCTGCCGAAATCACGCCGTCGGCAATCATCATAATGGGTTTGATCTGTAGCAATGAGCCAATGCCAAACTGCGTCCAGCTGACGCGCCCGCTGCGGTGCAGTGATTCCAGCGAATCGATCATGCCAAAGACGCGGGTGCGGTGCACCTTTTCATCCAGCATCGCCATGATTTGTGCCACGCTTTGCCCGGCAGCGGCGGCTTCGGCAGCCAGCAGCACCAGCAGCCCTGCGCCCAACGTGATCTGCCGCGTGTCGAACAGGGTGACGGGGGCGGAATTGGCGTTGGCGGCCCCCAGGCGGGCGGTGTTGTAGGTGGCGCTCAGATCGTGGGCGATGTGCATGGATAAAATCTGGGTTGCGCCTTCGGCGGTGAGCTGTTCATACAACCCGGTAAAGGTGCCTACGGCCGGAGCGGCCGTTGTGGGATAGTCGGCATAGTGGCTCAGGTTGCTATAGAACTGGTCGCGAGTAATCTCAACCCCTTCCAGGTAGCTGCGTTCGCCGACGTTGATGTAGACGGGCACCACGGTAATACCGAATTGGTTGGCCAATTCGGGCGGCACATCGCAGGCGCTGTCGGTGACAATTTTGATGCTCATGGAGAAGTTTCGGCACAAGTTCCTGAGGGTTTAAACCCTCAGGAACTTCGCATAGGAATGATTACTCTGCCCCTAGAATATAAAAGTAGTACGGTTGGCCACCGGGCAGCAGCTCGATTTCAACGTCTTTGTACTGTTCTTCGATCTGGCTGGCGAGTTCGGCTGCTTCATCTTCGGAAATATCCTGACCGTAATAGATGGAGAGCAGTTCGCGATCTTCCATTTCCATGGCGGCCAGCACGGCGTTGAGTACGGCCGTTAATTCCGATGATGAAGTGCATAAACGGCCGTTTACCAGCCCAATAAATTCCCCTTCGTTTACATTTACGCCGTCCAGGGTCACGCTGCGGGTGGCGCGGGTGATTTCCCCAGTGGCTACCTGGTGCGAGGCGTCGGCCATGGCAGCGGCCGTTTCTTCCAGCTCGCCATCTGGGTTGAGGGCCAACATAGCGCTAAGTCCTTGCGGCGCGGTTTTGGTGGGCACTACGGACACATATTTGGGGCTGAGATCGCGGGCTGCTTCGGCGGCCAGGATGATGTTTTTGTTGTTGGGCAGGATGACAACTTTGTCGGTAGGTACATCCTGAATGGCCTGGAACAGCTCTTCGATGCTGGGATTGTTGGTTTGGCCGCCGCTGACCACGTAGGAGACGCCCATGCTGCGGAAGATTTCGGCCAGGCCTTCCCCGGCGGCGACGGCGACGACGCCAATCTGGCCGGGCTGAACGGTGGTTTTGATGAAGGGAACGGCCGTTGGTATTGTTGGCATCATCGGCGTGTGGACAATCTCTTCCATCTGCATCTGCATATTTTCAACCACCACATCGGTGATGTGCCCCAGGCTGATGCCGTAGGAGAGCGGCACGCCGGGATCCTTGACGTGAATATGCACCTTGATGGTGGTTTCGTCTCCTACCACCACGGTGGAGTCTCCCATAGCATCGATGCGTTGGCGCACTTCGATGACATTCAAATTTTTGCCCAGCAGAATGAACTGCACATCGTACGGATTTTCGATCGCGCCGCCGTCTGGCATGGCCAGCTCCTGGGCGGAAATTTGGAATTGAGGACCCACGTTGTTGCTGCTGGGGGCGGTAGAGATGTTCAATCCATTCATTTGCCCATGCGCGTAGCGCAGCATCCCTTCCAAAATATAGACCAGACCCTGCCCACCAGAATCGACCACGCCCGCCTGTTTGAGGATGGCCAACTGGTCTGGGGTGCGTTCCAGCGCCTGCTTGCACCGTTCCAGCACACGCTCTAGCAAAAAGCGGAGGTCGAGGCTCTTTTTGGCGGCGTCGGCGGCTTCGCTGGCTCCCTCACGGATGACCGTGAGGATGGTGCCTTCGACCGGCTTCATGACGCCGCCGTAAGCGGTATCGGAAGCGGCTTGCAGGGCGTGGGCCAGATCGGTGGCATCGAACGTTTCTTTGCCTTTGAGGCTTTTGGCCAGCCCGCGCCAAATCTGGCTGAGGATGACGCCGGAGTTGCCGCGTGCCCCCATGAGGGCACCGTGGGCCAGCTGTTCGGCCATTTTTCCCACGTGAGGATCGTCGTTGGTTTGGATACGGCCGTATGCCGAGCGCATGGTCAGCAGCATGTTGGTGCCGGTATCCCCATCCGGTACAGGGAAAACGTTGAGCGCATTGACGTGTTGATGATGCTGTTCTAGCCAGACAAGGGCCGCCTGAGCTAATTTTTGTAGTTGACGGCCGTTGCATTGCAGCCATTTAGGCGGCGGGGCTGTTTGCGTGGCCTCGGTTGGGTGGGTTTGTGTCACGAAAAATTCTCCGAAAGACGCAATTACCCAATTACTTAATCACAAAAGGGTTGTTGCGTAATTGAGTAATTAGCTATTTTCTTTGCCCAGGCGCAAACCCTGAACATAAACGTTCACTTCATTAACTGTCATGCCCAGCGCTTTTTCTACGTGGAATTTTACGGTGTGTTGAATGCTTTCTGCCACGGCCCGAATGCGAACCCCGTATTCCACAATGACATAGACATCAATGGAGATTTCATCTTTTTCGATGGTAACGTTGATGCCCCGTTTGCTGTCGCGGGAGAGTAGATTGGCGATGCCGTTGGCTAAATTTTTGTTGGCCATACCGACCACGCCATAACATTGGTTGATCGCCTGGCTGGCGATGGTGGTAACGGCCGTTGTTGAAATATCTATCACGCCGAGGGTTCCTTCAAATTGGGTCATAGTAACTCCTAAATCCCAAGCAAGTCACAAAATATTGCACCAAGAATGGTTATGAATAATGTGCCCAGGCAAGGCAGCGGCACAATCCAGTAGAGTGTGAATGCCAATTGTATCATAACCTGTTGGGAAGGCATCTACGGCAGAGTGCACAGCAGCAAATTACCATGATCAATGTGCCAGCCGTCAATCACCCCGCCAGCCTGATTGACTGGCAAAACTTATCTAACCGCAGAGAACGCGGAGATCGCGGAGAAAAAAAGGAGAACTCTCTGCTGAATGTGGCAGATTTGGGAGATTTGGTGGCGGAGGTTTTACGGCCGTATAACCTGAAAAATGATGCGTGATACGTAAATTTTAATCACGTATCACGCATCATTCTGGCTAATAAGCTGACAACCTCCCAGAGGCTTCCAGGCAGTTTCTGCCCGGTTTGTTTTGCTTACCGCTGTAAAAATTCAGGCTGCACAGCCTGCACAAAGAACTCGACAAACTCACCGGTATTGGTTTCGCCAGCAAACTTCCAGGCGGGCTGCACAATGATTGTGGGCTGTCCTTCATACCGGATTTCACCCGCTGCATCGGTTGGCCAGCTGTAGGTGGTGTGATACGCCAGCGACACCTCATTCACCGTGAACAGTTCATAGACAAACGGTTCAAAGATGCGGTCCTCACCGTCGATGGGTTGGTCGATGCCCGGTTCTTCAATCGGTAATGTCTCAATTGAGTCCTCCGGAAAATGAACGACTTTGTCCATGTGTTCCCACTCAATTACCGGGTAAGCCTGGCCCAGGTCGCGGGCAGACCAACCAAACAGATACACTTCCAAACCATCTTCCACATCTGCTGGGGCGTCTGGCACAATATAGATGCTGCCGGTTTCGCTGTTGGTGAACAGTACCTGCTCCCCGTCGCGGCTGATAACACCAGAACCAAAGATTGGTTCATAACCCATGTCTACAGCTTCCCAGCCAGCCAGCTCCAGGATGTTGCCATTGGGGCCAATTTGCCCCCAAACGTGCGTTTGCTGCCCAACTCGCTCGGCCAGCGCATTGAGCGTGGCATCGTCGGCCTGAATAATGTAGCTGCGAATTTGAATGCGCGGGCTGGCCTCGCTGTCTACCGGCAGGTAAACAATGGGCCATTCGTAGAGGTGAATTTCATCACCCGGCGCATATTCGCGTGGCCAGAACTGGTATAAACCTGCATACGGGTCTTCAAAGATAGCTGGTTCAGCGATAGCCAGTTCGGGGCCAGCGGTGTACATGTACGGAATCTGGTTTTCTACAACGCCGCTCTGCAAGAGTTGCCACGCTTCCTCAGCAGAGATGATTGGGTACCGACCGAGAATTTCCGCATGACGCATCACCTGGTAGCTGACGAAGAAGATACGGCCGTCGTGGCTCACACCCACCGTCAGTTCAGGCTGGCTGGACGGCTGCCCGTCGATTTTGCGCACAAAGTTGACGTCCGAGCCCCAGATTTGCATCATTTCATACTCAAAGTCTAGCAAGCCGCGCTCCTGCACAAACGCTTCAGCAATGGGCGCTGCCTGAGCAAAGGGGAGCGGGTTCTCATAATCGTTCACGATGCTGGCGTCGTTGTAATAGACACCCCAGGAGTCAACGATGAGGCTGCGCGACCCGTCAAAGATATGGTAGACAACGGGAGGCACGTAGGCTGGGCCGTCGAATTCCTGCTCAAAAACGGGGTATTGCTCACGGTACAGTTGGCCGCTCAGGCCGAAGCGGACGGCTAGTTCACGTGCCTGTTCGGCCGTTACGGCGCTGTCCGGTACGTTTTGCAGCACGGAGGCCAGACGGGGGCCAGTGGGCAGCGTTGTGTCTAGAGTAAAGGTCGTGCCAGAGAACGGATCGGTATAGATGAAGCTGCCATCAATATCAAAGACAGCGCTATCTGTGGCTATGTCGCCGCCACCGCCAGACTGGGGCCGGGACTCAGCCCCACCACCGCCACCGCCCAGACCCAGGGCTGGGGCACCTTCCATAACAGGCAAGGGGGGCAGGTCGGCAACTTCAACCGCTTCATCTTCTGGTTGGGATGTGCCGCTGCTGTCGTCGGTTTCAATTTCCGAGCCGCTGTCTGTTACAGCGGCGATTGGTTCACTTTCAGTATCGTTGCCCCGATCCATCAGAATAAATACAGCGGCAACAATCAGGACAAAGACGCCTAACGCGCCTAGTAAGTATTTGTTGCGATTCATGGTTGTTCCTTCCTTAAATAGTTGTGATAGCTGCTGCCAGAACGACGGCCGTTCTGGCGGCGCTTGTTTATTTTGTTGTCTGGCCTTGATGGCCGCTCGCCGGGCCAGCTGGCTGCCCAAAGCGGCCATAAAGTCTGGGTCCGGATGGGTGTCGTTGGCCAGGTTGATAAGTTTGGCTGCCAGCGCTGCTTCCTGCTGGATTGCCTCGCTGACGGGTGGCTGGCTTTGGCCCTGCATTTCGGCCGTGACGCGCCGATTGAGTTCATCCGCCAGGATTGGGTCTTGCTCTTTCATAAGGTTGCCTCCTGGTTTGGATTAAGCCGGGTTTGTAAATCTTGCAATCCCCGATGCAGCAGCATGCGCACGGCTGGCTCTTGTTTTTGCATCAGGCGGGCAATTTCTGGTATGTCCAGCCCACCAAACAGACGGAGCGAGATAACTTCGGCGCGGTCGGGTGATAAGGTTTGCAGCTTTTGGGCGACCGCTTCAATTTGTAACTTTTGGCTGACAAAATCATCTGGCGCTATGGTTGGGTCGGCCAGGTCTACGGCCGTTTCCAGCATCAGTTCCGGTTTTTGCTTGCGGTATTTGTCCACTACTTTGTGCCGGGCAATACCAAACAACCAGGCCAGGAACGGCCGTTCCCCTTTGTACTTGTCCAGATTTTCCATCGCTACCAAAAAGGTTTGCGAGGTCAAATCTTCTGCCTCAGCCACGCTGCCTACCCGCACCAGCAGGTAGCGGTAGACGCGGGTGACATGCCGTTCGTACAGCCCGTTAAACGCCCGCAGGTCGGCCCGGGCCGCCTGCACCAGCGCCCGATCATCTTCAATCGTAGCTGGCGCTTCTGTCATGAGTGATGTGATTGTCAACCAGAGTGGTGCCAGCGGCACCTGGACGGGTTGGTTTGTTAACATGCATGTTCTCCTAATCATCGACAAATCAGCTTCATTTGCCGTTCTGTGTAGTATGTCGCGGGCAGTGGTGAATTTGTAACAGGCAATTTTTTTCAGTGGATTAGTGGCTGAGAAGGCGAGTTGCAGGCGGCAGGTGGCTGCTTGCAATCTATAACCTCTCACGTCTCACTCACTTTTCACCAAAGTGTAACCGAATTTGGAGTTGAATAGGTGATGGTTGTTCAATGTTCAGGCCACATTTGCCCAATTATTCCCTGCCAGACACAATTACGAGTAAAAAGAGAGATAAGGAGAAGATGTAACATGGATGTAACGGCCGTACTCAACACACTCTTACACGGCAATCAGCTTAAACGGACGGCCCGCACCGGCTGGGCACAGCGTGGCGTGCCCAATGCGGAAAACGTAGCGGCGCACAGCTTTGGCGTAGTGTATGTTGCGCTCGTATTGGCGCAGGTAGTTGATGAAAAAGTAGATTTAGGGCGGCTGCTGGCAATGGCGGCTCTGCATGACCTGCCCGAAGCGCTGACGACGGACATCCCCACGCCCGCCTGGCGCTACCTGCCGCCCGGCATCAAAACAGAGGTGGAGCGCGGCGCGATGCAGGAAATGCTGGGCGAAACCGCGTTTGCCCCTGCCTTCATGGATTTGTGGGAAGAACTGCACGCCGCCCAAACGCCGGAAGCCAGGCTGGTACACGACGCGGATAAGCTGGAGATGTATTTGCAGGCGATAGTGTATGAAAAGCAGACGGGGAATGTGCAGTTGGGGGAATTTTGGGAACGGCCGTATACCTTCCACTACCCCCAGGCCCAGGCTATCTACGACGCACTCCGCTTACGCCGACCCGATTAGGTCACCCCGTCACCTTGTCGCCCCTTCTCCCCTTTACTATACTCTTTCACAATGGCTGAAAAAGCGCTTCAGATGCAGTTGTTTGGCAATTTTGTTCTAAGTCAGGAGGTCGGCCCTGTTGCGGGTCTGGATGCGCCCCGGATGCAGGCGCTGCTGGCGTACCTGGCGCTGCATCACCCCACACCGCAATCGCGTCAGCGCCTGGCCTTTGCCCTTTGGCCTGATTCCGACGAGCGACAGGCACGCACCAACCTGCGCAATTTACTACATCGGCTGCGCCAGGCATGGCCGTTAGCGGATCAATTCCTGGCCGTAACATCGACCGCCATTGGCTGGCAAGATGGCTTCCGGTTGCATTTAGACACGGCCGTTTTCCAGCAGTTCATTCAGCAGGCCACAACGGCCGTTTCCCCCTCCACCACTCTCAGCTGCTGGCAAAAAGCAATTGACCATTACCCGCACGACCTGCTGCCCGACTGTTACGATGAATGGATCGCCCCAGAGCGGCTGCGGCTGCGCCAACTCTTCTTGCAGGCGCTAGAAACCACAATTCAGCTTCTGGAAGAACAGCAAGCGTACCAAACGGCCGTACAAATCAGCCGCAAGCTCATCAAAGCCGAACCCCTGCGCGAATCCGCCTATCGCCAACTCATGACCCAATATAGCCAGCTGGGTGACCGGGCCGCCGCGCTGCGCATCTACTATCAATGCAGCGACATTTTGCAGCGGGAACTCGGCGTTAAACCCGTGCCCGAAACCCAAAACGCCTACCGCTGCCTGCTGGCGCTAGACGCCCAGGCCGACCTGCCGCAGCTTCCCCCACCGCTGCAAACAAACCTCGTTGGCCGCCAGCTAGAGTGGGCGCAGTTAACGGCCGTCTGGCAGCAGCTTGCCCCCGGCGGCCCCCCCAATTTCATCCTCATTAGCGGCGAGGCGGGCATAGGCAAAACCTGGCTGGCGGAACAGTTTGTGGCCTGGGTGGGGCAGCAGGGCGGCGTCATCGCCGTCGCTGCCTGCTACGCTGCCGAAACCCAGCTTGCCTTTGGCCCCGTTGCGGGCTGGCTGCGCGCCCTTAACCTGGGCAGCCTCAGCCCTGTCTGGCGCACAGAGCTGGCCCGCCTGCTGCCCGAACTCAGCCTCAATGCAGGCCCTCCCTCTGCTGCCGCCATCGAGGCGTGGCAAAAACGACGCTTTTTTGAAGCCGTTGCCCAGGCAATGGATGCCCAACAGCAGCCCATTTGCCTGCTGCTGGAAGATATGCAGTGGGCCGATGCCGAAACGCTGGCCTGGCTCCACTACCTGCTGCGCCGGAATGTGCCCACCGGGCTGATGCTGGTAGCCACCTGGCGCAGTGAAGAGAGGTCCAGCACGTCGCTGGCCACCTGGCTGCCCCAATGGCGCGAACAAAGTAACCTGCTGCGCCTGGAACTAACGCCCCTTACCGCCACCGAAACGGCCGAACTAGCCGCTGCCCTGCTGGGCCTCCCCCTGCCAGCCAACCTGGTGGAACTGCTGCATCAGCAAACAGAGGGCAACCCGCTCTTTATTGTAGAAACCTTGCGCCACATGCTGGCCGAAGAGTCGCCCGCCGACCCGCAAAACCGGCTGGCTCGCTTGAGCCAGCAGTTAAACGCCGATACCCGGCAAACGGCCGTTTCCCTTCCGCCTAAAATTTTGGCCGTGGTCCAGGCGCGACTTAACCAGCTCTCCCCAGCCGCTTACAGTCTGGTAGAGATCGCCAGCGTCATGGGTCGCTCCTTCACCACTTACCTGCTGCAACAGGTTAGCGGTCTGGAAGAGGATGCATTAATTACGGCCGTTGATGAAATATGGCGGCGGCGCATCGTCCGCGACCAGGCTGGCGAAGTATACGATTTTTCCCACGGCAAGCTGCGTCAGGTTGCTTACCACGCTATTAGCCCGGCACGCCGCCGCTGGCTGCACGGGCGAGTAGCCCACGCCCTAGATGCGCAAAATCTGGCCCCAAATGCAGCTCTGGCAGGGCGTATTGCCTTTCATTATGAAGTCGCAGGCCAGGCCGAACCCGCTTTTGCCTACCATCGGCAGGCAGCACGGCTGGCCAACCAGGTGTATGCCGCAGACGAGGAACTGTTTCATTTACAGCATGCCATTGACCTACACGACCGGGCACTGGCAGACCCAACCTTGCTGCTCATGCTTTACGAGCAGTTAGGTGACGTTTACACTCGCCTGGGCCAGCATGACGAGGCACGACACGCTTTCGCCATTGCCCTTAATGCCCTGGCTGGCGATGCGCCTGCACCCCGCGCCGCGATTATGCTCAAGCTGGGCAAAAGCTGGCTGGCCCATTATGAGCTGGAAAAGGCCCACCAGCTCTTCGAGCAGATTCCCCCCCTGCTTGGCAATCCAACTCAATTGGCTGCCGAAGATTGGCATATCTGGCTAGACAGCCGCCTGGAGTTGTTCGATGTGGCTTACTTTGCCGCCAACCTGCCCCAAATGGTCGTGATGGTTGCAGAAACTGAGCCGCTGCTAGCCAAACATGGCAACATGCGCCAGCGCATTCGCTTTTACCACACGTTGGCCCAGGCCCACAGCCGCCAAACCCGCTTCCGGCACCAGCCAGAAGGCGTTGTTTACAACCAGACCGCGCTCACGTTAGCGCAAGAGTCAGGGGAAGAGCCGCTGCAACACGCCTCTCGCTTTGCTCTCGGGTTTATGCTGCTGTGGCAGGCGCAGCCCGCTCCGGCCGCCGCCGCCGCAGAGCTAGAGCTGGCAGCAGCGGGTGGGCGGGCCACCGGCAACGTGCCGCTGCTAGACCCCTGCCTGGCTTACCTTTCCATCGCCTACCGGCTGCAAGGTGCGGCAGACCGGGTAGAAACGCTGCTGCCGCACAGCCTGGCGGTAGCAGAAAGCGAGGAAAACGGCTCCTACATTGGCGTAGCGCAGGCAAACCAGGCGTGGTTGGCTGCCCGCGCCCGCCGCTGGGGGCAGGTTGCTCCCCTTGCCCAGGCAGCGCTGAACCAGTGGCAAAGGCTGGTTTTTCCGTTCCACTGGCTGGCGGCCTGGCCATTTTTGGCGGCGTCGGTAATGCAGGGAAAGATGGCAACGGCCGTTGCTCAGGCCCAGATCATGCTTGCCCCCGCCCAGCACAAATTACCGGCAGAATTAGAAGCCGCGCTGGAAACGGCCGTTGCCCGGCCAACCCCCAAAAATTTCCAACACGCCCTCAAACTGGCCCGCAAACAGAAAATGTTGTAGCCATTAAACGGTTCTGAAACGGCTCCTGTTCTATTGTTACCTCCATACCATTATTGAACCATCGGCATAAGGAGGCATCTCATGATTCTTGTTGTAGGCGCAACTGGTTTGCTGGGTGGGCTAATCACCCGTCAACTACTGGCGCATGGTCACATAGTTCGCATATTAATCCGTAAAAATTCCCCCTCAGAGCAGCTGGTACACCAAGGCATGGCAACCCCCCCGCCCACTCCCTCATTGAAGCTGGCGCGCAGCCCGTCTATGGCGATCTGAAAGAGCCTGCCACGCTGTCCGCCGCCTGCGCCGGAGTGCAAACAGTCATCAGCACCGCCAATTCGGCCGTGCGCAGCGGGGAAGATAACCCCGAAACGGTAGAAATGGCCGGTAATCGCAGCCTGATCGACGCCGCCAAAGCGGCTGGGGTGGGACATTTCATCTTTGTCTCCGCCCAGATTGCCGATCCCGATTCGCCAGTGCCCTTCCTGGCGGGCAAAGGGCAGACGGAGCTGCATTTGCAGGCAAGCGGCCTACCGTACACTATCATTGCCCCCAATGCGTTTATGGATGTGTGGCTCTTTTTGCTGGTGGGGCTGCCGGTGCTCTCTGGCCAACCCGTGACGCTGGTGGGCAGCGGGGCACGCAAGCACTCCTTCATCGCTATGGCAGATGTGGCGGCGTTTGTGCTGGCGAGTGTGGGGAATGAAACGGCCGTTAACCAAAAGCTGATCATCGGTGGGCCAGAAGCGCTCTCGTTTCGGGAAGCAACGGCCGTTTATGAGCGTATTCTGGGGCGGCCAATTGCCGTGCAAAGCGTGCCCCCCGGCGAGCCGCTGCCCAATTTATCCCCCGGCGCCCAGGCAATGGCCGCCGCCTTCGACACCTACGATTCCCCATTGCAGATGAACGGCCTGGCGGCACAATTTGGCGTCAAGCTCACCCCGCTGGAGGCATTTATTCGCCACTCTGCACAAGCTTAGTGCAGTTTGGCATAAATTTGTTCCGATGCATCTGTTTTCCTGACAAGGGTTGCCTGTCTGTGCCTTTTGGGTTTAGGTGCAGCAGGCAATCCTTGCCCCGCCTCTTCCCCTTCACTGAATGTCCATAAAAATAGAGAAGATCAGTTTGCTTCTTCATCTTGTCACCTTGTCACCCCCTCACTATACTTCCTGCCGATGACCACTCAACAAATTGTGCATGTAGAAAGTGGCGAAGTTCTCATTCCCCGGGCCAAATGGTGCGATGGCTTTGGCAGCAAGCTGCGTGGCTTCACCTTCCGGCGCACGCTGGGGCCGCAGGATGGGCTGGTGCTGGTGGAAGCCAGAGACAGCCGGGTGAACACTGCCATCCACATGCTCTTTGTCTTTTTTGACCTGGGCGTCATTTGGGTCAACAGCGCCGGGGAAGTGGTGGGAACCGTGGTGGCGCAGCCCTGGCGGCTTTCCTATACCTCCCCCGTCCCGGCCCGCTACGTCATCGAGGGCCAGCCAGACCTGGTGAACCGGGTAAAGGTGGGGGACCATATTCAATTCGTCGGAGTACCTGGGGCTGAAGCCCCAGGCTAATGAGCGTACTGTTTTTGGTTCTCTGAGGTTTTGTGTGGTGAAGTGGTAAAATTGGCCAAAAACGAAAAATGGCAAAGAGTATAGAAGCGACATTAGAAGACGTGCATGCCCATAAAGCTTTGACCAAAGCGATGGGGTTAATGGACCTTGAC
>JBGTCV010000099.1:0-70469 GCA_041748655.1 Promineifilaceae bacterium (SeqCode) | reverse complement strand
TCAACCTGAGCAATATCCAGGGGAAAACTAATTTTGGCAGGGATAGATATAGGCATTGGTTTCACTCCGTTTTTGAAAATAACTGCCATTCTACATCACCACCAAATCTGGGTGTACCCCATGTATTCCCAAAGAACCATTAATTTTTAATCCACAACAGACCTACCCTTACAAAACATATCTAAAAGGAACCAACATGTTAGACAAAGCCAAAGCATTACACAACGAACTCATCCGCCTGCGGCGCGACATTCACGCCAACCCCGAACTTGGGTTTCAGGAATTCAGAACGGCCGCTCTCGTAGCCGACACCCTCATCGAACTGGGCCTCGACGTTAAAACTGGCGTAGGGCGCACCGGCGTGGTCGGCCAGATTGGCACGGGCGATGGCCCCACCATCGCCATTCGCGCCGACATGGACGCCCTGCCCATCCTGCAAAAATCAGACACCGCATATAAATCGCAAAATGACGGCGTGATGCACGCCTGCGGCCACGATTCCCACACCGCCATGCTGCTGGGCGCGGCCCATCTGCTCAAGCAAAGCCTGGCCGACGGCGGCTGGCAGGGCAACGTGCGCTTCCTTTTCCAGCCGTCGGAAGAAGCGTTCGATGAAAATGGCATCAGCGGAGCCACGGCGATGATTGCCGATGGGGCGTTGGAAGGGGTCGATGCCGTTATCGCCCTGCACGTCGCTTCAGACCAGCCATCGGGCCAGCTGCGCTTTCAGGATGGCCATTCACTGGCCAATGTGGATTCGTTCAAGGCGTGGGTGCGCGGCGATGGTGGGCACGGCGCCTACCCACATACCGGCAGCGACCCGCTGCACATGCTCAGCCTGATCTTGCCCGGCATCTACGCCATTCCCTCCCGCCGCATCAACCCGCTGCGCGGCTGCGTCATCAGCCTGGGGCAGATCAGCGGCGGGGCCGCCCCCAACGTCATCCCCAACGAGGTCTATATCCAGGGCACCATCCGCTCTTACCACGACGACGTGCGGGAACAGCTGCATGCTGAGATAGAAAATGTGTTCAAGTTGAGCGAGCAAATGGGCGGCAGCTATGAGTTTCAGCTGACCAAAGGGTATCCGGCGCTGTACAACGATGCCCAGGTGAACGATTGGATGCGGGACGTGGCGCGGGAGATGACGGGAGAAACGGCCGTAATCAACACCGAATTTGGCATGGGGGCTGAAGACTTTGCCTACATGACCCGCGAAGCCAAAGGAGCCATGTTCATGCTCGGCGCAGCCATCAACGATGGGGTGGCCCGCCACCACCACACCGACATCTTCGACATCGACGAAAGCGTGCTGCCCCTGGGCGCGGCCATTCTGGCCGAAACTGCCCACCGGTTTGTGACGGGTAGAATTCGTTAAAAAGGAGACCGGAGATTGGAGAGTAGAAATTGACCAGCCTCCAATCTCTACTCTCTAATCTCCCCAATTATGGAAATTACCCGCCACTTCACCGCTACCACCTTTGTGGTGCATCACAACAAGGTGCTGCTGCATCAGCACAAAAAGTTTGGCATCTGGCTGCCTGCCGGGGGCCATATCGACCGGGACGAGCTGCCAGAGCAAGCGGCCGTTCGTGAGGTTAAAGAAGAGACCGGCCTGGACATCACCCTGTACAATCCAGACGCTGCCCTCTTCACCGCCGATCATGAAGCGTGCCAGCTGCACCGTCCCATGCATTTGCTGCTGGAGAATATCAATCCGTACCATCAGCATATCGATTTTATTTATTATGCAACGGCCGTTTCCAACCAGCTCAACCCCGCCAACGGCGAAACCAACCGGATCAAATGGTTCGACCAGACCGACCTGAAAAATACCGCTATGCCCACCAATGTGCAGGTATGCGCCCAGGAAGCATTAGCCCTCTTGGGCCAAAAAGATTGACACATCGCCACAAATGTGCAGAATTTGTCAGAAAAAACCATCGAGAGCGTGTGAAGAAGCAAAGGATGTACTATAATAGCGCAGCTTTTAGAAAACTTTCCGCTTTCACATACTTTTGTTCAAGTCGTTGGAGGTAACTATGTCAGGTCCCGCAAATGAAGATAAGTTCTACCCAAATCGGTGGGTGCGCATCATTTTAATTGCCACAGAGGAAATCGTGGGCAAAAATGGTATTAACGCTCTGCTGAATATGGGTCGCCTGTCTCATTACATTGACAATTACCCGCCGGACAATATGAAAAAAGAGGTGCCATTTGCCCATGTGGGGCAGCTCCAGGAAGCGTTTTGGGATATGTACGGCGCACGCGGGGCACGCGCCTTTGCTGTGCGGGCAGGCAAGAAAACCTTTAATGATGGTCTGGACAGCTTTGGCTCCGTAGCTACTGCCGCCCGCGCCGCCATGAAAATTGGCTCAATGGAGCGGCGCATTGGGTTGGGCCTGCAAATTTTCGCCAAATTTTTCAACCAGGTGAGTGACCAGGAAGTCGCGCTCACGGATGATGAAAAATCGTGGTATTGGAACATTCTGGTTTGTCCCATGTGTACCGGCCGCAGCACCGATTCCCCCGTTTGCCATCTGGCAGTGGGCGTGTTGCAAGGCGCTTTGGAAAATTTTGTAGATTCAGGCGATCGTTTTAATGTCTCGCCCACTTACTGCATTGGCCAGGGAGATGAAAAAGGGGTTGTGGTCATCGACAAGGAAACGTTATAAGCCTAACAATCTTCAGACAAACAGATAACAAAAGCGTCTCTTACAGGAGGCGCTTTTTTGTTACCTTCGGTTCGGAACGGCCGTTCTATAGAAATCACCTTCCCCTTTTTTGTATAATGCCTGCACCGTATCGTCCAGTTTGCCCGACAGGGGTAGACGTATCCATTGCAGGAGGGATTGGCAACTTCAACCAGTCTGTGTCTAAGCGTATCGCCCATCTCATTTTGTAACCATCTCACCACAAGTTGGGTTCCCGTTTTCTCCCTCCGCACCAGATCCAAAGGAGGCTCACATGATTCAAAGATTATTGTCCCTGGCAGAATTCGGCCGTTTCTCGCGGAATAAGGTCGGCGCTTTTGCGCTGCTCCTGTTGGTTTTGCTATTTGGCGCAGGAACCGTTAGCTCAAGCTCGCTAACCATTCCCACCATCAGCATTACCAGCATCCAGGCCGGGCAAACGGTGACTATTCAAACCCATAACTTTCCCGCCAACACAACCTTCAACGTTACCATGGGTAAAATGGGAACCAAGGGCGTCGGCGGCACGCATGTCGGGCAGATTCAGTCGGGCGGCGGTGGCTCGTTTGCAGCCACCTTCACCATCCCCGAAGGGTTAAAAAATGAGGCCCAAATTGCCATCCGCGCCCAATCCACCCACACCAACCCGTATTACGCTTTCAACTGGTTCAACAACAACACCGCCCCGGTAGTCAACCCGCCAACCACAAGCCCTGGCACGGTTTATACGGGTATTCCTACTTTTAAGATTACGGCCGTAACCGCCGGGCAAAGCGTCACCATTCAAACCAACAATTTCCCCGCCAACCAGACCTTTGCCGTAACCATGGGCAAAATGTATACGCGAGGCATTGGCGGCGTTCATGTAGGCGATCTGCAATCCAGTACAGGTGGCACCCTCACCGCCACCTTCAACATTCCCGAAGCGCTCAAGAATGACGCTCGTATCGCCATCCGCGCCCAAACCACTCTTGCCAACCCGTATTACGCTTTTAACTGGTTCTACAACAATACAACAACCGGCAGTGGCGATAGCGGCAGCATTGGTGGCGGTTCACAGCCAGTCATTACGCCAGCTTATGCAGGCATTCCAACCTTTACCGTTTGCTCCGTCACCAGAGATGGCAATGTCACCCTTCTGACCAAGAACCTCCCCACCAACCAGACCTTCGCCGTGACGATGGGGCCAATGTATACCCAGGGCATCGGCGGCACGTCGGTGGGTTCACTGGCTTCTGAGGGCAACAGCAGCGCCCGTTACACTTTCAACATTCCAGATGGGCTGAAAGGATCGGCACGGATCTCCATCCGTGCCCAAACGGCACACGCTTACCCGTATTACGCCTACAACTGGTTCTACAACACCACCACCACCCTGGATCACTGCCAATAAGCGCAAAAATCCCTGATGACCCAAAAAACCTGGAAATGGCCGTTTCCAGGTTTTTTTGGGCAGAACGGCCGTTTCCCTGCTACACTTACAGGCAATGATCGAACTCACGCAGCTGCAAAAGGTTGTCCAACAAAACATCCTCATCAATATCCCGGAATTAACCGTCTCTGCCGGGGATATTATGGCCATTTCCGGCCTGACCGGCTCCCATTTAGACACGTTCATCCAGCTCCTCACCGGGCAAACGCCCCCCACTGCCGGGCAAATTCGCCTGGCTGGCTGCGATCCGCACCAGGAACGGACCCGCTATGCCCAAAATGTCGGCTTTTTACCCGGTGAAAACGGCCTGTACGAGCGGCTCACCGCCCGCCAAAACCTGGAATTTTACTGTCGCCTGTACGGCCTGCCCGCCAGCCGCGCCGTTGAGCTGCTGGCCCTGGTTGGGCTGCAAGACCAGGCCCAAACTCGCGCCCAGCAGCTTACCCCGGAATTAGCCAGACGGCTGGCGCTGGGGCGTGCCCTGCTGCACCAGCCCAGGGTGCTCATTTTGGTGGATCCGTTCAAAGGTGGCTCGCTGGCCTCTACCGGCTTGATCGCTGCCCTGCTGCGGCAGCAGGCGGAATATGGCGTGGCTATTTTGATTATCGCGGAAGAAAGCGCCGCCTTAACGGCCGTTTGCCACACCATCATCATTATCAACCAGGGCCGCCTCAGCCACAGCTACCGGCCCGGCGACCACGCCACCGCGCCCAAGCTGCCCTTCAAAATACCCGCCCGGCTGGAAGGTAAAGTGGCCCTGGTAAACCCCGCCGACATTTTATACGCTACCAGCGACGACGGCCGGACCTATTTGTTTACGGTAAACGGCCGTATCCCCACCCACCTCAGCCTCAGCGAAGTAGAAAGCCGCCTGGCACACAGCGGCTTCTTCAGGGCGCACCGCAGCTATCTGGTGAATCTCCAGCACATCAAAGAGATGATTGCCTACACACGCGACAGCTATACCCTCATTTTAGACGGCAGCAAGCCCGACACCGCCGAACCGATCGAAATCCCCCTCAGCAAAACAGCCGCCCGCGACCTGCGCGAACGACTCGATTTTTAGGGGCAGTTTGTGCCATTCAGCCCGTATTTGCGGCCATTCAGCTATTTTTGCCGCCTTTCAGCGCAAAAATAGTGCGACTGGTTGCAAAATTTGTTATCTTGACGGGGCAGTGCCAGGCAAGGGGCAAAACCAGTTTGGTTGACCAGAGCCTATCTGCCCCTTGCCTGGCACTACGATTATTTAAATTGCAGGACAATTTTGTAAATCATCATGCATATGGAAATATCAACCGTTCATCTACCAGCCCGCTGGCAACTTATACGTTCTATTGCCCGTAAAGATATCGTCACCATTCTGAACCATCCTTACCATCTCATTTCGCTGCTGATGCCCCTGTTTGTCTCGCTGGTGTTTCTGGTTTTGCTGCCTACGCTCAGCGGTAACGATACGATTCAGGTGGTGCTGTATGACGCGGGCAGCTCACAGCTGCCCGATCGGCTGGCCTTGTTGGAAAATGTGGCAGTTGAGCGGGTGGCATCGGAAACGGCCGTTCTGGAGCAGCTAACAGGCGATGTGGTGGCTGGCGTCGTTTTGCCACCGGGGTTTGATACGGCCGTTGCCAACGGTGGCTCGCCTGAACTCACCATCTACCTGAACAGCGCGGCACGGTCATCGAACATTGCCCAATTTCAGCGCTTTTTTGTGGAAGAAACGGCCGCTTTACGCCACCCCATCCCCGCCGCCCAGATCAATTGGGTCGAGCGGCAGCCAGGCGGCAGCGAAATGGCTCCCTTATCCATTGAGAGCTTCCTGTTTATCACGATGGTACTTTTAACAACCGGCATTACCACGTGCAGCTCTTTGCCCCACCTGCTGCACGAAGAGCAGGAAAACGGCACCCTGCAAGCGCTGCTTAGCTCACCCGCCACGCGGGCCGATATGCTCATAGGCAAGGGGGGAGCTGCCTTTAGCCTGACGATGGTGATCGTTTTGGTCATCGCCATGCTAAATGATGGCTTTGTGGGCAGCTGGGGCATTACGGCCGTTGCCATCATGTTCACCACCCTGTTCATGATTGGTGTGGGGCTGCTGCTGGGCCAGCGGCTGCATCACAGCCAGGCCAAAGCCACCGCCGTCATTGCAGTCATGGTTGCCGCGCTGCCCAGCTGGTTTGCCACCACGTCGCTGGAAAGCCTGACGCCATTGACCCGGCTGGTTTTGCGGGCCATTCCCACCCAGCACCTGGTGGAAGCGCTGAATCAATCATTGAACGGCCGTTCCTGGGCCGCCGCCAGCAGCAGTTTGCTCATCTTGCTGGCGTGTACGGTGGGCATCTACCTGATTCTGGCTTGGCATTTGCGCCGGTCGGTGAGCGGTGGGCAGTGAGCGGTGGCAATCGTGAATCTAAAATCGTCAATCGTCAATCGCAAAAGGAATAGACAATGATCGAAATCAAGAATCTAAAAAAATATTACGGTGCAGACAACAGCATTAAAGCCGTTGATGACATCTCGTTTATCTGCCCGGATGGCCAAATTACCGGGCTGCTTGGCCCCAATGGGGCGGGCAAAACCACCACCCTGCGCATGATCTCTGGCCTGATCAAGCCGATGGGCGGCACCGTTATCGTAGATGGCCACGACGTGACTCGCGACCCCCGCGCCGTGCGTCAGGTGCTGGGGGTACAGGCGGATATGAACGGCGTCTATCCCCGGTTGACGCCACGGGAACAGTTTCGTTATTACGGCCGTTTCTACGGCCTCAAAGGGCAAGGGCTGGAATCCCGCATCCAGGCGATCATCGACGAGTTAAACATGGCCGAAATTGCCGAACGGCGTGCCGAAGGGTTCAGTCGCGGCCAGCGGCAGAAGATTGTGCTGGGGCGCGCCCTGGTCCACAACCCGCCCAACATCATCATGGATGAGCCGACCAACGGCCTGGACGTGATGGCCGTGCGCGACACCCGCAACAGCATTCGCGCCCTGCGGGACCAGGGGCGCTGTGTGCTTTTTAGCACCCACTACATGGACGAAGCGGAACGGCTCTGCGACAACATCGCCATCATTGTGGGCGGGCGAATTGTGGCTTCTGGCACCCCCACCGCGCTGATGCAACAAACAGGCAAAGATAATTTGGAAGACGCCTTTGTTACCCTGGCGGGTCGGGAAGGGTTGTCTCGCAGTGAATACGGCCGTTTGCAAAACAATTACTAAATTACCCAATTTCCCAATTTCAAAGCGGTAATTGCGTAATTGGGTAATTAATTCGAGGAACATTATGTTAAATAACATTCTAAACATCTGGCAAAAAGAGCTTTTAGACATCATTCGCGACGGGAAAGGGCTGCGCCAAACGCTGATTGTACCGCTCGTCCTGGGCATTTTTTACGCCGTGCTAAACCCGTTGATCGGCTCCCTGGTCACCTCCCGGCAGGAAAATGTGCTGGTGCTGCCGGTGCAGGGCGTAGAATACGCCGGGCAAGAATTTATCGACACCTTTGCCCGCTTCAATATTGAGCTGGAACCTTTCAGCGGTGATTTGGAAGCCACCATCGCCAGCGGCGAAGAAGCGGCTGGGCTTATTTTCACCCCCGGCTTTGGCGAGAACGTCACCGCCGAAGAGGATGCGACCCTGATTGTGCGCACCAACAGCACCTCTGGTGGGCTGTTTGGCGGGGGGTTGTCGCTGGGGCGGCTGGAACTGGCGCTCAATGCGTACAACCAGCAAATCACCGTGCAGCGACTAACGGCACGGGATGTCGATTTGGCTGTACTGGCTCCCGTGAACCTGGACGCCCAGGATTTGGCTTCCGCTGCCCAGCGTGCCGGGGCTGCCGCCGCCTTCTTCCTGCCCATTTTGGTCGCGATTACGGCCGTTCAGGGTGGCATGTTCATCGCCATCGACGTGACGGCTGGAGAGAAGGAGCGGGGCACGCTGGAATCCTTGCTGGTGACGCCCAGCAGCGACGCAGAAATTTTTGTGGGCAAATTGGCGTCTGTGTTTACGGTAACGGCCGTTCCCATTGCCCTCACCCTCTTTGGCTTTTGGACAGCCAGCATCCTGCTGCCCGAATCGATGACCGATGGGGCCGGGGCGCTGCCCGTAGCAGTGATTTTACAAGCCATCCTGGTGTCGCTGCCGCTGGCGCTGTTTGCCAACGTCATCCTCATGGTTATCAGCATCCGCACCAAGACGTTTAAGGATGCCCAATCTGCCCTGTCGCCGGTTATTTTTGGGGTGCTGTTTACCGCGATGGCCGCCGCCTTCGTACCGCCGACGGGGGCGAGCCTCACCTATCTACTGCCCGTCTACGGCACCTCCGCCGTGGTGAGTGCCCTGACGCTGGGCGGCATTGTGCCCGCCAACGCGGTGCTGTTTAGCGTGGTGGGCAACCTGCTGGCCACAGTGGTTGGCGTCATTTTTGCCATGCAAATCTTCAATCGGGAGCGGCTGCTGTACAGCATGTAACGGGAACCTGCTTTACAGCTTTCCCGGACAAGTCGCTATACTATTCAGGTGACAGGCTGTTCTAAATGGCCTGTCACCTTTTGATCTTTTAATTGGCGATGAGGCGCACGCATATGAAATGGTTTTCGTTTGGCAAAAAGAATAAGAAATCATCGGCTCAGGTGAGCGTTTTAGAAGTGACGGATCAATCATTTGAGGTGCAGGTAATTAACCGCTCCTACAAAATGCCGGTAATGGTTGATTTTTGGGCGGCGTGGTGTGGGCCTTGCCGCCAGCTTGGCCCGGTATTGGAAAAGCTGGCAGAAGAGGCAGACAGCCCTTTTGTGCTGGCCAAGCTGGATACAGAGCACAATCAGCGGATGGCGGGCAAATTTGGCATTCGCTCTATTCCAGCGGTGAAGATGTTCAGGAACGGCCGTATCGTAAACGAATTCACCGGGATTCTGCCAGAAGGGCTGGTGCGTCAGTTCGTCAGCAAAAGTGTTGCCATGCCCGCACCGCTCGGATTCCAAAGCGCTGATGATCCGGCCCAGCGGCTGGAACTTGCCCAACAGCAGCTGAAAAAAGGGAACGGGCTGCAAGCCTTTACCCTGCTAAAAGATTTCCCCGAGGGTGTGGGGGCAGAAACGGCCGCGGCGCTGCTGCCACTGGCCCGCTTCATGGTGGATATCCCCGATGGGGATGCGCTCACCGGGGTAGACGCACTGGACAAGCTGTATCAACAGGCAGTCCAGGCTCTCGAGCGGCGCAATCCCCAAAAAGCGCTCGCTTTGCTGGAAAAAGCGCTGGCTGAGGGGGAAGAAATCGATCGGCCGTATACCCTCGGCGTTATGGAATCGCTCTTTGCCTTGTTGGGAGCCGGGCATAAGCTCACCCAAATGTACCGCCCCAAAATCAGCCAGGCCAATTCGCCTGAAAGCAGCCGAGCGTAAAGTAAGCGCCGCTCACTTTACGACCAAACCGCCGCTTCCTCTTGCCCCGACGAGACACATTAACGCAAAAATGCCTCATGTAGGCCGCCATCGACAGTGAGAATCTGCCCGGTGGTTTTGCTCAATTTACTGCTGGCCAGCAAATAAGCCCCTTCAGCCTGATCTGCCAGGGTGATGGGGGATTTGGTCAGCGTGCGCTGGGCGTAGAAGTGGGCCAGCTTGTCGCGCAGTGTGTCTGTCTCTTCGTTTTCGTCGTGGGGGATGCCGTACTTCACTAGGGAGCTGATGACCCGGTCACGGGGGAACATGCTGCTGCCTTCCACCACCGTGGCGGGTGCCAGGCCGTTGACCCGCACCAGCGGGGCCAGCTCGATGGCCAGCTCGCGCACCAGATGGTTGGCGGCGGCTTTGCTGGTGTCGTAAGCGACGGAACCCTTTTTGGAAACGGCCGCATTCACGCTCGTCGTCAAAACCAGACTGCCAGATAACCCCTGCGCTTCCCAAATCTGGCGGGCTTCATCGGCTACCAGGTAGCCCCCCTTCACATTCACGGCGAAGGTAAGGTCCCACTGTGGATCGGTGAGTTTGCCTTCTTTGCTGGGCGGCACAAACACCCCGGCGGTAACGATGATGTTGTCAATGCCGCCGTAAGCCAGAATGACCTGGTTGAGCATGGCCTGCACCGAGTAGCGGTTGGTAATGTCCGCGCCCAGGCCGATGGCTGGACCGCAGGTCGAAATGCCCGTTCCGGCCACGCCAATGCCCATACCGTATTTGTTGGTGAGTTCGTTGGCGGTCTCTTGGGCAGCTTCAGCATTCAAATCCACACACACCACGTGCGCCCCTTCCTGGGCTACCCGGTGGGCTGTGGCTTTGCCAATGCCGCTGCCCGCTCCCACCACAATGACCACATTCCGCGCCAGCTCTTTTTCTGGCGGCATCCGCTGCAGCTTCGCCTCTTCCAGCAGCCAATACTCAATGTCGAACGCCTCCTGGCGTGGCAAGCCCTGGTACTCGCTGATCGCTTCGGCCGCACGCATCACTTCGATTGCCAGGGAGTAGAATTCGGCCGTTACCCGGCTCTCGCTCTTATTTTTGCCCCAGGCGATCAGCCCTACGCCGGGAATGAGAATCACAGTCGGGTTCGGGTCGCGCATGGCGGGGGAGTTGGCATGTTTGCACGCTGCGTAGTAAGCGGCGTAATCGGTGCGGTAGGCGACCAATCCGGCTTCCAGTTTGCTAAGCAGGGCGGCAAAATCTTCCGTTTGCGGGTTCCAATCGACGTAGAGCGGCTTGATTTTGGTGCGCAGGAAGTGGTCGGGGCATGAGGTACCAATCTCTGCCAAACGGGCCGCATCGTGGCTGTTGACAAACGCCAGCACGCTGTCGGTGATGTGCATGGTGCCGATGAACCGTTTCTGCTGCGACACCAGGCCGCGCAGGGTGGGCAGCAGTTGAATGAGCAGCGCCTCCCGTTCGGCCTCAGGCAGCGATTGGTATTTTGCGCTGCCAAATGTGTCCGCGCCCTTATCACGTTCTTGGATGTAAACGGCCGCTTTCTCAATCAAATCCAGCGTCAGTTCATAGCACGCTTTGTCGTCATCGGCCCAGTTGATCAGGCCGTGCTGCCCCATGATCAGCCCTTTGAGCTGCGGATTTTCTGTAGCCATTTGGCCCATCACTAGGCCCAGGTCGAGGCCGGGGCGCTGCCAGCCCACCCAGCCAACCTCACCGCCGTATACATCTTGGGTCAGCTGCTCCTGGTCCTTGCTGGCGGCAATGGCGATGGCGGAGATGGGGTGCATATGGTCCACGTGTCGCGCCGGGATGAAGCCGTGCAGCGGGGTATCAATCGAGCTGGCGCGGGGGTTGAGGTTGAAGGTGGTGTGCGGGTACATGCCCACCATCTGGTCTTCGATTTCGGTTTTGACCCCCTTTACTTCGGCCGCGTCGTAGATTTTTTGCAGCCCTAGCAGCTTCTCCATGTACAGCGAAGCAAAATTGGCGCGGGTGGAGGTGCGCAAATCGCCGCCGGAGCCTTTGACCCAGAGCACATCAACCGGTTCGCCGGTGAGGGGATCGGTCATGATGATTTTGGAGGAGGTGTTGCCGCCGCCGGTGTTGGTGATGCGCTGGTCATCTCCCAGGATGTTGGAGCGGTAGCGCAGCCGCTCCACGGGGTCTAGCTGGTTGGCGACAGTGTCATCCCAGTTGTAATCGACGTGTTTGTATGCTTTTTGTGTCATTTATTCCTCATTTGCGGTAGGGGCAGGTCTTAGACCTGCCCCTACTGGTTTGGTAAAAGTACGAGATGAAGCTCGCGGGGGCCGTGCATGCCCATGACGAGCTGCATAGCAATATCGGCCGTTCTGCTAGGCCCGGTAATGACGACGATGTTACTGTGCTGCCGGGTTTGTTCGAGTCCTGCCGCTTTTTGGGCCGCCCATTTTTGGGCCGCCCACCAGCTTTCCAAATCGGGCACAATTTGGCTTGCGGCAGCTACGGCGATGTGAATGGGAGGCAGGAGGGAGGCGGCGCGAGGACGGCCGTTGCCACTCATCACCACCACACTGCCCGTCGCCGCCAGCGCCGCATCCACCCCGGTGAGACCCACGCGCACGCTGGCATCCTGACCCACGCGGCGGATGTTGGCTGCGTCCAGCGCTTCAGCCAGACCTGGCAGGGGAATGTGTTCGGGGTTCCAACTGGAAATAATTTTGTCTTCCCCCACAATCTGCAAAATTGCCGCAATCGCTGCTTCGCTGGTTGCTGCTTCGTGGAGGATGCAGGCGGCATTGGTGGCTTCGTGGACGAAACGGCCGTACAGTCCGGCAGGCGATGTGTCCGACAGCGGCACCATCGGCAGATGGTCTCGGGGTGGGGCGACGTTGGGAAACGGCCGCTGCCCTTCGCGTAATTTGCCTAAAATCAAGTCACGACTACTCATCTTGGCCTCCTTCAAAATAAGAGGAACACAGAGTTACGCAGAGAGAAGAAAAATCTGCGCAATCTGTGGTTACTTATCTTTTCGCTCCTGCCACAGCTGGTGGAACGATTTCGGCGCAAATTTGGGTGTGCTGCGATATTTCGTCCAGCCGCCCAGCGGCCCCGGCAGCGTTTTGGGCTTCAGCAGATTCATTCCCCTGGCTGCCACCTTGCTGCCAAAGATAAAGCGCCGGGGCGAGACGTTGCCAAAGGCCCATGCCTTCATCCCCACGTTCCAGATGGCGTCGCTGTGGCCGCGCTGCACCAGCTCGTGGCGCAGGTCGAGCAGCATCCGGGGGATGTCGATCTTTACCGGGCAGACTTCCTGGCACATGCCGCAGAGGGTGCTGGCATGGGGCAGCGGGCTGGCGTTTTCCAATCCGGTCAGCAGCGGGGTGATCACTGCACCAATCGGGCCGGGGTAGACCCAGCCGTAGGCGTGGCCACCCGTCACCTGGTAGACCGGGCAGCCGTTCAGGCACGCCCCGCAGCGGATGCAGGCGAGGGCTTCGCAGTAGGTGGAGGTGTAGATTTTGGAACGGCCGTTATCCACCAAAATCACGTAGACATGCTCCGGGCCATCGGTTTCGCCGGGCTGGCGCGGCCCGTTGACCATGTGCGTATACACCGTCATCGCCTGGCCGGTGGCACTGCGCGGCAGCACCTGGGTCAGCGTGGCGTAATCGGTCACGGTGGCCACGATTTTCTCGATGCCCACCAGCGCCACGTGTACCCGGGGCAGGCTGGTCACCAGGCGAATGTTGCCCTCGTTGGAAACCAGGCAAATCGAGCCAGTCTCAGCCAAAACAAAGTTGCCGCCAGAGATGCCCATGTCGGCGGCCAAAAATTTTTGGCGCAGCAGCTCACGGGCAAAGAGGGTCATCTCATTCGTATCATCCGTGGGCGGCATGTTGGCTTTTTCGATGAGCAGGTCCCGAATGCTTTCTTTGGTTTTATGCACGATGGGGGCCACGATGTGGCTGGGCGTTTCTTCGCCAAGCTGCACGATATATTCGCCCAAATCGGTCTCCAGCACGTCGATATCGGCGGCTTCCAGGGCGTGGTTCAGGCCGGTTTCTTCGGTCATCATGCTCTTGCCTTTTACCGCTGAGCGCACGTTGTGCCGTTGAGCAATTTCCAGCACGTGCCGGTTGGCTTCGGCGGCGTCCACGGCCCACAGTACCTGGATGCCGTTGGCCTGCATGTTGGCTTCGGCCTGCTCTAGCAAATCGGGCAAATGGTTGAGGGAGTGCCGCTTGATGGCCGCCGCCTGCTGGCGCATCGCCTGGCCGTGTGCTTCGCCATAGGCAAACATGGCCACCTGCCGCTTGGTGAAGGCGGCATGGGTTCCGGTGGAAACGGCCGTTTGCAAATCTGGGTCGTTCAGGGCAATCTGTGCCGCCGGGATGAAGTTGTTCGACTGAACTTTCATGGTTACTTTCTCGTTCCCACGTTCTACGTGGGAATGTTTAGTGGAACGCTCTGCGTTCCGTTCGACGCGGAGCGTCGCAATCTTCATTCCACGCAGAGCGTGGAACGAGGGTTATTTCTTGCGAATACCGTCAGCCAAAACGTCGGCGATGTGGCGCACGGACGGCCGTTTCCCCTGTTTCTCCAGCCCGCCGTTCATATGCATCAGGCAGCTAATGTCGCCGGTGACGATGCAATCTGCGCCGCTGTCGGCGATGTGGGCCAGCTTCTTTTGCAGCATCGCTCCGCTCACGTCGGCCATTTTGACGCTGAACAGGCCACCAAAGCCGCAGCAAATTTCGCTGTTGTCCCACGGCTGCACCGTGAGATTTTCCGTGTGGTCCAGCAGTGTTTCGGCGGCGTGCTTCAGACCAAGCAGGCGGAGTCCGTGGCAGGCGTGGTGGCAAACGGCCGTTTGCGGCTGCGGCAGCCGCGCCTGCAAATCAGAAATGCCCAATCCCTCCACGATAAATTCGCTAAACTCCCAGGTGAGGCTGGCCAGCCGCTGAGCCTCGGCTTGCAGGGCCGGATCGTGGGCGAAGAGACGCGGGTATTCGTGGCGCACCATCGCCGCGCAGGAGCCGGACGGGGTGACGATGACCTCGGCCTGGCGGAAGGTGTCGAGGAAATGGCGGGCCACCTGCCGCGCTTCGTGGCGGTAGCCTGCATTGAAGGCGGGCTGGCCGCAGCAGGTTTGCCCGGCGGGAAAATCGACCGTCACGCCGAGATGCGCCAGCACGTCCACCACGGAAAGTCCGGTTTGGGGCGAGAGCATATCGACCATGCAGGTGACAAAGAGGGAGACGCGCTTGCCTTTAGGTGATTCTCTGTTGGCTAAATTCATAACTCCCTAAACCAGTCCAAACGCTTTTTCCAAATCGGCAATTTCGGCGTCGCCGATGGGTACAAGCTGGCCGAGAACGGCCGTATCTATCAACGATTTGGCGCTAAATTCAGCTACTTCTAGCCGATCAAAGGCGCTCAAAATGTCGCTGCCCACCGTGAGGACGCAGTCGTTTTGCACCAGCAGCACCGGACGACGCAGCGACACCATTTGCGCCACCGTTTCTGGCTGGGTGTAGAGCGTTTTGAACGGCACCAGCGGCACATCCCGCAGCAAAATAAAGCTTTCCGGGATGGTGCGTGAATCAAAATGGGTGGCGGTGATGGCGTAGGCGGTGGCATTGGGGCTTTGGGCCGACATGATGCAGTTGACGTCGGGATTGCGGGCATAAATCGCTTCGTGCAGCCGCACGGCCCGGCTGGGCAGCTTGCCCGCCTCGCGCACACCGCTGCGAATCAGCACCATATCCTCCAGGGCTAACGTGCGGCGGTCTTGCCCGGTGGGGGTGATGAGGAAGCTGGCCTCATCCAGCCGCGCCGAGACGACGCCTTCGGTGCTGGTCATCAGGTGGCGATCGTAGGCGCGGGCCGTAATTTCGGCAAGCTGCTGGCGCAGTTCCCGCTCGCGGCTGCTGTGGGCGGTCGGTACAAATTCGGGCAGCAGGTTGTGGCGGTGGTCGAACAGGTTGAGCGTGGGTTCGGCCAGGGTTTTCACTTCCCCCAACGCTCTGGCACGGATGAGGGTGCGGGCGCAAAAGTCGAGCGTTTCCAGCCTGTGGAAGGCGTCTAGCAGCGTGGCTCCGGCGGCGGCCATGCCGTGATTTTCCAGAATGACGATGTTGTACCCTTCGGCGAAGGTGTTGGCGATGCTTTCGCCCAGCTTTTCACTGCCGGGCAGAGCGTAGGGGGCGTAGCCCACCGGGCCGCACAGCCGGTTGGCCTGGGGAATGATGCGGGTGTCTGGCACCTGGCGCACGATGCTGAAGGCGACCAGCGCGGGCGGGTGGGCGTGGACAATGGCGCTGAGATCGGGCCGCAGCTGGTAAATGGCGCGGTGGAACGGCAGTTCAGAGGAGGGCTTATGCGGCCCGGCCACGGTGCCATCGGGTTTGAGGCACATGATGTCGTGCGGCGTCAGGTTGCCCTTGTCGATGCCGGAGGGGGTGATCCAGATGTCGCCGTTGTCGTCCTTGATGGAGAGGTTGCCGCCGCTGAGGGTGGTCATGCCGTGGTGGTAAATGCGATTCATAATGGCGACGAGCTGGTCGCGAGGGTGTAAGAGTTGGAAGTTCATTTTTTTATCCGCAGATTACGCAGATTACGCAGATTCTTTTAGTTTTTGGTAACGGCCGTATGCGTTGCCCCAAACGGCCGTCTCTTTCGGTAAATAAGTTTGCAGTTCAGCCATGCCGGCCACAACATCGCGGGCTTGCTGTAAATCGGCAATTTCGCCCAGGGTAATGAATTGTACCAGGGCATTGCCCATGACGGTCGCCTCAACGGGGCCGGTGACGACCGGCAGTCCGGTGGCGTTGGCCGTTAGCTGGTTGAGCAGCCCGTTTTGGCTGCCGCCGCCGACGATGTGCAGGATGGAGACGGGTTGGCTGGACACTTTTTGTACTAATTCCAACACACCGCGATAGGCCAGCGCCAGACTCTCCAGCACGCAGCGTACCACAGCCCCAATGGTCTCTGGGACAGGTTGGTTGGTTTGGCGGCAAAGGTCACGGATATGCTGTGGGTGGTCGCCCGGCTGCAAGAAGAGGGGATCGTTGGGGTTGAAAACGGCCGTGAGCGGTTCCGCCTGCGCTGCCAACTGTACCAGTTCGGCATAGCTGAACATTTGGCCCGCCGCCGCCCAGGTGGCGCGGCACTGCTGCAAAATCCACAGACCCATCACGTTTTTCAGCAGACGGTAAGTGCCGTAAACGCCCCCCTCGTTGGTGACGTTGGCCGCCAGCGCCTCGGGCGTGAGGATCGGCTGGTCTACTTCCAGCCCCACCAAACTCCAGGTGCCGCTGCTGATGTAGGCAAAATCTGAATTTTGGGAAGGAACAGCCGCCACGGCGCTGCCCGTGTCGTGGCAGGCGGGGGCGATGACGGGGATGCCGTCGTAGCTGCCCAGCCGGGTGCCTGGCGGCACTAGTTCGGGAAAGATGTGGCTGGGGATGCCCAGTTTGCCCATCAGCCCGGTGGCCCAGGTGCCGGTGGTGGGGTTGAACAGCTGGGTGGTGGTGGCGTTGCTGAATTCGCACACCTTTGCACCGGTCAGCCAGTAGTTGAGCAGGTCGGGGGCGGTGAGAAAGGTGTTGGCGATTTGCAGCTGGGGCGAGCCGGATTCAACCAGGCTGAGCAGCTGATAAAGCGTGTTGATGGGCATAAACTGGATGCCGGTTTGGGCGAAGATGTCGGCCTGGGGTATTTTGGTGAAGGCCGTTTGCATCATATTGTGGGTACGGCCGTCCCGATAATGCACCGGATTGCCAATCAAACTCCCCTGGCTGTCCAGCAGGCCAAAATCGACGCCCCAGGTATCTACGCCAATGCTGGCCGGGTTGAGCGCCCGGCCTTTGGCAATGCCCATCTGGATGTCGTCCCAGAGCCGCAAAAAGTTCCAGTGCAGCGTGCCGTTGAGGGTGACGGTGGTGTTGGGGAAGCGGTGCAGTTCCTGGAGGTGGAGGGAACGGCCGTTAAACCCCACCGCCATCACCCGCCCCGATTCAGCCCCTAAATCCACCGCTAAAACCGTTTGCTTTGCCATATAAAACCTATGCTATAATGTTTTGAGATGTAGCATCCCACTAAAACAGGAGATGGTTTATGTTAGAAATCAGACTAGACGCTCATATTGTTGATGGGAAAATTGAGTTTTCCAACGAACAACAAAAAGAGCTAGCCAATATCAGAAGTGGTTCACCTGTTGAAGTAATTGTCCGCACTGATGAACTAACCAGACAAGAATATGTTGAAAAAAGAGACATTCTCCAAGAAATGGCTGCGCTTGGTTACGAGTCAATCATTGATTATTTAATTAAATATCCCTTACAAATCAAAGAATTTAAGCCCCTGACCCGCGAAGAAATTTACACCGGGAAAAGATTTGATTAACATGGTTTTTCTGGACTCAAATATTTGGCTATATGCATTTCTTGCGCATCAAGGCCAAGATAAATCTACCGTTTCTCGAAAGCTACTTCTTGATAATCAGTCCCAAATTGCTATGAGCAGCCAGGTTATCATTGAAGTTGCTGCCAACCTTTTGCGAAAAGGTGATTTTGATGAATTACAGGTCGCAAAATTTATCGAAAACGCTTACGCAGAAAATCTCGTTATTGATGTGTCACGGGATATTCTCCTGTCTGCATCTGCTTTACGCTCCCACTATAGCCTGTCCTATTTCGACAGTATGATTGTCGCTGCGGCTTTAGCAACCCATTCAACGGTTCTGTACTCTGAAGATATGCAAGATGGTCTCGTCATTGATGAGCAGCTAACCATCGTGAACCCTTTTGCCGCTCGCTAGTTTAGCGGTTTGCCAACACTTTTTCCTCGTAGCTCCGAATTTCATCCATGAACGCGTAGCCTATCGGCACATTTTGCTGCTGGCAATAGTGGTCCCAGACTGCGCCAAACGGCAGCCCTTTGAGCTCTTCCAGCAAGGCCAGCCGGGCGGTGAGGTCGCCTGCCGCTTCCAGGGTACGCAGCTGCTTGATGGGCTCCAGCAGGGCCATGAGCAGGGCGCGTAGGGCATTGCGCGTGCCGATGGTCCAGGCGGCCACGCGGTTGATGCTGGCGTCGAAGAAGTCCAGGCCGATGTGGGTGCGGTCCAGGAAACGGCCGCGCACCAGCTCCTGCATGATCGCTTGCAGCTCGTCGGTGAGGGTGACGACATGGTCGCTGTCCCAGCGCACCCCCCGGCTAACGTGCAGCAGCAGCTCCGGCACGTACAACAGCACGGAGGAAATTTTGTCGGCGATGGTTTCAGTGGGATGAAAATGACCCGCATCGAGACAGAGCAGCTTTTGCCGGGAGCTAGCGTACCCCAGGTAAAATTCGTGCGACCCCACGACGTAGCTCTCTGAGCCGATGCCAAACAGTTTGCATTCGACGGCGTCCAGGTTGTGGGCGGGATCCAGCGGCTTGGCGAAGACCTTGTCCAGGGCGTCTTGCAGCCGCTGGCGCGGGGCGAGGCGGTCAACCGGGGTGTCTTTGTAGCCATCGGGAATCCAGATGTTGGTAACGGCCGTCCTCCCCAATTCCTGCCCAAAATAAGCCCCAATTTCGCGGCTGGCCATGCAGTGCTCAATCCAGAACTGGCGGATGCCCGCGTCGGGGTGGGCCAGGGTGAAGCCGTCGTCGGCCAACGGGTGGGAGAAGCAGGTGGGGTTGAAGTCCAGACCGTGGTTGTTGGCTTTGGCCCAATCGACCCAGCCAGCGAAATGGTTGGGCTGGATTTCGTTGCGCGGCACTTTTTGGTCGGCTTCCAGGTAAATGGCGTGCAGGTTTAGCCGGTGCGTGCCGGGGATGAGGCTGTACGCTTTGTCGAGGTCCTGGCGCAGTTCATCGGCGCTGCGCGCCTTGCCGGGGTAGTTGCCCGTCGTCATAATGCCGCCGCTCAGCCCACGGTCCGGGTCTTCAAAGCCAGCGACATCATCCCCCTGCCAACAGTGCAGGCTGATGGGGATTTGGGCCAATTTTTGCAGCGCGGCTTCGGTGTCTACGCCGAGCGCAGCGTACCGTTCTTTGGCCAGGGCGTAGGCTTGTTCGATTAGATTGCTCATAATTGCTTCCTGTCGTGTGAGATTGGTCCAATCTCGAAGATTGGACCAATCTGGAAAGAGACGGTTAATCGAGGTGGAACACTTCTTCGAGTTCCACCATGGTTTTGTCGGGATGTGCCCCATCAGGAGACTCGAAATAGGGCGACATGAACTGTTGCCATTTGGCGTTGATGGCTTCGCCAGCCATGCCGTCGAGGGCGGCCTGGAAGCTGCCGGGCGTTTCAAAGTAGCCAAATAGGGTGCCGTCTTCGCGCATGAAAAGCGAATAGTTGTGCCAGCCGTGGCTGCTCAACGCCTCCAGCATCTCGGGCCAGACGGCTTCGTGGTGTTTTTTGTATTCGTCTATCATGTCTGGTTTGACTTTGAGCAAGAACCCGATTCGTTTCATTTTAACTCCAGTTTTTAGTGGTTCGTGGTTAGTGGCTGGTAAAAACGAACAGCTAGCCACCAGCCACTATTTACTAAATATCTTTGCCAGATGATAGCGGGGGTGGGCAGAAAAGGCGTGGCATTGGGAGCCATCGGGGAAATCGACGTTCCAGTTTTCCCAGGTGGTGGGGTAGTCCTGCCGCACCCAGCGACCCCAGCGCAGTTTGATGATGTCGAGGATGGCTTGGCTACGGCCGTATCTCCCCAACACCTCAAACAGATAATGGTGCATAAACGGGCTGGCCAGCACCATTTCCCCATCTTTGTGGTCGTCCCGCTCGTTCAGGGAGCGGGCGATGATTTGTTCCAGCAGGCGATCCGCTTCGGCGGGCGTGGCTGCGCCGGCGAGCAGGGCCATCGCCGCACCCAGCTGGGAGTGGGTGGTGTGGGCCTGGTCGTCGTAGAAACGGCCGTTTCCCTCAAACTTCTCCCGGCATCTTTTTTGTAACTGGATGGCGGCTGCTTGCCAAACGGCCGTCATCTTCGGTTCAAATTTATTGGCCAGTTCAGCCGCGACTTGCAGCGCCAGCACGACGTGCAGATTAAATACCAGATGGGGATCGCTTTGCGCCGTGGCCGACCAGTCGATGTAAAAGCGGCGGCCCGGCGGATGCACCAGCAGGTCCTCTTCATTTTGCAGCGCCAGCAGCGCGGTGAGCACCTGCTTGAGTGCCGGCCAGAGCTGGCACACCAGCGCCTCATCCCTCGTCTGGTTCCAGTAATGGGCCAGCAGTTCTACCCACATGCAGTTGTAGCGGGGGATGGTGTAGGCGTGCAGTTCGGCCGGAGCGACGCTGGGGAGGATGCCATCGGAGTAGATGCCTTGGGCGGTGTCGAGGAGAATGGTGCGTAACGGCCGTTCATCATCACACATCGCACTCAAACTCAGTGCCTGTGGCAGCGCATCCCCCAGCCATTGCGAGCTTTCGCGCCAGACACAGTCTACAAAAGTGTCTTGCAGGCAGGCATGCAGCGTGTTTTCGCACAGCGCCACGATGCCATCCAGCAGCTCGTCGCCGGTGTGCAATGGTTTGGTGATCGTGAGCGGATATTCCGCCAGGCGCACCTGCGGCTTGAGTTGAACGGTTTCATCTGCGCCAATTAGTTGGAAAAGAACATACCGTCCGCCGCGCAGGGCAAACGGCTCGATGGTTTGGTTGCCGGGCCGCAGCGTGAAAAAATCGGTGGGGCGCATCCGGCAGTAGGTGGTGGGGTCAGAGAGGACCAGTTTGCCATCGGCCATCTTTTCGGCGTAGCTGATGGCCAGCCGTTCGCCGCCGCTGGCGTTTTCAATTTTGGCCCAGCCCTGGCAGGTGGTGGCGCGGCCTAAATCGTACAGCCAGCTTACCCCCACCCCGGCCCTCCCCCTCTGAGGGGGAGGGAGCTGATCCCCTCCCCCTCTGAGGGGGAGGGTTAGGGAGGGGGTTTCCCACAGCACCTTCACTACTTCATGCGTTAATTCACCCACCTCAGCCTGCCCTACGCGATGCTCAACCAGACTCATTGAGGCCTCCCGCTCTACCAGCAGCGGCGTGGTTCGCGTTTGCAGGCCAGACCAGATAGGGCCGTTGGCTCCGGCCACCACGCGGGCGTTTGACCATTGACTGTCGTCGTAAACGGCCGTTTGCCAATCTTCCACCTTGCGCCAATCGCGCCACTCAATGCCGCTGCCGTAGATGGAGATGCGGGGCACGTCGCTGGCGAAAGAATCATCCCGTTGGGTGCGCCAACGGCCGTTTGTCACCAAACAAACCTCACCGTCAACATCCAGCCAGGCCAGCAGCCCAGCGGCGCCGCGATGCACCGTGCTGAAGTGTGAGTAGCCGGGCTGGTACACCTGCACCGCCAACAAATTTTCACCCACGATGAGCTGGTCGGTAATGTCTAGCACGTCTACTTTTTGGGCGTGGGGCCAGCTGCGTGCGGGGCCACGATGGTGGAAACGGCTGTTTAGCCACAGCTTGTAGCGGGAATCAGCCGTGAGCCACAGCGTCACCCTGCCGGTGCCATCCCACTGCCACAGCGGCGACCGGAAATTGAGGTATACCTCGTGCAGGTCGAAGGGGTGGGGGGTGGCGATCCAGACGGCCGTTTCCGGCGGCTGCAAGCGCGTGGCGTCAGGGGGTAGCAAGGGTGCCATACTGCTTCGCCAACTCATTGACCACCGTGTAGGCATGAATCAACCGTTTGGGCGGAATATCGGGCTGCACAAAGTGGCCCGTGTTAAAAATAAAGCCACCACCCGGCGCATAAATGGCAAACCGTTTGGCGATGTACTCGGTCAGCGCTTCGCCATCGTAAGCCAGCAGACCATCGATGACGTCCAGGGAGCCGTAGCAGACAAATTTGTCGCCGTAGCTGTCCTTGATCGTTTGCGGGTCCATGCCCGAACTTTCTTGCAGCGGATGCCAGCTGTGGTAGCCAATCTCCACCAGGTCATCCAAAATCTGCATGATGTAGCCGTCGCTATGTAAATTGACATAAAGTCCGATTGAGATGGCGTACTGCACCACGCGCTTGGTGTACGGCTTGATCAGCTTGCGCCACATGCGCGGCGAAAAGAGCATCGTCTGGTTGCTGCCCCAATCGTCGCTGAGGGTGACGATGTCTACGTTGGCCGCTTTCAGGCTGTCCATCAGGCCACACAGCCAGTCGGCGTAGTGGTCGAACCAGGCGGCCATCTTTTTTGGCTCGCCCGCCAGGTTCATCCAGCAATTCTCGATGCCGATGAGGCGGCTGGTGCCCTCGATGATGCCCCAGGTATGGGCGATGATCGCCCGTTTGCCGCCGTGCTGTTCAACCGCTTGCCGCACGTTCAGCCCGGCAAAATCGTAGTTCCAATCGGTGTGGGAGAGCCATTTTTCGTGGCGCGGGTCGCCCAGATCGACATCTTTTAGCTCAGACACGTCGAATAAACGGCCGAATTGATTCGGGTACGGTACAAAACCGACAAAAATATCGATGTTGAACGCATCCAGAAACTGCTCCCGGCTGCCGTAGTCGGCATTGAGCTTTTCCACAAACTGCTTCTGGTACAGCCAGCAATCAATGGGCGTGCGGTCGGTGGGCTGGCGTTCCAGGGTGGCCATGACACGTTCTCGGCTGTTCATGCTTGCTCCTAAGATTTATCCGCAGATTTCGCAGATTGGCCCAGATTTTTCTTTTCTCTCTGCGCTCTCCGCGTTCTCCGCAGTTTGTTTTTCAGAAGGTTCAATCCAAATCTTTTGGTTTGAGCTGGAGCGCTTCGTCCCAGGCGGCCATGTCCACGCCATCGACAAACTGGCTGTGGAACGATTCCCAATGCACCTGCTCCCAGACGGGTATGACCGGCTTCAGCTCGGCGGGCAGCTTTTTGATGATTTCGGCGTAGGCGTGCTCCAGCAGGCGGTAGCCAGAGGTGGGCGAGACGGCAAATTGGGGATGGGGTTCGATGACGCCATCGGCGACCATGAACTGGTCCAGCACGTCGCTCATCTGGTCCAGCAGTTCCAGCTTGCGTTCCCAGGGTGTGCTCAGCTCAACCGCTTCATCGACCAGCGGCTTGAGCGGCGCAGCCAGGCGCGGCAGCCGGGCAAAATGGGCCATGATCCATTTGTCGTAAGGGTAGTAGGTGCGCTCCAGCATGAAGGCGAGCTGGATGGCCCACTTCACGGCCCGGCTAAAGGTGATGTTGGCGTAGTATGGGTTGTCGCGCAGGATGGCCCGCTTGAGGGCGTAGCTGCCCATGCCGGAAAAGTAGCGGCACCAGTGGGCGATGCGGCGCAAACGGACTGGCTCTGGATAATATTGCTGGAGGGTTTGGCGAACGGCCGTAAATTCCCCCCGCTCATCGTGCCACACTTCCCCATTGATGACGTGGGTAATGTCCTCTTCTGGGATGTGCAGCCATTCGACGTGGTTTTGCGGCCCGCGCGGCAAGCCAATGGTGCGCTGCAAAAAGCCGGGCAGCGTGTCCAGCGCCAGCCCCGCCCCGGCCAGATGGGCCGCATACAGGGAATGGCCGCGATAGCTCTCTGGCAGGTTGGCGCTGACGGTGGCCATGATTTGCTGCTGTTGAACGGCCGTTATCGACCCCGGCAGCAGGGCATCAATGCGCACCCCCCAGTGGTGGTCGCGTGAATATTCGTCATCTAACCCCAGCGCTTCCGAGCCGTAGCCAAAGAGACCGAAGGCGGTAACGGCCGTAATCTCCGGAAAATGCACCTCCAGAATTGGCTTCACCACTTCGCTAAAAAACGACCGGCTGGTTTCGAGAATTGATTCGCCCATAATTCAAAAGTTTTCAGTGTCCAGTAATCAGTGTCCAGTCCAAAAACTGAACACTGATTACTGACCCACTGATTACTGACTACTGCGACGCAGCTTCCACGTTCGACGCATCATAAACCGTAAACGGCCCCATCAGCACGCGCAGACCGGCGTCGCGGGTGGGGTCGGTTTCGATAGTGTAGGTGCCCATACGTCCAGCTTCAAAAGTTACGCCGGGTGCGGCTTCCATCTGGCCGGTGGCAATGAGATAGGTGGTGTAGTAGGTCAGGTAACCCAGGTCCACAAAGCTCCAGAGGGCAAACTCTGGGGCACAGCCGTTCAGAGTAAAGCTCACCATTTCGGCGGGTAGGCCCAAGCCGCTGACTTTTACGTCGTCACACAGCCCTTCATCCTGCATCGCTTTGGCGGCAGCGGCAATACCCACCGTCGTCGGGGCCATGATCAACTTCATGTCGGGGTATTGGTCTACCAGCGCCAGCGCCTGGTTGTAGCTCTCTTCCGATTCGTCGTTACCGTAGACGATGTCTACCAGTTCCAGGCTGGCGTAGGTGCTGTCGTTGACCAGCACGTCTTGCAGGGAGGCGATCCAGGCGTTCTGGTTGGCGGCGTCTGGGCTGGCGGAGAGGACGGCAAATTGGCCACCGTCTGCGCCCATGATGCTGAGGGCCATGTCGGCCATCACCTTGCCGGTTTCGTCAAAGTCTACCTGGGCCACAAAGACCTGCTCGCCCTGGGCGGAGGGAATGGGGGAGTCCCAGGTAACAACGGTAAGTCCTGCATTAACGGCCGCTTGGGCAGCGGGCGCAATCTGGTCGCCTGCGTTGTTGGAAATCATCACCGCGTCCACGCCTTGGGTAGTGGCGTTGGTCATAATTTCAATCTGACCCTGCACGCTGTTTTCCGGGGTGGGGCCAGTGAATTCCAGGTTACCTACGGCGCTCAACTCGGCGGCGGCTTCTTGCGCCCCGTTGTTGGCCTGGTCAAATACCAGGATGCCCAGGAACTTGGGCAAGAAGATACCGCTCATTGCCTGACCCGGTTCGGCGACGATGACGCCATCGCTGCTGGAAGATTCCAGCGGAGCCACTTCAGCGCCACCGGCAGCGGCTTCCACGTTGGAAGCGTTGTAAACGGTGAACGGGCCCATCAAAACGCGCAGGCCAGCGTCGCGGGTGGGGTCTTCTTCGATGGTGTAGCTGCCCATGCGGCCAGCGGTAAAGGTTTCGCCAGCAGCGGCTTCAATGTTGCCGACGGCCAGGTTGTAGGTGAGGTGGTAGGTGAGATAGCCCAGGTCCACAAAGCTCCAGAGGGCAAACTCAGGGGCGCAGCCGTTCAGGGTAAAGCTTATCATTTCGGCGGGCAGGCCCAAACCGCTGACCTTCACGTCGTCACACAGCCCTTCGTCCTGCATGGCTTTGGCGGCAGCGGCAATGCCCACCGTGGTGGGGGCCATGATCAGCTTCATGTCAGGGTATTGGTCCACCAGCGCCAGTGCCTGGTTATAGCTTTCTTCGGATTCGTCGTTGCCGTAGACGATGTCTACCAGTTCCAGGCTGGCGTAGGTGCTGTCGTTGGCCAGCACGTCTTGCAGGGAGGCGATCCAGGCGTTCTGGTTGGCGGCGTCTGGGCTGGCGGAGAGGACGGCAAATTGGCCACCGCTTGCGCCCATGATGCTGAGGGCCATGTCGGCCATCACTTTGCCGGTTTCGTCAAAGTCCACCTGGGCCACAAACACCTGCTCGCCCTGGGCGGAGGGAATGGGGGAGTCCCAGGTGACGACGGTCAGCCCGGCGTCCAGGGCGGCCTGGGCGGCGGGGGCAATCTGGTCGCCAGCGTTGTTGGAGAGCATGATCGCTTCGGCTCCCTGGGTGACGGCGTTGGTGACGATTTCAATCTGACCCTGGACGCTGTTTTCCGGGGTAGGGCCAGTAAATTGCAGACCAGCGGCGGTGCCGAGTTCGGTGGCGGCTTCCAGAGCGCCATCGTTGGCCTGGTCAAACACCAGGATGCCCAGGAATTTGGGCAGCAGGATGGCGTTGAACTGACCATCGGCCATGACGCCTTCGTCGGTTTCTGTGGGGGTGTCTACGGCCGTATCTGCCGCAGGTGCCGTTTCTTCCGTCGTTTCGGGGGTGCTGGTTGCGGTATCTGTTCCGGATGAACAGGCCACCACAAAAAAGGATATTACCAATAAAATTACAAACCATTTACCAATTGTCTTCATTTTCGTTTCTCCTCTAAAAAATTGAAAGGGTAATAGGGGTGGGGCGAAATTTGTTACTTTTTTACGGACGCTAGCCTCCTTTGACTTTGACGCTCATCTGTCTATGACGCCCCCACCAACTTTGGGCAGATTGCAGCCAGTTGGGGAGCAGCACAGACAAAATAAGCAGCAAGCCAATAACACCGGTTTGGGTATTGCCAGAAACATTAACAAGCGACAAGCCGTTGCGAATATTGAGAATAATGAGAATCGCCAGCACCACGCCGGTAAGGCTGCCGGAGCCGCCAAAAATGGAGACACCGCCTAGCAAAACCATCGTGATGATATCCAGCTCGAAGCCGATGGCGGTGCTGCCACGAACGGCCCCTAAACGAGCCGCCAGCAGCACTCCCGCCAGGGCAGCAACAGTGCCGGAGATGATGAACAGGCTCATTTTGACGCGCCGGACGTTGACGCCAGAGTAGCGAGCTACATCTGCGCTGTTGCCGATGACGTAGAGGGTACGGCCGTATCCCGACCGTTGCAGCAGCACCCACACAACCACAACGCCAGTAAAAAACAGCAGCAGCCCAAACGGCACCGACCCTAAGAAGCCCCGCTGCCCTAACGCATTAAACCAGTCTGGGAAGCCACCAATTGAGGCATCTTCCAGCAAAATGCGGGCCGCCCCGCGATAGCCAATGAGCCCCGCCAGCGTCACCACCAGCGAAGGCAGGCCCCGATAAGCCACCCAAAAACCGTTAAAGGCCCCGGCAGCCGCGCCCACCAGCAAACTCGCCACAATGGCCCACCAAAACGGCTGGCCCAGATTGTGCAGGTATGCCAGCACGCAGGCTGCCAACCCCATCACCGAGGCTACCGATAAATCGATTTCGGCATTGATGATGATTAGCGTCATGGCCAGCGCCACGATGATCTTTTCGATGGAAAGCTGAAATAAGTTGATCTGATTGTTGATGCCCAGGTAAAACGGGGAACGGCTGACGTTCATCAAAACAACGACAATTAAAACAAAGAGCAAGAGTGCTTCCCAGCTTAACAGTTTGCGAGTCATCGACTTTTCCTACGGAATATCATTGGGTAATTGGGTAATTGAGCAATTACCTAATTACCCAATTACTTAAGCAGTTTCAGCAGGCAATGGTTCGTGTTCCTCTGCCTGGAGCTGCTCAATTTCGCCACGCGCCCAAATGAGCCGCAGCCGGTTCAGGATGACAGAATCGGCCGCTACGGCCAGCAAAATCAGCAGCCCCAGCAGGGCATCCCGCCAAAATTCGCTGACGATACGCCAGCGCAGCAAGCTTTGCTCCAGCGTGCCAATAAGCACCGCACCCAGCAGCGCCCCCAAAACAGAGCCGGTGCCGCCAAAAATGTTGACGCCCCCGACCACCACCGCCGCCACCACCTGAAGCTCCAGCCCCTGGGCCGCCACCACGGTGATCGTGCCAAATCGAGCCAAAAAGAGGAAACCAGCCAGACCACTCAGCGCCCCGCACAAAGTGTAGGCGCTGATCGTCATTTGGGTCACGGGTAGACCGCTCATTGCGGCCGCATCCGGGTTGGAGCCGATGGCATAGAGCCGCCGCCCCCAGGGCAAATAGGTCAGGATAAGCTGAAATATCACCACAATGATGATGGCAATGAGCACAATGAGCTTGATTTCCAGTTCGCCGATGGTGAAAGCGTTGGTCTGGGGTAAATTGACCAGCCATTCGGGCAGGGCGTTGGTGATGATGGTTTGGGCACCTGAAAATTGCACCAGAAGTGAGCGGTAAATAGCTAACGTGCCTAAGGTGGTGATGATGGCGGGCACACGGCCGTAGGCAATGATCAATCCGTTGATCAGCCCCAAACCACCGCCCATCGCCATTGCCAGCAGCACCACCGTCACGGGGGACATCTCGTTGTTGTTCACCACCGCTCGCCCCACAAAGTAGGCGGTAAAGCCAACGATCGATCCCACCGAGAGATCGATATTGCGCATGAGCACCACCATCGTTTGCCCCACGGCGACCACGGCCAAAATGGCCACGCTGGAGGCGATGCGGGTGAAAGTGCGCGGCTGGTAATAATTTTCAATTTGGGAGCCAAAGAAGAGAACCGCTCCAAATATGATGAGCAGGAGAATCAATTCACGGATTTGCTCCGGGCGAATGGCACGTCTGACAGTGTTCATGCGGTTTGTCCCATGGCGGCGGTCATAACCCGCTCTTGTGTGGCTTCGCTGCGATCCAGGATCGCCATTTGTCGCCCCTCACGCATCACCACGATGCGGTCGCTCATGGCCAGCACTTCGGGTAGATCAGATGAAATCATGATGATGCCCATGCCTTGATGGGCCAGTTCGTCGATGATTTGATGCACTTCCGCTTTAGCACCCACGTCGATGCCGCGCGTTGGCTCGTCGAGGATGAGCAGGCGGGGCTGGGTGTTGAGCCATTTGCTGAGGACCACTTTTTGCTGATTGCCCCCGGAAAGGGTGCCAGCGGTTTGCTCCATGCTGGTGGCGCGAATGGCCAGGCGATCCCGGTATTGTTCGGCCGTTTTTTGTTCTTCTGCCCGTTTGACCAGCCCAAATCGGTTGAGGTAGTGAGGCAGCATGGGCAGCGAAATGTTGGTGGTGATCGACATGGGCATGGTAAGGCCTAGCTGCCGCCTGTCTTCGGTGACGTAAGCGAGCCCCAGCTTGACGGCTTGCTGCGGGGAGCCGATGTTGACAGTTTGGCCGTCGAAGGTGATGGTGCCGGAATCGGCCGTTTCGATGCCAAACAGGGCCAGGGCCACGTCGGTGCGGCGGGAGCCAACCAGCCCGGCAAAGCCCACCACTTCACCGGCGTGGACGTCGAAATTGATGTCGTGGAAGACGTTGTTTTTGTTTAGATCGCGCACCGACAGCAGCAAATCGCCCCGTTCGGTGGGAGATTTGCTGAAGAAATCTTCCATGTGGCGGCCTACCATGTCGCGGATGGCGGATTCTGGGGTGACTTCAGCGGCGGGATGGGAGGAAACAAAACGGCCGTCTCGTAACACCGTCACCCGATCCGCAATGGCAAACACTTCTTCCATGCGGTGGCTGATGAATAAAATACTGACGCCGTTGGCTTTGAGCGTTTTGGTGAGCTTGAACAGCTGGTCTACTTCATGGGCTGATAGAGAAGCGGTGGGTTCGTCCATAATGAGGACCCGCACGTCCAGGGAGATCGCCTTGGCAATTTCCACAACCTGTTGGGCGGCCAATGTCAGCCCGCGCGCCGAGCTGCGCACGTCTAGCTTAACGTCTAGCCTGGCCAAAATTTGTTCCGCCTCGCGATACATTTGCCGCCAGCGCACCACGGCTCCCCGGTTGCGGTGGCCGATGAAGATATTTTCGGCGACGTTGAGGTCGGGGAAGATCATCGGTTCCTGGTGGATAGCGGCGATGCCGTGGGCCTGGGCTTCGAGGGGGTTGGTGATGGGAGTGGAACGGCCGTCTAGCAAAATCTCGCCCTGATCCGGTTTGTGAATCCCCGTCATAATTTTGATGAGGGTCGATTTACCTGCCCCGTTCTCACCCAGCAGCGCATGAATTTCGCCCGGATACAGCGAGAGCGAAACATCAGCCAGCGCCTGGGTGGTCCCAAACCGTTTTGAGATCTGTTGCATCTCCAAGATGGGCTTTGTCATGCTTTCCCAATTCCTTTTATGTTTTCCAGCAATTTCTGGCTGTAGAAATTGTTTCTCGGATACTTTGGGCTTTTTGTCGATAATTGTTGATTTTTATGGAATATTGGCGAAATCATAGCATGTACAATAAAATACGTCAAAGAATAGGACAAAATCTCTAAAAACAGCTGGCCAAACACCCGGCAAACAAACATTTGTCAGCTTTCAACAACTTTCTACAATTCAGGCAGGTAGCTACCAGGCCTGAGTGGTGCGAGGCACTGGCCAAACGGTTGCAACCCATTGAAACGCCTGCGGCCAGTGCCTTGCACCTGAGTCTATTTTGTTTTTTTCCACAGGGAAACCAGGTAACTCTCATAATGATTGGTTTTGAACGGCGCCAAAATATCTTACGAATTCTTGCTGAAAAGCCGGGCATCCGTGTACCCCAACTGGCCGAGCAGCTAAATGTTTCTGAAGGCACTATTCGCAATGATTTAACAACGCTGGAGGAAGCGCAGCAGGTGCGGCGCGTGCGGGGTGGTGCGGTGCTGATGGAGCAGGAAGGTGTCGTGCCGGGGTTGACGCAGGTGGCCAATGCCGGAGCCAAGCAGCGCATTGCCCGCTGGGCAGCGGAAATTGTGGAAGAGGGCAGCACAATTTTGCTGGATGCCAGCACCACCGTACAGTTTATGATCCCATATCTTCAGGAGTATAAACGGCTCACGATTGTGACCAATGGCCTGGAAACTGCCCGGCAAATTGCCCGCACCACTGCCCACACGGTTGTTCTGGTGGGTGGAATGCTCAACCGCAGCGGTAACGCCACCACCAGCCTGATTGGGCTGGATATGTTAAAAAACCTGCACATTCACGCGGCGTATGTTTCTTGTGTTGGCTTTGATTTGGAAGCGGGTTTAACAGAGCGCTACATTGAAGAAGCGCAGCTTAAAGAGGCAATGCTGGCCGCTATTCCTAGAATTGTTGCCCTGGTTGGCTCCAACAAAATTGGGGCGGTGGGCACGCTGCCGTTTGCCAAACCAGAGCGAATTGCCCACCTTTTTACCGACAGCGACGTTCCGGCTGAATTTATTGACCAGATGCGCCAGGCAAAAATTAACCTGACGGTTTGTGGTGAAAATACGGTTCGTTCGTTTACGGTGGAAGGCGAGAAGCCGCAGTTTACCATTGGCTTTGCTAACCAAAGCGAGGAGCTGCCGTTTGCTGTTGATGTGCGCCGCAGCCTGGAGCGGGCGGCGGCCGATATCGGCAGCATTGATCTGGTTGTAGCTAACAATCGGCTGAGCGGCGAAGAAGCGCTGCGGGTGGCAGATCGGTTGATTGGGCGCAACATCGACCTGGTGATTGAGTATCAGATTGATTATAAAGCGGGCAATTTGCTAATGGACAAGTTCCAGCAGGTTGGCATTCCCGTTATTGCGGTGGATATTCCGATGGTGGGAGCTACTTTTTTTGGCGTGGATAATTACCGGGCGGGGCATATGGCGGGTAAGGCGTTGGGAGAGTGGGTGGCGAGGGAGTGGAACGGCCGTATCCAACACCTCATCATCCTGGAAGAACCCAGAGCCGGTTCGCTGCCGGAGGCACGCATTCAGGGGCAGCTAGATGGCTTAAAAGAAGAGCTGGCACAGCTGCCAGAGGCAGAGTGTGTCCATACTATAGATTGTGGCAATACCTGTGCTATCAGCGAGGCGGGTGTGACCAAAGTTCTGCAATCTCTACCAGACAGTCGCCATATTGCCATTGTGTCATTTAATGATGAAGCAGCCTTGGGCGCTTTACAGGCCGCCAGAAAAATGAACCGGGAAGCGGATGTTGTGATTGTGGGGCAGGGGGCCGATCGGCTGATTCGCGGCGAGATACGCGATCCGCACTCGCGGCTTATTGGCTCTACCGCCTATATGCCAGAAAAGTATGGCGAAAAGTTGATCGAATTGGCCCTGAAGATTTTACGTGGCGAACCCGTGCCGCCAGCCGTTTACATGCATCACGTGTTTATCAAGGCGGACAATATTGAGCGCTTTTACCCCGGAGCCGCTTAAACTGGCTGGGGCTTCAACTGCCACCAAACAGCTTGCCCCACACGCCCCCTTCCGATTTTTTCTTCTTAATCGTCTCTTCCAGCTGACGCGCAGCGGGGAAATCTTTTAGCCGCAGCGTCTGCTGGTTGCACTTTTCTGCTTCCTCAATATCTTCCAATTGCCAATGGACAATGCTTAGTTTATGCCACAGGGTGGGATTGCTGTTGTCAAAATGGAGTATTTCCTGATAGGTCGCTTTCGCTTCTGCCCACATTTTTTGCTGGAAGTAAAAGTCGGCCAGCTGGCGGCGCATGGCTAGCCGCTGAGGAACGGTACCGGCCGTTTCTGCCGCCTGCCCAAACCATAAAATAGTCTGCGCGACATCCCCCATGGCTTGCCAATAAGCCACTTCGATACGGTAAAGAAAATAATCGGAGGGTTTGAGCTCGTGGAGGTAATCCAAAACAACGCGGGCATCTTGGAAACGGCCGTCATGCAGATAAATCAACGCCTCCAGCATATTGATTTCCAGCACATCTGGTGCTATGTCTTGCGCTTTTTCCAGCCAGCCCATCGCCGCTTCCAGACCATCGGGATCATAGCCGCCATCTTTTTCCTGCGCGGCCGCAATGAGGATGTAGGCTGCCCCGGCAAAGGCAAACGGCTGGGAATTACCCGTCAGGAATGTTTTGAGAGCGGCCGTTAGCTGATTGGGATCGCCGCTGTAGGCGTCTACCTTTTCCAGCCCCACAAAGTAGGCCAGACGACCTTGTTCGGTAGCAACGGCCGTTGTTGGCCAGTTCACTTTTTCCAGAAGCAGCAGCAGCTTGGCGATGAGTTGTTGGCCCATGGGCAACTCCTTTTTGGTGGGGAAACGGCCGTAAGCAACCCCAAATCAATATAACAACCCTAGTGTAACTGCCACCCGCCAAAATGAAAAGACCCCCCTCAGCTGCCGCCGAGGAGGGTCTGGTAAATTAGTGGGTCAGTGATCAGTAATCAGTGGGTCAGTAATCAGTAAATCCGTCACTCTTCACTTCTTACTCTTCACTTCTTACTTTTCCTAGAAGCCCATACCGCCGCCGGGCATACCACCGCCGCCGGGCATGGCCGGTTCATCTTCTGGAATGTCAGTGATCAACGCTTCGGTGGTCAGCACCATCGAGGCAATGGAAGCTGCATTTTCCAGAGCGCCACGGGTCACTTTGGCCGGGTCAATGATGCCAGCTTTGACCATATCGATGTATTCGTCAGTCATCACGTCGTAACCAATGTTGCTGTTGTTGTGCTTTTCCTGCGCCTGACGCACGTTCTGAATGACTACGTCGCCATTCTTGCCCGCGTTTTCAGCGATCTTGCGCATGGGCGCTTCCAAAGCACGCTGCAAAATGCCAATACCGGTCATCTGATCGCCTTCTGGCAGAACAACGTCGTCCAGAGCAGGCAGGGCATTCAGCAGAGCCACACCACCACCAGGCACGATCCCTTCTTCTACAGCAGCACGGGTCGCGCTCAGGGCATCTTCTACGCGGTGTTTTTTCTCTTTCAGCTCAACTTCGGTAGCGGCACCCACACGAATGATAGCCACACCGCCAGCCAGTTTGGCCAGACGTTCCTGCAATTTTTCGCGGTCGTAATCGGAAGTGCTGCGGTCGATTTCCACCTTGATTTGCTCAACGCGGCCCTTGATCTGGGCTTCGTCGCCCTGACCATCTACCACGGTGGTGTCATCTTTGGAGGAAACGATTTTGGCAGCACGGCCCAGGTCGCTCAGCTGCACGCTGTCCAGCTTGCGGCCCATCTCTTCGGTGATAACTTCACCACCGGTCAGCACAGCGATATCTTGCAGCATTGCTTTACGGCGGTCGCCAAAGCCCGGGGCTTTGATGGCCAAAGCGTTGATCATGCCGCGCAGCTTGTTCAGCACCAGGGTAGCCAGCGCTTCGCCGTCTACATCTTCGGCAATGATGACCAGGTTTTTCTTACCGGTCTGCACCAATTTTTCCAGAATCGGGATGATGTCTTGAGCGGAGCTGATTTTCTTGTCGTGGATGAGGATGTAGGCATCTTCAATCACAGCTTCCATAGTTTCGGAATCGGTGACGAAGTAGGGGCTGATGTAGCCACGGTCGAACTGCATACCTTCCACGTATTCGGTTTCAAATTCCAGGGAGCGGGATTCTTCAACGGTGATAACGCCGTCTTTACCCACTTTGTCCATTACGTCGGCAATTAGTTCACCAATGCTGGTGTCCTGAGCAGAAATAGAAGCCACGGAGGCAATTTCTGCTTTGTCGTCGATGGTGATGGCCATGCTGCGGATTTTGTCGGACAAAGCGGCCGTTCCGGCTTCAATACCACGCTTCAGGAGCATGGGGTTTGCGCCAGCCGCAATATTTTTCAGCCCTTCGTTAACAATGTTTTGGGCCAATACAGTGGCAGTGGTGGTACCGTCACCAGCAATGTCGTTGGTTTTTGTAGCCGCTTCTTTCAGCAGCTGGGCGCCCATGTTTTCAAACGGGTCTTCTAGTTCAATTTCTTTAGCTACGGTGACGCCGTCATGCGTGATGGTCGGGGCACCAAATTTTTTGTCCAGCGCAACGTTACGGCCCTTGGGACCGAGCGTGGTGGAAACGGCATTCGCCAATGTATCAATACCTTTTTTCAGCTTGCGCCGGGCTTCTTCAGAAAATGCAATTTGTTTCGCCATTTTCAATAATCTCCTTCAGATTTAAGTGCTTGTTTAGCTTTCTACAATTGCCAGAACGTCAGATTCTTTGAGGATGAGCAGCTTTTTGCCGTCGATCTTAACTTCGGTACCGCCATATTTGGCATACAGCACCTTGTCGCCGACTTTTACATCCATTTCAACACGCTTGCCATCTTCATCACGACGGCCAGGACCCGTGGCGATTACTTCGCCTTCCTGTGGCTTTTCTTTAGCGGTTTCTGGCAACACGAGGCCAGAGGGGGTGGTTTGCTCGCGTTCTATCGGTTCCACAACCAGGCGATCACCCAGTGGTTTGAGATTCATAACCTAACTCTCCTTGCTTATAAATTTTATTTTCAAAGTGGGGGTTTGGCACTCTCTCTATCGGAGTGCTAACTATTCCAGACGCATTCTAGCAGAATTTTCAGCGATGTCAAGCGGGATTTAGCACTCTTTGCAAAGGATTGCTAATTTGGTGCGTGACTTTTTCCGATTTACGGATTTGATTCCAGGGCGGCCCGACGACATTCCACTAACCCTTGCTGGGCTGCATCGGCGTATAGCGTGCTAACGGCACTGGCTTGCTGGAAAAATGGCTCGGCCAGCGGGCAATTTTGGGTACCTTCGCGCAGGTAGGCATCGGCCAGCAGGTAAAAGAAGCGGGCGTTGAGTGCAGTTGGTTCGCCATACAGCTCTACGGCCTGACCAAAAGATTCGATAGCTTGCTGGAATTTATTGAGACGGACGGACGCTTCACCTAAACGGCCGTGTGCCCGGGCCACATTCGGGTTAATGGCAATAGAGCGCAGGGAGTTCTCTTCGGCCAGGTTATCTTGCCCCAGCTGCAAATACATGTGGGCCAAACCATCATAACCAGCGGCAAAATTGGGGTCTACAGAAACAGCATCCTGAAAGCTTAAAATAGCCTGGGAAACATTCCCATCGCCAAAAAAGTTATAGCCCAGCTCATAATAAAGCTGCGGCAGCGGCTCTGCCTGGAGTCCCAGTTGGAACTGCTCGCGTGCTGCCGTGTAAAACGCCTGGTTTGTTAAAACAATACCTAAATAAAGGCGTCCTAAGGCATTGTCCGGATCGCGATCGGTAGAATCTCTGGCTCGCAGCAGCGCATCCCCATAAAGCTCTGGCTCAAATTGCAGCACCAGCCCGGCCGCAGAGTAAGCGTAAGCATCGGCGTTGTCGGGGTTAATGTCGATGGCAGTTTCGGCGGCGCGGTATGCCTGGGCAAATTGGAGATCGGCCGCAGTGGGGTCGCCAGCGTCGTTGAGGCGTTCGCCATTGGCAATGAAGGCGGCGGCAACGGCCGTCCAAATACGATCATTTTCCGGGGCAAGTACGGCCGCTTCTTCCGCCCGGTTCAATGCTTCTTCTACTTCGCCAATTTTGATGAGGAGATTGATGTACCGGATGTAAATCTCTGGCTTGGTGGCATCCAGCCGCACCGCTTCACCATAATAACCGGCCGCTTCTACCAGCTCCCCATCTCGTTCGGCAATGTCAGCCAGCAGCGCATATTCGATGGCCGAGCGCGTCGGTTCCGGAACCGGCGTGGGGATAATCACATCCCTCACTTCTTCGGCATTTTGAATGACAAAAATTCCCAAGAAAATGCCGATGCCAATAAAAATCACCAGCAGGCAGGATGGGCCGCGTCGCGGATAGGGGGGATCTTTTCGTTCAATAATCATTGCAAATGCTAAACAACCTCAATACACTAAAAGAGCCGACAAGCAGGTCGGCTAACATTTGGCGATCTTAACATGGGTTGTGGGGGCGTCAAGCTGGGCGGGCGGGTTCTTGCAGATTTCTAATTTACTAACCACTGGCTACTGATTACTGACCCCTGATTACGGCCGTATCATATCCCGATGCCGCCAGCGCCAAACCAACCCTACAGGGTAGCCCAGCATCTTGGCCACATCCCCTACCAGCCGGATGATGGGAATGAGGGCGAAGGCCCGCAGGCGGGATGGTGGACGCCAGCCCCAGGTATTGTCCCACAGCCGCTGCGCGGGGCGCTGGCAGTAAACGCCGCTGCCCAACAGCAGCAGCACCCAGCCCAGCCACTTCTCGCGCCAGATAAGCCGCAGAACGTAGGGCAGGCCCACCAGGTAGGCGAGGTAGCGAACAAGATGACGCCTGGGCCACAGGTTGGCTTTGCCGTCGCCACGGGCGTAGTTGTAATATTGCTTGAAGTAGCCGGTCAGGTCGCTGCGGGGGCGGAAGTAGGCAACGGCCGTATCCACAAAAGGAAAGTCGCCAAACTGTTCACGTAGGGCAAAGTCGAACACCAAATCTTCGCCATAATCCAGCCATTCCGGGTAGCCACCTACCGCTTCCCAGGCTGATTTCAGGAAGGCGACGGAGCGGCTGGAGGGGAGAAACTTCCCTGGCACAATTTCCTGGCGGGAGGGCAGCACGGTAGCTCCCATAACCACTTCAAAATCGGTATAGGGATCTGCCTCAAACCAGCCGCTGGCAACGGCCGTTTCCCCGTTCACAATCGGCTGGATCAGCTCTTCCAGCCAGTAGGGGACCAGCACGACCCCGGCATCGGTGGCGGCAATAATGGGGCCAGCCGCAGCCTGGATGGCTAAATTGCGCCCCTGGCTGATGTTGACCCCAGGCGCCACCATAATCTTAAGCGGCAGCCATAGCTTGTATTCGGTTAGAATTTCCAGGGTATTGTCGGTAGAGCCGCCATCACAGATGATGAGCTCATCGGGCAATTGGCTTTGCTGAATAAGAGAGTCCAGCAACGGCCGTATCGCTTCCCCTTCATTTTTGACTGTAGCAATAACAGAAACTTTCATCAACGCGAATCCTTCGTGGCGATATGCTATAATCGCGCCTTCATTCAAAGATACTTGCTTTTACAATAACCCCAAAAAAGTTCGGTCGTTACACCCATCCCGTTAAATGGGGCGTGGTTTGGTATGAATCTGGCAATTATAACGGTGACAGTCACCTGAGTAAGCACGTAAGCTTTCGCGTACGCTCTAAAGTAAAGAAGCGCAAACATGGAAAAGATGGATTTATCAATTGTAGTGCCTGTTTATAACGAAGAAGAAAATTTACGGCCGTTGCTGGCCGAAATCACCGCCGCCTTGAAAGACGAACCGATTCGTTACGAGGTGATCTTCATCGACGATGGCAGCCGCGACACCAGCTTTGCCGTTCTGGAAGCGCTGCACAAAGAAGATGACCGGGTGGTGGCGATTCAGTTTCGGCGCAATCATGGGCAAACGGCCGCTTTTGCCGCCGGGTTCGACCAGGCACGGGGTCGCTACATTCTCACCATGGACGCCGACCGCCAAAACGACCCCGCCGACATCCCCGCCATGATCAAAAAGCTGGAAGAGGGATATGATGTGGTCAACGGCTGGCGTGAAAATCGCCAGGATGCGTTCCTGATGCGCAAGCTGCCCTCCTTTATTGCCAACCGGCTCATCGCCCGGCTCACCGACGTGCCGCTGCGAGATCGAGGCTGCTCACTGCGCGTCTTCCGCACGAAGGTTACCGACGAGCTGAAGCTGTATGGCGAACTGCACCGCTTCATCCCTGAGATGGTAAGTTTTGCCGGGTTTAGCATGGCGGAAGTGCCGGTCAACCATCGGGCGCGGGTGGCGGGCACCTCTAAGTACGGCATTTCGCGCACTTTTCGCGTTATTGTGGATTTAATGACCATCCTTTTTTTGCGCAAATACAGCGACCGTCCCATGCATTTGTTTGGCATGTTGGGTATCTCGTTTGGCGGGTTAGGTGTGTTGATGGGCTTGTACTTAACCTGGCTCAAGATTTGGGCGGGTATTCAGGCCAGCCAGTTTTGGCAAGGCTTTAATGATTTCCAAATTGGGGAACGGCCGCTCCTCCTCCTGGCCGTTTTGCTGGTCATTTTGGGCGTTCTGTTCCTGGTGATGGGCCTCATCGCCGAGCTGATGGTGCGCACCTATTACGAATCCCAAAACAAAACCGTCTACTATATTCGCCAGGTGTTGACTGCTGAAAATCAGGCTTAACCGGGTTTGGTGGGCCACAGTTCCGGGGTGAACGGCCGTTCCCAACCCCTTATGCACCGGTTCGCCCGCCACCCAGCCTACCTCGCCGGAAAACGGCCGTAGCCAGGTGTGATCGTGCGTAGCCATCGCCCTGGTCACAATCAAATCATCCGCCTCAGTGACCACCATAAACCAGCCGTGCGGCAGCATCCGGTACAGCCACGGCTTCAGCCGTTCTTCATCCCAACCAGGCCAGCCCGCCACTGCCATGACCTCAAGAAAGCGGGTTTCATCTCCCGGCTGGTAGGTGCGCAGGCGGTAGCCTGGCGGCAGCGCCACCCTGGGCGGCTCAGTCAGCCGCTCAACCGGCCACACCATTTGCAGTTGGGGCATCGTTTCAGATTCAGACATCATTGCCTCGCTTGACAGCAATTCCAATTATGGAACTTGTGTGCCATTGATCGAAAACCTGGGCATGAATGCCCAGGCTATAATTCTGGGCGTGAATGCCCAGGCTATAATCTGGTCTAGCAGGCTGTCAGAGAAGCCTGAACCGTTTACTTGAATTTTGCCAGATAAGTGGCTGAATTAAAAAGAGATGTTTATGATAGGTTAAACTTATCTAGCTCTTTAGGAACTCAGGGGGTTGACAAGCCGTGAAACGTGAAACGTAACCAAGGCGACATCACGTTTCACGTTTCACGCCAAACTCCACGAAATCGCAAAGACCCACTTATCTGAAAGACAGTGGAATTGGAAAAGAGGTTATGAATAAAACGATTTTTTTAACCGGGGCAACCGGATATGTTGGCTGCCATTTGGCGCATCGCTTTTTAAACGAGGGGCATACAGTTTTGGCCCTGGTGCGGCAAAAAGGGGCAGAATCAGTTCAGGAACGCATTGAAACGGCCGTTCTCGAAGTCGGCATTCTCTCAGATAACAGGCTGGCCAACCTGATCGCCATCCCCGGTACGGTAGAAGACCCCGCCGAGCAGCTCTACGCGGCGGTACGGGCACGGTTTCGCGCCCCGATTGATGAACTGTGGCACAGCGCCGCCATTTTTAACTTCAAGGAGCGGGAACGGCCGTTGGTGGAAGCCACAAACATCGAAGGCACTCGCCACATGCTGGACCTGGCCTGCCAGATCAACCCCCAAATGCCGCCCCGCTTTTTCTACATCAGCACCGCGTACTGCCTGGGCAGCGAATTCAACACCGCCGTGCCGGAGCAAATTCCTGATAACATCACCGGCTTTCGCTCGATTTACGAATGGTCTAAACACAACGCGGAGCGGCTGGTGGACCAATATCAGCAAGAACAGCGGCTGGACGTAGCGATTTTTCGCCCGTCGATTGTAATTGGTACGCCGGAAACGGCCGTTTTGTGCAATTCCGGCTACTATCAGGTACTCACCGAATGCCGCCGCCTGCGCTCTATACTAGAGCGCAGCCAGGGTGAGTTGTTTGACGGCAATGTTGAAACACGCCTTCAGGGAAACCCCAGCAGCCCGATCAATCTGGTGCCCATCGATTTTGTGGTGGAGAGCCTGGTTTACCTGGCGCACTGCACCGCGCTAGACCCCAACCGAACCAACCTGTTCAACATCGTCAACGAGCAACCCCCCACGGTAGAAGAGGTGCATCACGCCCTGGTTACCAGCCTGGAGATGCATGGCCTGAAACTGGTGCATCCCGACCAGTTCCAGGCAGCGCCAATGAACCAGACGGAAAAGGTGATCAATCGCCGCATTGCCTTCCAGTCGCCGTACATGCACGAGGAAATTCACTTTGCCACTGACGCCTTCCGCCAATACCTGCCCCAGCATCTGTTGCCACCTCCCAGGGTTGACCTGACCTACCTGCAGCAGGTCAACGCCATTTTCCTCACCCAATTTAAAGATGAATGAGGGGCCGGGGTGTGTCGCGTCGCGCGATTGCACAATTTTTATCTGGGGCTGAAGCCCCGGGCTAATAATTTTAGGACTTACGCATTTACTGATTAATGAGCCGCGAATGACGCGAATTTTCACGAATTTCAACGCTGTTTCGCGCTAATTCGTGAAATTCGCGGCTAAAAAGCTTCATCTGCGTAAGTCCTAAATTTATGCTTTTCACTGGCCACTGGCCACTGCCCAATTGCGTAAAAACTCAACCAGCAGGCGCACACCGTAGCCTGTGCCGCCGCGCGGCGTGTACGCCGTGGCTTTTTCGCTCAGGGCCATGCCGGCAATGTCCAGATGTACCCAGGGATAATCGACAAATTGCTTGAGGAAGATGGCCGAGGTGGCCACGCCGCCAAAACGGCCGCCGCTGTTTTTAATGTCGGCCACGTCGGATTTGATCGCTTCTTTGTAATCGTCCCACAGAGGCAGGGGCCAGACACGCTCGTGGACGGCCGTTCCCGCCGCCACCAATTTATCCCGCAAACGATCCTCCGTGCTGAACAGCCCCGCCGCCATGCCGCTGCCCAGGGCAACCACGCAGGCACCCGTCAGCGTCGCCAGATCAATCACCGCTTTGGGATTGAACCGGGTAGCATAGACCAGCCCGTCGGCCAGTACCATGCGCCCTTCGGCATCGGTGGAGATGATTTCGATGGTGGTGCCGTTGCTGGCGGTGATCACATCTGCCGGGCGGTAGGCGTTGGCGTCTGGCATATTTTCCGTGCAGGGGGCAATGGCAATGATGCGTAGAGGCAGGTTCATCGCCCCAACCGCTTTCATTGCGCCCAAAACGGCCGCTGCGCCCCCCATGTCTGACTTCATCGCCTCCATGCTGGCAGAAGGTTTGATGGAGATACCGCCCGTGTCAAAGGTAATCCCTTTGCCTACCAGGACAATGGTGTCTAAATCTTCCCGGTCGCCGTTGTGCTCCAGGATGATGAATTTGGGTGGTTCGCCCGCCCCCTGGGCCACGGCCAGGAACGCCCCCATCTTGTGCTCGGCCGCCCAGGCGCAGTCGCCAATGGTGATTTTGAGGTTGTGATCGGTGGCGATGGATACGGCCGTATCCGCCAGCTTCGTCGGGGTGGCCACATTGGGCGGCATGTTCACCAGATCGCGGGCCACAGCAACGCCAGCGGCAATCGCCTGCGCTGCCACGCTGCCCGCCTCAATCGCCCCAATTTTGTCAGTATCAAACTCCACAACCACCAGTGAGTCGATGGCGTGGGGCGGTTCTGGCTCTTGCTTGCTGGCCGCAAAGCGATAGAGCGCCAGCAGGCTGCCTTCCACGGTGGCCTGAGCCGCTGCCTGCACCTCCAGCCCACCAATGCCCGCGCCGTGTACAATCGTGGCTACGTTTTTGGCCTTCAGCTTGTGAGCTTGCTTGATGCCGTTGGCCGCCGCCTGCCGCACCCCTTCCAGATTGAAGCCATCTCGCTTGCCCAAACCGACTATCAGCACCCGCGTGGCTGGAACCGCCCCACGTGGATATAAAATGCCAACCTCGCCCGCCTTACCGGTCAGGTCACCGCTGGCAATCAGCTCCCGAATGGCGCCACCCAGCGCCTTATCTATTGCGCCGGTGGCTCCACCAGGCGTGGTTACGTCATCAAACAAGTTGACAATGAGGGTGTCGGCTTGAGCGGCCTGAATTTCACCCTGGCTAACGATTATTTTCATTCATTCCTCCTTGGGGAAATAGATTTCAGTATTGGGTGTATTGTACCTGCAAATTTTCCAGACACTAGACAACCATCTAATCTTTGTTATGCTTGGCAACTAACTGTTAAGGGCAGATCGTAGGTCAAGTTTTCAAACTTGACCAATAAGTGAAGGGGTTTTCAGCATGAAACTGTTGGTAATTGGCGGCACACGGTTTTTAGGACGGGCGATTGTGAATGAAGCGCTGGCAGTGGGGCACGGGGTGACGCTGTTTAACCGGGGGCAGAGCAACCCGGATTTGTACGGCGGTGAGGTGGAATCGTTGGTGGGGGATCGGGATGGGGGATTGGCGGCGCTAGACGGCCGTTCCTGGGACGCCGTCATCGACACCTGTGGTTATTTTCCGCGACTGGTGCGTGATTCGGCTATGTTTCTAGCGGATGCTGTTAGCCAGTATGTTTTTATCTCCAGCATTTCAGTGTACCCGTTTGAGGCGCTGCGTGTACCGGGGGTTGATGAGGCTACGGCCGTTGGTACCCTGGAGGATGAAACAGTTGAAGAAATAACCGAGGGAACCTATGGACCGCTCAAAGCCTTGTGCGAGCAGGCGGCAGAAACAGCCATGCCCGGCCGCGTCCTGAACGTTCGAGCTGGTCTGATTGTTGGTCCGCACGATCTCACGGATCGTTTTACCTACTGGCCCTACCGTGTTGCCCAGGGGGGTAACGTGCTTGCGCCGGACAGCCCCGATCATGCCGTGCAGTTTATTGATGTGCGTGATCTGGCTCAATGGATTTTGCACATGGTTGGTGCCTCAAAGGTGGGGACCTACAACGTAACGGGACAAGCTGGAGAGGTGACTCTAGGCGATGTGCTGACGACTAGCCGCGCAGTGTCGGGCAGCGAAGCAACTTTTGTCTGGGTCAGCGAGTCGTTTCTGACGGAACATGAAGTGGGACCTTGGGTGAACTTGCCCTTGTGGGTGGGCAGTGAACTACCGGGGTTTAGCCAAGTGAATTGTGATAAAGCGTTTGCGGATGGGCTGGTGATACGGCCGTTGGCCGAAACAATCCAGGATACGCTTGCCTGGCAGGCAACGCGCCCGGCCGATCATGAATGGCGGGCCGGCTTGAGCCGCGAACGAGAAGCGGATCTGTTAGAAAAGTGGCGCGCAGGTCGGGGATAGTAGCAGGTGGCAGGTGGAGATGCGGCCGTAACGTTTGGCAAGGTTTTACCCACCTGTCTTGCCCCGACTATACCTATGCTGTATGATTTCGCTTCTACACTTTTGCCTATCCCACAGGCATTTTTTTGGAGGTCCCACTTTGTCCCGCACTGCTTTGGTCGCCATTGGCGGCAACTCTTTAATTACCGATCAACAACACCCAGACATCCCGCATCAATGGGATGCCGTGCGCGAGACGTGCCGCCATTTGGCCGATATGGTTGAAGATGGCTGGCGGCTGATTGTCACGCATGGTAACGGCCCCCAGGTGGGCTACATTTTGCGCCGCAACGAGCTGGCGGCTCATGAAGTCCACACAACCCCGCTCGATCTCATCGTAGCCGATACGCAAGGCTCGATCGGCTACATGCTCCAGCAAGCGCTGAGCAATGAGCTGTTCAGCCGCAACATGGATGTGCCGGTCGCCTCTATTGTGACGCAGGTGTTGGTGGCTGAGAATGACCCGGCTTTTCAGTCCCCCAGCAAGCCCATTGGTGGTTTTATGACGGAGGCGCAGGCCCAACTGTTTGCCGCGCAGGGCTGGCAAGTAGTAGAAGATGCCGGGCGGGGTTGGCGGCGCGTGGTCGCTTCGCCCAAGCCGGTGCGCATCATTGAAGAACAGGCGATTCGGCATTTGGTGGCGGCGGGTGGCGTGGTGATTGCCGTGGGCGGCGGCGGTATCCCGGTGGTGCAAAACCACAAGGGAGAGCTGCGCGAAACCCAGGGGGTCATGGCTGTCATCGACAAGGATTGGGCCAGCGGCTTGCTGGCGGTCCAATTAGGCGTCGATTTGCTGCTGATTTCCACAGGTGTGCCGCAGGTGGCGATTCACTTTAACACGCCGCAGCAGGAAAATTTGGGCGAGATAACGGCCGTTCAGCTGCGTCAATACCTGGCAGAAGGTCACTTTGCCCCCGGCAGTATGCGCCCCAAAGTTGAAGCCGTGTTAGACTTCCTGGATAACGGCGGCAAACAAGCCCTCATTACCAGCCCGGCCCATATCGGCCAGGCAATGCGCAAAGAAACTGGCACCTGGGTCACGGGAAATTGACGATTTGCGATTGACGATTGACGATTTTTTTCATTCAATCGTTAATCGAAAATCGTAAATCAAAAATCGTATGGGTTGTTTTAGAATTGATCTGACAAGTCCATTAGAGCTCATTTTTTACGGTCTGTCGCTGCTGCAAGCTTACCGGGCAGTACAGCTGGCTGGGCTGATCCGCAAGGATTGGTCTGGCTTTCGGCAGCCGCCCCTGACGCGCCACAAAATGCGCCTGGTGGAGTCAGGTGCATTTTTACTGGCGATTCCCCCCTCTGTCCTCGTTCACGAATATTTTCATGCCATTCCGATCTGGCTGTTTGGTGGCCGGGTGGTGAACTGTGGCTACGGTTTTTACTGGGGCTATGTTCAGCCTGACCGCTTTTTCCCGGCTGTACAAGAGTGGATTATCAGCCTGGGCGGTACGATTGGTTCGCTGCTGTTTGCGGCCGTTTTGTTTGGGCTGCTCTACCGGAACCAGAGCCAGACTTTGCGCTATTTTGGCCGCCAGTCGCTGCGGATGCTGCTCTATTTCTCCCTTATTTATTATCCAATTTTTACGGCGCTCACCTTTATTGGCGACTGGCGCATCATTTATGATTTTGGCGCGACACCGGTTTTGAGTGGGGCAACGGCCGTTATTCACGCAGCAGTTTTGCTCCTCTTTTTGCGGGCCGACCGGCACGGCTGGTTTGAAATGGTGGGGCACCGTTCCCAGGCAGATGAAGCCAAGTTTGAGCAGCTACAAGCGACCTGGCAGCAAAACCCACAAGACACCAGGCTGGCGCTCTCTTATGCAGAAGCGCTGCGTCTGGGCGGTGCCAGCCAAACGGCAACCCAGGTTTTACAACAGTTGATTAAGCAAAATCCCAACATGGCAGAGCCATATTTGCAGCTGGCTTTTGTTCAGTCTGAAGGCAAGCAGAAGGTACCGGGAACGGCCGTACGCCACCTGGAAAAAGCGTTGCAGCTGGGCCTCAGCGAAGCGCGTCAACAGGCAATGGCTCATCAGCTGTTGGGGCAATATCGCCTGGAAACAGGGCACGGGCAGGCTGCCTTGCAGCATCTGGATCAAGCTCTTGGGGCCGCAGCAGACACGTCCATCAATCCGCTCTACAAAGCGCATCTGTATCATCTGCGCAGCCTGGCCCACCTGCGCCTGCGGCAGCCAGAAGAGGCTCGCCAGGATGGCCGGCAGGCGTTGGCTTTGGCCCAAACCGCCGCCGATGCCCAGGCGATTGCTCATTATCAGCGTGAGCTAGAGATGATTGAAGATAGAAACGGTTGAAGCGGCCGTTTTTAACCGAAATATGATCTATATCACCCATACCAATGCCATGGCACACTAATCAAACCAGAACATAGTTGGTTATTCTTTACACTCGACCCAACTCTGTTCCACTGATAGCATTAGGCAATCTGTTAAAGTGACTGGTTGCGGCAATAAACGGCACCCAGAATAAGGAGGTGAAACCATACCCCAACAAGCGACAATCGAATAATTTCTTGCTTTCAACTGTAAACTAATTGAGGAGAGAGTAAATGATGAAAAATAAAACCCTTTGGATGTTTTTTCTGGCAATGTTAGCTCTGGCCTTTACCTTGTCTGCTTGTGGCGGGGGCGATGAACCTGCTGCTGAGGTGGAAACGGCCGTAGATTGCGGCAGCACCACGGACGACGTCGAACAAGAAGGACGTTACCAAATCCCTGCCGCTCTTGAAGGTTGTTACAACGTTGGTTTTGTCTATGTTGGCCCCCATGATGACGGTGGCTGGACCCAGGCCCATGATGTTGGTCGCCAGTACGTTCAGCAAAATGTAGCGAATGTGCACACCGCCTATGTAGAAAATGTGGCTGAAGGGGCCGATGCCGAGCAGGTGATCCGTTCCCTGGCCCGCAAAGGCTTTGATATCATCTTCACCACGTCCTTTGGCTTCATGGATGGCTCGGCAACGGTAGCTGATGAATTCCCTGATGTCGATATCGTGCATGTCAGCGGCTTCTTATCTAATGGCGAAAACTTTGGCAACCTCATGGGCGCTATGGAAGACATGAAATATCTGGCCGGTATGCTGGCTGGTTCCCGTGCCAAAATGGACGGCAACCCCCGCCTCGGTTACATCGCCACCTTCCCCATCCCCGAAGAACTGCGCCTGGGTAATGCCTTTGGTTTAGGCGCTCAGCAAACCTGTCCCGAATGTACCATCGACGTGCGCTGGATCTTCACCTGGCACGATCCCATCATTGAAAGAGATGCCGCTTCCTCGCTGTTCGACGGCGGTGCACAGGTTGTGATGACCGGTGCCGACACACCCGCCCCCGCCGAAGCTGCTCCCGCAGGCAAATGGGGCATCACCTACGATTATTCAGAAAACTGCCAGCTAGACGCCTGCCTTACCTCCATGTATTGGAACTGGGGGCCGGTCTACGCCCGCATTGTGGAAGAATCCCGCGATGGTACCTGGGTTGCCGGTTGGGAATACTTCGATGCCGATGCTGGGGCTATGGGCCTTTATGGCTTCATGGAAGGTGAAACATTGCAACCCGGTGTGGCTGAACTGCCAGAAGAAGATTTGCAGCTGATTCGTGACACGCTGGCTGCGATGCTGGCTGGTGAATTCACCCGTTTCGATGTCTTCAAGGGTCCCATCACCGACAACCGAGGCAATCTGGTTGTGCCCGAAGGCGAATCCTTAGAGCAAGCTGATCTGGATGGCTTTGCTCAATTTGGCAGTGAATGTACCATCTGTATGTACTGGTGGAACGAGAACTTCACGGCCGAATTGCCAGAACTTCAGTAATCCGTAAACAGTAAACAGTGTGTCGGTAATCGGTAATCAGTCTTGTGCTGCTCACCGATTACCGACCACCGTATACGAAGTGGTCGCGAAGCGACATTACTGATCACAAGGACACAGCCATGAGCGATTCACCTTTGGCCGTTGAAATGCAAGAAGTCACCGTGCGCTTTCCCGGTGTTTTGGCCAATGATCGGGTCAACTTTACGCTGAAGCCGGGGGAGATTCACGCTTTGCTGGGGGAAAATGGCGCTGGCAAAAGTACCTTAATGAACGTGCTGGCGGGTATGTACAAGCAGGCTTCCGGTACGATTCGGGTAAACGGGGAGGTGGTAAGCTTTAACTCACCCAAGGACGCTATTGTCAAAGGTATTGGCATGGTGCACCAACATTTTATGCTGGTGCCCACCCAAACTGTTACCGAAAACATTTTACTCGGGCTGGATGAGCCCAAATTTTTCATGAATTTGGCCCAGTATGACAAGAAGATTTTGGCGCTGCAAGATCAATTTGGTTTACGTGTAGACCCCAAGGCAAAAATCTGGCAGCTTTCGGTGGGGGAGCAGCAGCGGGTGGAAATTTTAAAAACGCTGTATCGCGGGGCTAACATTTTGATAATGGATGAGCCTACGGCCGTTCTCGCCCCGCAAGAAATCGATGACCTGATGAACACCATGCGCTCGATGGTGGCCCAGGGTAAGTCGATCATTTTCATCAGCCACAAACTGCACGAGGTAACGGCCGTTGCCGACCGCATCACCGTCTTGCGCAAAGGCAGAGTCACTGCCGAGGGGCGAGATATGGCGGGCCTGACCCGCGAAAAGCTTGCCGAACTCATGGTGGGACGCAGCGTCGTCTTTGCCGTGGAGAAGCAGCCGCAAAAGCCCGGTCCGGTAGTGCTTTCCCTGCGAGATGTGCACGCCGAAAATAACAAAGGCGTGCCTGCGCTGCATGGTGTCTCCCTGGAGGTGCGCAGTGGCGAGATTTTGGGCATTGCGGGTGTGGCGGGCAACGGGCAAAGCGAGTTGGCTAAGGTCATCACCGGCTTACGGCCGTGCACGGGTACCATCCAGGTCAACGGCCAGGATGTAAGCAACCAGCCCCCCATCATCGCCATTCGCAGCGGCGTCTCCCACGTACCGGAGGACCGCACTCGGGTGGGCAGCGCCCCCAATCTGTCCATCACCGAAAACACCATCATGAAGAGCTATCGCGACGCACCCATCAGCAGCCGCTGGCAAATTAATTTTGCCCATGCCCGCGAAAGGGCCCGTGCCCTGAAGCAAAAGTACGATATTTTGGCCCCCAGCGTAGAAACAATGGCCCGCAAGCTGTCTGGTGGCAATCTACAAAAGGTGATCTTGGCCCGCGAAATTTCGTCTGAGCCGACGTTGATGGTGGCCGTGCAGCCCACGCGGGGGCTGGATGTAGGGGCGATTGAGGCAATTCAAACGCTGCTGCTGGAGCAAAGGGAAAATGGAACGGCCGTCCTGCTCATCTCGGAAGAGCTGGAAGAGCTGCTGGCGTTGAGTGACCGGATCGCAGTGATTTATGACGGCCGTATCATGGGCATCGTCGAGACTGAACAGGCAGACATAAACGAAATTGGCCTGATGATGACCGGCAGTGTCAAGGAAGAGGCAGCCCAATGAGTACCATCGCTCCCAAAACTCCCAAGCGCACCTTTCCCTATACGCTGCACATCGAAAAGCGCGTGGAAGATATCCCCCGCTGGTTGCCTGCTGCTACTTCTCTCGGCTCTGTCATTATCGCCTTCATCATTGCGGGCATTATCCTCAAGCTCATCGGCGGCCAGCCGCTGGTGGTGCTGCGTTTCTTTTTTGATGCCACTTTTGGCAGCTGGCCTGTCTTTTCCGACACCCTCGTCAAAGCAACGCCGCTCATCATGGTGGGGCTGGCCTGCACCGTCGCCTTCAAAATGAAGCTGTGGAATATCGGCGCAGAAGGGCAGTTTTACATTGGCGCCTTTGCCGCCAGCCTGGTGGTGCTCGTGCCGCTGGTTGGTCCAGAAACGCCCCGCTTCATCGTCATCACCATGATGGTCATCATGGGCATGTTGGGCGGTGCGATTTGGGGCTTCTTTCCTGGCTACCTTAAAGCCCGCTACCAGGTCAACGAAATCATCACCACCCTCATGCTCAACTACGTGGCCATCCTCTGGAATAACTTCTGGATTTTCGACCGCTGGTCTGATGCAGGCTTCCAGATGACGCCAGTTTTTGCGCGCAATGCCTGGCTGCCCCGTCTGGCCGATTATGCTCGTGAAATCAGCGCTTTTTCCGGCATTACCTTGCATTTGGGCATTGTATTTGGAGTAATTGCGGCTGTTGCTGTCTGGTGGATTTTGGAGCGCAGCCGCTGGGGCTATGAAATCAAGCTCATAGGCGACAATCCCAACGCCGCTCGCTACGCAGGCATCAACATCACCCGCAATATCGTTTTTGTGATGATGCTCTCTGGCGGTCTGGCTGGGTTGGCTGGCATGGCTGAAGTCACCGGTGTGGTACACCGTCTGCAAGAGCGCATTTCACCCGGCTACGGGTTTACCGGCATCATCGTCGCCTGGCTGGCCAAACTTAATCCTTTTGCCGTCATTCTCGTTTCCATTTTATTTGGCGCACTCATCGTGGCTGGCCGCGAAATACAACCGTCTGGGCTGTCTAATTTGCTGCAGGGCATTGTTTTGTTCATGGTCATCAGCAGCGATGTGCTGCTGCGCTACAAAATCCGCCTTGTCCACCTCTAAGTGAATAATCCACAGATGACACAGATTTCGCAGATTTTTTAATCTGTGTCATCTGCCAAATCTGCGGATAGCTTTTTAGGAGTTATTCATGGACCCAATCATCATTTTGCACGCAGGTTTAGCCACCGGAACCATTCTACTGTTTGCTGCCATTGGCGAAATTTTTGCCGAGCGTGCCGGAATTCTCAATTTAGGGGTTGAAGGGATGATGCTGTTGGGAGCCATGGCAGGCTTTAGCACCTCGTTGAGTACCAACAACGCCTGGCTGGGCCTGTTTGTGGCCATGCTGGCTGCGGGTGTTCTCAGTCTCGCGCATGGGCTTGTGACCATCCATTTTCAGGCGGATCAGGTGGTCAGTGGCCTGTCGCTGACCTTTTTGGGCACGGGATTGGCGCTGGTGCTGGGTGAAGGGCTCACCGGGCAAAGTCCGCCGCTGGTACCTGTCTTTGATATTCCACTGCTGGTGCAAATTCCGGTACTTGGCCCCATATTTTTTGAGGATCACAGCCTGTTGGTCTATATAGGCTATTTGTTTGCCCCGCTGGCCTGGTATTACATCCACCACACTCGGCCGGGCATGCATTTGCGAGCCGTCGGGGAAAAGCCGGAAGCGGCCGATACGATGGGGGTAAATGTCTTTCGCCTGCGCTATTTGTATGTGTTTGTGGGGGGGGGTCTGGCTGGCCTTGCCGGGGCAACGATTAGCCTGTCGGTGTCACCGGGCTGGTACAGCGCCCAAACCACTTCTGGCCAGGGCTGGATTGCCATAGGGCTGGTGATTTTCGCCCAATGGGACCCACTGCGGGCGGCGCTGGGGGGCTATCTGTTTGGGGCGCTGCGGCGCGGTATTCTAGATTTACAAGGTCCGGCGACCCTGTTTGGCTTCCGCAACCCGCTGTTCATCAACTCCAATTTTGGCTTCTTTTTGCAGATGATGCCCTTTATTTTGACGATCATCGCCCTGGTAATTGGCTCCCGCGCTGTAGCGCGCAAGCGGTTGGGGGCACCAGCGGCCCTGGGCATTCCCTACATCCGTGGGGAGCGGGGTTTGTAACCTACTCTACTAAGTTTTCAATTTTTTTAGTTAACTTAGGAATTGAAGTTTGGGTTGCATACCAGACTTGATCTAAATTTACATGATCATAAGCATGGATAAGAATATCACGCATGCCAGCCATTTGCCGCCAGGGAATGTCTGAATAACTTGTCCGCAGTTCATCTGAAAGGCGTTTGGTAGCTTCACCGATAATTTCAAATTGCCTGATCACAGCCGACTGCGTTTTCAGGTCCGCGTCAAAAGCGTCTCGATCCATATCAGCGACAAATGATTGGATGAGTTGACATGCCGTTAAAATATCGAGCAGGTAACTCTCATCACGAGACGGCATAAATCACCCTAGCTGAGTCGATGATTTCGCGACGGCGAATATGGTTTTGACTTCGTTCGATGCCTTTGCGGCTGACTAAATCAACATCCCGGCCAAAAAGTGCTTTTAGCTCATCTTGCATATCCACATGATCAAATAGTGTCCATTTAGCTTTTGGACTAAACGTGACCAGGATGTCGATATCGCTATCTTGGTTAAAGTCATCGCGCACGGCCGAACCGAACAAAGCAAATTCATCTATTAGCCATTTGCGGCAAAAGGCGGCGATTGCGGTTTCTGAAATTTCCAATTGTAATTCAGCCATTTTTCACCCCACAAAAAGCGGTACAACTTCAAACTTGTTTACATCAACCAGACCCAAATCGGAGATGCGCAGGTCGGGGATGACGACGAGGGCGAGCAGGCTGAGCTGCATGTAGGCGTTGTTGAGCGTGCAGCCGCAGTCGGCCATTGCCTGCACCATGCGTGCCGCTTTTTCTGCCACAATCTCCGCTCGCTCGTTGGACATCAGGCCCGCGATGGGCAGCTCCACCATGGCAATTTCCACATCATCCTTGAAGACGACCACGCCGCCGCCTACTTCACCCAGCCGATTGGCCGCCAGGGCCATGTTGCTTTTGCTGGTGCCGACCACAATCATATGGTGGCTGTCGTGGGCCACGGTGCTGGCCACGGCGCAGCGGGTGTCGAAGCCAAAGCCGGTGACGAAGCCGTTGACCACCCCACCCGTGCCCCGATGCCGCTCTACCAGGGCGATTTGGGCCACGTCCAGACGAATATCAAGCTGTACCAAACCATCTTCCACGGGCAAAACGCGCTCCTCGGCGCGGGTGGGGGCCTGGTTTTCCACCACGCCAATCGTGCGGACTTTGGCAATCTTTTGGCCTACGGGTGCGTGAATGTCGAAAGAGTCTGCGGTGAGCTGCTGGCCCAGCTTGACGGTGCCTTTGGCGAAGTCGGGGTAGATGTAGGCCGGTAGGTCGGTGGTGAGACGGCCGTTTTCCGCCAAAACCACTCCATTGGCAATGACCAACTCAATGGGCAGGTTTACCAAATCGCTGCTGATCACGATGTCGGCGTAGCGGCCAGGGGTAATCGAGCCGACATCTTTTTCCACGCCAAAATGCTGCGCGGTGTTGAGCGTGGCCATCTGAATGGCGGTGATCGGCTTCAATCCCTGCGCAATGGCGTGGCGCGCGACGCGGTTCATGTGGCCGTCGTTTACTAGCGTGCCGGAGTGGCTGTCATCGGTGCAGAGGATGAAATTGCGGCTGTCCAGCCCCTGCTCGGTGATCGCTTTCACCTGGCTGGCGACATCATACCAGGCGGAGCCTAGGCGCAGCATCGCCTTCATGCCCTGGCGAACGCGGGCGATGGCGTCTTCCACGCGGGTGCCTTCGTGGTCGTCGGCCGGGCCACCTGCGACATAGCCATGAAACGGCCGTCCCAAATCCAGCGATGCGTAATGCCCACCAATCACCTTGCCCGCCTTCATCGTTTCGGCCATTTCGGCGTGCATCTTGTCGTCGCTCAGGTAGACGCCGGGGAAGTTCATCATCTCGCCCAGGCCGATGATGCCGGGCCACTGCATCGCCTCGGCCACTTCGGCGGGGCCGATGGATGCGCCGGGCGTTTCCAGGCCGGGGGCGCTGGGGACGCAGCTGGGCATCTGCACGTAGACGTTGACGGGCAGCGTTTGCGCTTCGTCGTGCATCAGCTTAACGCCGGGCAGGCCCAAGACGTTGGCAATTTCGTGGGGATCAATGAACATGCTGGTGGTGCCGTGGGGGATGACGGCGCGGGCAAATTCGGTGACGGTGACCATGCCGCTCTCGACGTGCATATGGGCGTCGCACAGGCCGGGGATGAGGTAACGGCCGTTTGCCTTAATAATTTCCGTGCTTTCCCCAATCGTATGGCTGGCATCTGGGCCGACGTAGGCGATACGGCCGTCTTTTACCGCCACGTCTGTCTGGGGGATGATTTCGCCGCTGTGGACGTTGACCCAACGGCCGTTTTGGATGACGAGATCGGCGCTCTGCCGCCCCATTGCTACATCTACCAGATTGGTTGCTACTGCGTGCCACGGTTGTCGGTTGGTTGTCATTGCACCCTCCACGATTTGGTTCAGTTTTTAGTGAGAATTGGCGGGTATTATAGCAGGAAAAATCGTTTCTTTTTGGCACGAGATTTTATACGAAGGAACGAAGGGCGGAAGGAACAAAGAAAACCTTTGTTTCTTGGTTTCTTCGTTCCTTTGTCATAAAAAGAACGACTCATTGTGTGAAACGGCCGTTCCACACCCCCTCAGCAATACTCTCCGCCTCCAACTGACAACCCTGCGCCCCAATGGGAAACAGAAAATAGACCGGAATCCTCAGCGTGTAGGCAAAAGCCGCTTCCATCAGCGAATTGGCCCCGATGTAGCCGTCGATGCCGTTTTTGGGGTAGTTGGCGATGAGTACGGCCGTAGACTGCCGAATATTCTCCAAATGCGCATCAATATACGCTTTCTTTATCCGAATGCGCTCCGGCGCAGGCAACGTTTCCCAGCGAAAACCAGCCTCTTCCCGCTGCGGCGTGAAAACAGTCCAGCCGGAAGCGGTTAGCTCGGTGGCAATGGCTTCCATCTCGTCAATAAAGCGCATCGAACCGCAAATAGACAGCACCTGTTCAGACATCATTTTGTTTGCCCCTCAAACGGAAACGGCCGTTTGCTACAGCCCATTTATTTTATAAGAAGGAACAAAGGGTGGAAGGCACAAAGAAAACCTTTGTCTCTTGGTTTCTTCGTTTCTTTGTCATAAAAAACGGCCGTAACCACCAACAATCTTGTTAATTTTGGTCCTGATTTTTTAAATTCTCGACATCCGCCATATCTTGATGACGCCCCGTAGCCCGCTTGTTTTTTAGCAAGTTATCCAGATCGATAAAGGCAAAACTGACACCGTCGCTATCGATCTCAATACGATTTTCATAGCAGGAGCCAAATTCTATGCCTTTGGGGGTCATCAAAATATCAATGCGACTGGGTGGGTAGCCCAACTGAATTACCTGATTGGGTTCTAAAAAGTCGGTGGCTTGCAAGCCCAATGAGCCAAAACCAAATTCATCCAGCGCCGTAATCAGGCGGGATGCGTTTTCTTCGCTTAATTCGATCCAAACATCAAGGTCTTTGGTGTAGCGGGGATGGCCGTGAAAGGCAACAGCGTAGCCACCAATAATCAGGTACTTAACCTGATTGTTGTTTAACGATTGAATAAACTCTCTGAAGTCGGGGTCTACGATCATATTTCCATTGGTGGTATTCACGCCGGATTTGCTCAAGAGCAGCGAGACGGGCTTGGTGCGGCTGCGTGCGCCAAAAATCTACCTCGCGCATTTGCTCATCAATCGGGACTTTGCGGTACACTTTTTGTATGGTCATAACAGGCACAATTATACCATACCTGAAATAAAAACGGCCGCTTCCCCCAGGAAAACGGCCGTTCACCAGCAAAACAAGACAATTATTCTTGGTTGGCAGCCTGTTCAAGTGATTCAGCGTCAAGCAAATCTTGCGGTCGCCCTGCGGCTCGTTTAGCTTGTTCGGCATTATCGGGGTGAGTGCTAATCCAGAGGTCTAAATCTTTGGTGAAACGAGGTTCGGTGTACTGAACAACTGCATACTCGCCAATGACCATGTATTTAACGTTGTTGGCTTTGAAAAGATTCAACAGATCGCTGAAGTCGGTGTTGACGAACATCGTGACCTTTTACCCTGTACGCATGAACAATCAATTCCCAGGCGGCATCAAACCTGGCTTGTGGGGGTTGGCTTTGCCAAAATAGAAAATCGAATGAACGGTCCAAGTCTTGAAGCCGACCTCTCCGCTCCATTTTTATTTTTTGCATAGGTGAATTATACCATACAGGATGCAAAAACGGCCGCTTCCCCCAGGAAAACGGCCGTTCCAATCTCCAGTCTCCAATCTCTAAATCTTCTCTGCAAAAAACGCCAGCAGCCCATCCAGCGGCACATCCATCCTGTCTTTTTCGCTGCGGCGCTTTACTTCTACCTTGCCTTCCTTCAGGCCGCGCCCGCCCACGGCAACGCGCCAGGGCACGCCAATCAGGTCGGCGTCGTTGAACTTGACACCCGCGCTTCCCTCTCGGTCGTCGTACAGCACCTCGTAGCCAGCGCGGGTGAGGTCGGTGTACAGCTTGTCGGCCGCTTCGCGCACGTCGTCCCCTTTGCCCAGGTGCATCAGGTGAATCTGGTACGGGGCGACGCTGGCGGGCCAGATGATGCCATACTCGTCGTGATGCAGCTCGACGACGGTGGCCATCAGCCGGTCCAGGCCAATGCCGTAGGAGCCCATGAAGAGGAGCTGCGGCTTGCCGTTTTCGTCCAGATAGGTGGCGTTGGTCGCTTTGCTGTAGCGCGTGCCCAGCTTGAAGCAGTGCCCCGCCTCGATGCAGCGGCGGGCCACCAGCCGACTGCCGTTCGGCGCTTTATGGCCCGTGTCTGCCTGGGCGATGTCGGCCATCTGGCTGATGGCGTGGTCGCGGGGGTAGTTGGCCCCAGTATAATGACAGCCGTCGTCGTTGGCGCCCACCACAAAGTTGCCGCCCGCCTCAATGGACAAGTCGGCCAGCACGTACACGCCGGGTGACTGCAAATCGGGGGCGATGGCCAGGCCAATTGGCGAGGCGTAGCCGGGGGTGGCCCCAGCCGTCTTGATTTCTTCATCCGTGGCTGGGCGCAGCACGCCGCCGCCCAGGGCGTTGACCATTTTGACCTCGTTCACCTCCAAATCGCCGCGCACCAGGCCGAAAATGAAACGGCCGTCTGCCTCTCGACCCACCGCTGGCGACCACCAATAAAAGACCGCTTTTAGCGTCTGGCTGGTGGGTACGCCGATGAACTCGGCAACCTGGGCGATGGTTTTGCAGTTGGGTGTGGCCACTTTGGTCAGCGAGGCCAGCTCGGCAGGCTTTTCCCCTTCACGAATAAATTCGGCCGCTTCCACATTGGCCGAATAGGTGCCGTCTTCGGAGGTGATGTAGGTGTCTTCGCCCCCTTCGTGTGGCACCACAAATTCGTGGGACGTTTTGCCGCCCATTGCGCCCGTGTCGGCGTTGATGGCCACGGCGGGCGTCCCGGCACGCTCAAAGATGTTGTAGTACGCCTGGATCATTTTGGGATAGAAGTCGTCCAGGGCATCTTCGCTGGTGTCCAGGCTGTAGGCGTCCTTCATCACAAATTCGCGCATCCGCATCAAGCCGCCGCGAGCGCGGGGTTCGTCGCGGAACTTTTTGCTGATATGGTAGACCAGCTTGGGCAGGTCGCGGTAGCTTTCAATCTCGCGCAGGGCAAGATCGACCACGACTTCTTCATGGGTGGCGCTGAGGGCGTATTCCCGACCGCCGCCCGCTTTGACCTTCATGAGCACGTCCATCGTGTCCCAGCGGCCGGTGGCCTGCCAGGTGGCGGAGGGGTGAATGTTGGGCATCCACATCTCCTGCCCGCCGATGGCGTCCATCTCCTGGGCCAGAATGTTCCAGATTTTGCGCAGGACGCGGTAGCCAAAGGGCATGTAGGTGTAGATGCCAGCGCCTAACGGCCGTATAAAATTGGCCCGAATCAGCAGCTGGTGGCTGGTCATCTCGGCGTCTGCCGGGGCTTCTCGTAATGTTTTGCCAAATGCTTGTGATAAACGCATGAATATTCCTGTGTAAATGTAAGTTTTTCTGTTGTCCTTTCTTTGATTAGGCGGCAACGATCAAGTATAACAGTCATCAAAAAGGGCGTCAAAGCAGCGCAGTCGCTTAACACGGTTCGCATTTGTTGGTTCTGGCTTGTCCAGGTTAGGAGTTGCAAAAGATGACAATTGAAACAATTAATCGCTGTGGCTGGTGTGGCGATGATCCTTTATATGTTCAATACCACGATGAAGAGTGGGGCGTCCCGGAATACAACGATCAGCTTTTGTTTGCCAAGCTCATCCTCGATGGGGCGCAGGCGGGGTTGAGCTGGATCACCATTTTGCGTAAGCGGGACAATTATTGGGCGGCGTTTGACCAGTTCGATCCTGAAAAAATCGCTCACTATGATGACGCCAAAATCGCCGAGCTGCTGCAAAATCCGGGGATTGTGCGCAACCGCTTGAAGGTGCAGTCGGCCATCAAAAATGCCCAGGGCTACCTGGACATCATGGAAAAGGAAGGGTCGTTTAGCCGCTTTTTGTGGGATTTTGTGGACGGACAGCCAATTCAAAACAGCTGGCGCACTATGGAAGAAGTTCCGGCGGAAACGGCCGTTTCCCACACCGTCTCCAAAGCCCTCAAACAACGCGGCTTCAGCTTTGTTGGACCCACAATCGTCTATGCATATATGCAAGCCGTAGGACTCTGTAATGACCACGTGGTAGATTGTTTTCGCCACGCAGAGTGTAAAGCAATGGCCAGCAGGTGAATTATGCTTCCAATCGGATGGATGTGGAAAAAACAATCAACGGTTTCTTATTGGCATAAGTTACCCTTCATGCAGGCGGTAGGGATGATTAACGACCACGTGATCGACTGTTTCCGCCACGCCGAGCTGCGCCGATGAGCCAACAATGCCCCTGCCACAGCGCCCAGCCATACAAAACGTGCTGCCAACCGGTACATGACGGGAAGAAACGGCCGTCTCCCTCCCAACTCATGCGCGCCCGCTACGCCGCCTACGCTTTGGGCAACGTCCGCTTCATCCTCCAAACGGAACAGCCTAACCCGCCGCGCACAGCCAAAGAGCAGGCGAATCATCGCCGCTCGCTCAAGGCGTTTTGCCAGAGCACCCAATTCCTGGGACTGCAAATTCTGGATGAAGCAGTGCTCAACGAGGCGCAAGCTACCGTCACCTTCCGGGCCACACTGCTACAAGATGGGCAGGATGCTTCTTTTACGGAGCAGAGTTTGTTTGAGTTAAGGAACGGCCGTTGGTTCTACGTTTCTGCCCTTCCTGAAAATTAGTTACGGGGATTGGTAATTCGTAAAAATGGCGACAAACTGTGCGAAATCTTCCAGAGCCGAGGGGATGCTTTGGTGCAAGATTTCGTAATCAATCTCTTCGTACAGGTGTACCAGCACATTGCGCATACTGGCGGCATCTTGTAAGCGCTCTGACAAGTCGTGGGGGATCATCCCTTCTTTGGCAGCCAATTGAAACGCACTTTTGTAGGAAACGGCCGTTTTCCCCCGTTCAGCCAACAAATGATGCAAAATGTCACTGGCCGCCATCACTAAAAGTTCCAGCAATCGCTCCAATTTGTAATGTTCAGCTTCTACTTCGACAAGGCTGGCTTCCTTGTAGGGAGACAGATCATTTAGCAACTGCCGCAGGTAGGTTAATTTTCGTAGCAAAACATCAGGTGCCATCTTGAACCTCTCTGGCAAACTGTTTCAGATGCTCACGCGCCGCACGGCGGAAAGGCAAGCTATCATTGTAGGCGTGCCACAGCTGGGCTCGATGTTTGAACCATAGTTCAGGCTCTTGTTCGTAAATGAGACGGCCGTCTCGCACAATCTCAAAGCCCAGCACCGGGTCCAAATCAGCTGAAACCAGCGCCAAACTCACCGATTTGCCCAGCAGCGTTTCCAGGTCACGCAGCCAGGTTAGTTTTATTTGGGCAGAAAGGGGCTGTGTTGGCCAGATAGCCAAATCAACATCGCTGTCTGGCCGCTGGCGACCCGTCGCCTGGGAGCCAAACAGCACGCAAAGCTTCACCTGCTGGTTGTTGCACCACGTCGCGACTTTTGCCACCATTTTTTGCGCATCCTCAGTTAACGCTTGCATGGTTCCATCATAGCGGATTGGCTGACGATAGACAATATCGTAAAAATCGAGCGCATAAAAAAGCCCCTGCACTGGCAGGGGCTCAAAAAACTCAGCGTTCTCCGTGAACTCTGCGGTAAAACCTACTCACCCGCAATCTCTGCCCGGCCCGTCATGCCGGGGCGGATGTCCAGTTCCTCACTGCTGATGGTGATGATGACCGGGAAAACGGCCGCATCCCCCACCATTCCCGCAGCCTGCGACCCGATGCGCACCACGCTGCCTTCAATCACGTCGTTAGGATACGCCTTCAGCGTCACTCGCACGGTTTGGCCTGGGGCAATCCGCGCCAAATCCCGCTCGCTCAAATTGCTGGTGTGGAACTCCAGCCGCGTCGTGTCCAGCAGGGTGAGAATGGGCGATCCTGCCCCAATCATCCCCCCCCCAGCCACCTCCACAGAGAGCACCGTGCCCGCAGTCGGGGCCGTCAGCCGGGCGTTTTGTGCTGCGTCCTGCGCCTGGCTCAGGCTCAGCTGGCTTTGTTGCAAAGATAGTTCTGCCTGGGATGCGCTCAATTGGGCCGCTTCGATCTGTTCGGCTGTGGGCGGTTTTTGCGCCTGCTCCAGCGCCTGCCGGGCGCTCAGCACCGACGCTTCGGCGTTCAGCGCCGTATTGTTGTTCAGACCAGCAAACGCCAGGCTGTAGTTGGCCCGCGCCACCCGCAGATTTTCTTCGGCAAACTGCACATTGCGCGTGGCGGCTTCCCGCTCATTCTCCAAAAACTGCTTACGGAACGGATCGCCCAGCTCCCACTCGCGGCCCGGATCGAACGCCGTGTTGTATGCTCCTTGGGCATCGGCCAGCTGCCGCTCCGCCTGGGCCACGCCTACGTTGGCTGAGGTGACGCTGTTGCCCGCCGCCGCATCCGACGTTTGGGCCTTTTCCAGTGCCGCTTGCGCCGCCACCAGATTGGCTTCGGCCAGGGCTACGGCCGTTTCATCCGGTTCCCACCCCAGCAGACGGTTCAACTCAATCTGCGCCTGCGCCAGATTTAATTCTGCCTGTGCCACCTGCAATTCAGCATTGGTGACGGCATCCACCAACGCCCCGTCATCCAGCGTCGCCAGCAGGTCTCCTGCGGCAACGACATCGCCTGGCTGCACGGCCAGTTCCAGCAGCCGCCCGCTGGTCGTAAAGCTCACCGCCAGCACTGGCTGCACCGCCACCACGGAGCCATCGGCCAAAATGGTGACGCCAGATTGGCTGGGGCGGGTGGCGGTGGGTTCGGCGTCGCTTTCGGTGGATTGGTTGGGAACGGCCGTTGCCGCCATTTCCACCGGCCGCCCACCACACGCTGCCAAAACCAGCAGCAGTAGAATTAAACTCAAAATCGCAAACAAATTCCTCGTATTCATAACATCATCCGTTAAATGAACCGCAAAGCACGCAAAGGGCGCAAAGTTTTTTTCTTTGCGTTCCTGGCGCGCTTTGTGGTTAGCTTTACATTCTTAAAATTTCGACGGCGCGTTTCTTGACGATGCGCCGGGCGGAAAAAGCCGCGCCCAAGATAGAGGCCAGTACCACCATAATCACCACAAAGGGCATCACCGTCGTGTCGATGGCAAACTGCATGGGCCGCTGTGCCGTTAAATTGTCCAGGTAGGCAAACAGGTAGCCCATCGTTGCCCCGGCGGTAATGCCCGCCAGGGCCGCGCTCAGCGTCATAGCAATTGCTTCCACAATGAGCATCCCGGTCAGCTCGCGGGTGCGCGTGCCAATCGCTTTCATCATGCCAATTTCCAGCCGCCGCGCATAAATCGTCACATAAATGACGGCAAAGACGCCGAAAACGGCCGTTGTAAAACTAATCACCGTCAGCACCAGCAAAAATGCCTGCTCCTGCGCCCGGCTGGTGCGCGCCTGCTCCAGCCGCACGTCCACAATTTGGGTAAAGATGCTGTACTTCAGGCTAAACCGGTTGGTCATCTCCGAAGAGACGGCAAACGGATCGGCCTCGGCAGCCGTGGTAGCCAAAATGCGGTCGAGGATCGGCTCATCCGGCGCGGGCAGCGGCAGCAGCGGGTCGTTGGTCAGGCGGCGGAAGGCGTCGATGGAGATGAAGACGCTGCTGCCGCCCATCCCCTGCGCCCGCACCCGGTTGATGGAGCTAAAGCCGGGAATGGTGCGGGCGATGCCCACCACGCGCAGCTCTTCTACGTGGTCCAGCCCCGCTCCGGTGATTTTCACAATGCCGCCCAGCGGCACCGCCAGCCCCGCCGCCAACCCTTCGCTGATGACGATGGCGCTGTCGTCGGCCAAAATCTGGTCCAGCGCTTCCGGGCCACCGCCAGCAAATTCAATCAGATCGGCGAAGAGGACGTTGTTGAGACGGCCGTCTACCCCAATTAACGAAACCGAGCCGCTGCGCATTCCCACCGGATCACTGATGCGGGTGCCGTAGCCATACGTCAACCCCACCGCCTGCTCCATGCCAGGAATGGCCAGCAGCTCATCCTCAATAAAACTTGGCTTCAGCCGATTAAGCGATGCGTCGGCGCTGCTGCCAAAGCCGCCAAAAACCGCTATCTCCACCGGAGCCCCGGCGTTCAGCCGCACATCGGATTCCAGGTTGACGTTGCTGATGGCGCTTTGGGTGGCCAAAAAGCTGGGCAGCACGCCGCTGAACAGCACCAGCAGCGAAATGAGCGTATTGCGTGCCTGGTTGCGCCCCACGTTGCGCTTGGCAAAGTAGGTCAGCCGGGGCAGGATGAGCCCGGTGAGGAACAAAATGAGCCGCTCAAACGGCACGGTGGTAATAAAGAAGATGAAGCCGACGCCAACTACCATCATTAAGACAGCCATCAAAATAATGGTGGCCTCTGCCGCCGGATTGCCCAGAGAGGAAACGACATCCAGCCCCACGGTCATCAACACCACAAACATGAGGATGAGGCCGATGAAGAACATACGGCCGCTTGGCTTGCGCTCCCGCAGCCCGGCCAAATCTTCCAGCTGCAAATTGTCGGCCGCGCCGGGGTTGATGGCGTGCATCACCTTGGTGTTGGCCGCGTCGCGGGCCGGTTTGAGGGTGCTTAAAAAGAGCACCACCGTGGCGGAAATGATGGCGGGCAGAACGGCCGTAATGCTCACAGCAGGCTGCAGCCGGGCCACCAGGCCAGATTGGCTAAGTTGGAAGGTGATAAACGGCACAACGCCGTAGATGGTAATCAGCTGCCCCAAAAAGACGCCGAACCCAATGCCGATCAGCCCAATGACGGCCACTTCGCCAATGACCAGGGTAAAGAGGTAGCGCTGCTGGCTGCCCAAAATGCGCAAAATCGCCATTTCCCGCTTTTGCTCCTGCACATTGGTCATCACCAGCGTGTGTACCAGCAGCCCCACCACGCCCAGAGCCATCAGGCCGTAGGTGTTGATGAGGGCTTGCAAAATCAGAAATGCCTGGGCACTTTGATCCAAAATGAGGGCTTTATCCAGACTGTAGCGGTAATCTTGGCCCAGGGCGGCCTGCACGTTGGACGCCACATCGCGCACGCTGAGGGCAGCGGCTTCAGAATCCCGCGCCTCGTACAGGCGGGAATCGACCAGGCCAATGATCCGGTCGGCGCGACCCGCCAGCCCCAGCCAGCTCTGGGCATCGGCCAGATCGATGATGAGGCCGTCCCGCACGCCCGCGTCGGCCACGCCATCTTGCCGCACAATGGCATTGACGGTGAAGCGGGCAGTGGTGCGCTGCTGGCTGCTGCCCACTGTTTCGGGGCGGCCTTCTTCGCGAGGTTGGGGGAAGCTGTAGGAAACATCCATAGTGTCGCCAACTTTCAGGCCAAAGGCGTTGGCGGTGGCTTCCAAAACGGCCGCTCCGTTGCCACCCAGTTCATATTCCCCTTCGACTACATCAATGAAACCCACATCATCGACGCTAGAATCCAGGGCGACGAGCCAGCCGTTGGCCTGCTCCCCGTTGCCGGACATTTCGACGATGGATTGGATACGGGGGTAAACGGCCGTAATGTTCGGATCGGCCGCCAGCATCACCTGGCTGACCCGATCCACCTCCACAAACGGCTCTGAGCTGATGTCGGTTTTGGCCACGGTGAGATCGTAGCGCCCCACGCCGGAAGCGATCAGTTCCACATTGGATTGGCGAATTGTTTCCACCGTGGCGCTCATGGCCACGATGAGGCCGGTGCTTACCAGCAGCGACAGCACCATGAGCAACGTGCGCACCTTGCGCCGCTGAAAATTTTTGAGGACGTATTTGAGTACCATAGCGTGTAAAAAATTACGCAATTACTCAATTACTTAATTACAGAACGCAATTAAGTAATTGGGTAATTAGGTAACTGCTCCATTCAACAGCTTGCCATCTTGCAGTTCAATCACCCGCCCGGCAAATTCGGCCATGCGCGGGTCGTGGGTGACAAAAACGACCGTCATGCCTTCTTCGTTTAGCTCCTGGATGAGCCGCATGATGGCGAAACCGGTCTCAGAATCGAGGTCGCCGGTCATCTCGTCGCCGATGAGGATGGGGGGATTGTTGGCCAGGGCGCGGGCGATGGCCACGCGCTGCTGCTGCCCACCAGACAGTTCGCTGGGATAATGGTGCATCCGGTCGCCCAGCCCCACGCGGTCCAGCAGCTTTTTGGCCCGTTCCTGCCGCTCCTTGCGCGAAACGTTGGCCAATACCATGGGGGCTTCTACATTTTCCTGGGCGGTGAAGTTAGCCAACAGATTGTAGTTTTGGAAGATGAAGCCCATCTTGTCCAGCCGCAGCCGGGCCAGCTGGTTTTCGCTGAGGGAGATGAGATTTTCGCCATCGACGATGAGGTGGCCCCGGCTGGGTTCATCCAGCCCACCCACAACGTTGAGCAGCGTGGTTTTGCCGGAGCCGCTGGGGCCCATCAGGCAGACAAACTCGCCGCGCTGAATCTCCAGCGAGACGCCGCGCAGGGCGGGAACCGCTTCTTTGCCCATCAGGTAAGATTTGTGAATATTGTCAACGATTATGATTGGTTCGCTCATAAGATTGGGTAATTGAGTCATTGTGTAATTTGGTAATTGGGTCATCGGCCGATGTCCGTCGTGCGCTGATGACGCGATGCCATTCGGTCTAACACCGCTGCCGCCGCCGATGTGACAGGTTGGCTTGGGAATTGGGTGGATTGGAAACGGCCGTTGCTCTCCGCACAGTACGGGATTATCAAAAAGGGGTTGCAAAGTTGCCTACGATCGCGTCAGCTCTCCCCTTAAACTTTGCTGCATCCTCACTTTCACCACCTCAATGTCCGGCTCGATGCTGAGCAGGTAGGCCAGTTTGGTCAGGGCGGCTTCGGCCGTCATGTCGTAGCCGCTGAGCAGGCCGATCTCGGCCAGGGCGGAGCCGGTGGCGTATTTGCTCAGGTCCACCGTGCCGCGCAGGCATTGGGTGCAGTCCACAATCACCACGCCGCGTTTGATGGCGGCGGCCAGCACATCTAAAAAAGCGGGATCGTGGGTGGGGGCGTTGCCCGCGCCATACGTCTCCAGCACCAGGCCGCGCAGCGGCGGCTGGAGCACATTTTCCAGAATGCGGGCGGACATGCCGGGGTAGAGTCGCAAAGCGCCCACTTCGCCTGGTTCGCGGATGGTTTGCAGGTTGATGGGGGAGAGGGGGAGAGACGGCCGTTTCACCAAGCCCCAATTCACCTCCACAGCAATCCCCAGCGTGGCCAGCGGTGGGCAGTTGGGCGACTCAAAGGCATCAAAGCCATCGGCGTCCACCTTCACCACGCGACAGCCGCGGAAAAGCTGGCTGTGAAACAGCAGACAGACCTCTGGAATGGGATAATTGGCGGCCAAAATCAGGGCGTCGATCAGGTTTTCCTGGGCGTCGTTGCGAATTTCGCACAGCGGAATTTGTGAGCCGGTGCAGATGACCGGCTTGCCCAGTCCGTCCAGCATGAAGGCCAGCGCCGAAGCGGTGTAGGCCATCGTGTCGGTGCCGTGCAGGACGATGAAACCGTCGTAGTCATCGTAGTGGTCGCAGATGTCGGTGGCGATGCGGGACCAGTCACCGGGGGTCATGTTGGGCGAATCGAGCAGCGGATCGTACTGGTGGATGGTGAACTGGGGCAGCTCCGGGTGGTGGAAGGCGGGGTTGTCGGCCATGAGGCGTTGGAGAAAATTGGGGATGGGTTGGTAACGGCCGTCTACTCGCTGCATCCCAATGGTGCCCCCCGTGTAGGCGATATAAACTTTTTTAGACATGGTTGTGCATCCTCGGTTCAGTGGGATTTTACAGTTTTGCCACAGAGGGCACAGAGAGTTAAGAGGATAGGTTCAAACCTCTTGTCTCTCTCTTTCCTCTGTGGCGAAAATTTTTCACACCAATTGTGGCCCTGCTGCACCAATTTGCCAACCGCCTGCATCCTTCCCCCACTTTTGCTATCATCAGCACACATTTCATCAATAAAATCCACAGATTTCACAGATTTCGCAGATTTGTTTTTCTCTGCGCTCTCTGCGTTCTCCGCGGTAAATTTTTAGGAGAGGGAAGATGGCCTGGATTAAGATGATTTCTATGGAAGAAGCGACCGGGGCGCTTAAGGCGATGTATGAAAAATATATCGAACCAGTTGGCGTGGTGGACAACATTCTGCGCATCCACAGCCTGAATCCCAAGTCGCTGCGCACCCATTACGACCTGTACGCCCACCTCATGCGGGGTAAATCGGACCTGAGCCGGGTGCAGCGGGAAATGATTGCCGTGGTCGCCTCAGCGGCCAACAAGTGCTATTACTGAATTGTCCATCACGGAGCCGGGCTGCTCCGCCTGACCAACGATGCGGCGCTGGTTGAGGCGCTCAAAACCCACTGGCGCAGCGCCAATCTCAGCGCCGCCGACCGGGCAATGCTCACCTACGCCGAAAAGCTGACGCTGGCGCCCTGGGAAATGGTTGAAGCCGACGTGCTTGCTCTGCGCGAGGTGGGCTTTAGCGACGCCGCAATTTTGGATATAAATCAGGTGACGGGGTATTATGCCTTTGTCAACCGCCTGGCCGACGGGCTGGGCGTGGAGTTGGAGGCGTATCGCCTGGAAGAGGCAGAGTGAAAAGTGATAAGTAAAAAGTGAAAAGTGGATTCTTACTTTTCACTTATCACTTTTTACTTTTTACTAAAAAACGGAGAAGTACATGAGTGAGTTAGTGCTAACACAGCAGCGGGACACAATCTTCGAAATTATTCTCAATCGGCCAGACAAGCGGAATGCGATGAATGAGGCGTTGATTGGGGAGTTGGATACGGCCGTTCAAACCGCCAATCGCACCCCCGGCATCCGCACCGTGATCATTCGTGGCGAAGGGAAATCGTTTTCCGCCGGAATTGACGTGAGCAGCTTGCTGGGGCTGGCCGGCAAATACGGCCCCCACTGGCAGCAGCGCATGCGCAGCATTACCGATGATTTTCAGGCGGCACACACCCGGCTGGAGCGGCTGGAGATTCCCACCATTGCTCTGCTGCACGGCCACTGCCTGGGGCTGGCGATGGAGCTGGCGCTGGCCTGCGACATCCGCATTGCCGCCGAGGGCACCCAGATGGGGCTGCCGGAGACGCGCCTGGGCATCATTCCCGACGTGGGCGGCACGACGCGGCTCACCCGGCTGGTTGGCCCCGCCCGTGCCAAGGAGCTCATCTTCACCGGACGCCATTTTGATATGGCCTACGCCGAACGGTGGGGCATTGTAAATTACGTGCTGCCCGCCGACCAGCTAATGCACAAGGCGGAGGAACTCGCCGAAGAAATTAATCAGGCCGCGCCGCTGGCGGTGGGCATGGCCAAGCGGGTCATCGACGGACTGAGCGACATTGATCGTGGCCTCATGCTGGAAGGTTGGGCACAGAGCCAGCTGATGAGCAGTGAGGATTTTCTGGAAGGAGCGCAAAGTTTCATGATGAAACGGCCGCCTCAATTCAAAGGAAAGTAGCTATGAAGATCGGCCTGGCTTTAGGTGGCGGCGGCGCACGGGGCGCGGCCCATATTGGCGTTATTCGGGAGTTGGAGCGGCTGGGGATACGGCCGTCTCGCATCACCGGCACCAGCATTGGCGGCCTGGTTGGCGCATTGTACGCTGCCGGATTAACCTGTGATGATTTAACCGACTGCTTCAGGCGCATTAACATTAGTTCGATGTACGCTTTTGCCGCCCACGCCCCTGCTTTAACCGGGGCCACCAAGTTTGAACAACTGTTGGTATCGTTCATTGGCAGGCCCAAGTTTGCCGATTTGGGCATCCCCCTCTCCATTGTCACCTCGGATTTGGTTTCCCGTCGGGAAGTGGTTTTGGATGAAGGGGATGTGATTACGGCCGTTCTGGCCACCATCGCTATTCCCATCCTGTTCCCTCCAATCGAAATAGACGGCATGGTTTTGGCCGACGGCGGCATCCTGAACAACACGCCGTTCAACATTGCCAGGGCACGCGGGGCGACTTATGTTATTGCCGTGGACTTGAGCAACACGTCCCCCTTTGGCACACCCGATGACCCTGGTCCACCCCCTACCGGCGTCATCGCCAAGGCGCTGGCGTTGACGCAGCGGCGTAAAACGTGGCAGATCATGTCTGTGGTGGCAGACATCATCACGGCCCAAACCTTAAACAAACATCTGGCCATCTACCACCCAGAAGTATTGCTGCGGCCCCACATGGGGTCTATTGGGCTGTTCGATTTTCATCGCATTGATGATGCGATTGCAGCGGGAAAGACGGCCGTACTGGAAGTAGAGGAACTGTTGTCGGTAATCGGTAATCAGTAAACGGTAATCAATGACTGACCTGCTGAATACTGAAAACTGATCCACTGAACAAATGGAGGTAACACAATGATCACACTGGGCATCGACATTGGCGGCAGCGGCATTAAAGGGGCGCTGGTAGATACAGAAAAAGGGGAATTGGTGACGGAGCGGCTGCGCATTCCGACCCCGCAGCCAGCGAAACCAGCAGCCGTCATTGATGTTGTTAAACAAATTGTCGATCATTTTGCCTACAGCGGCCCTATCGGGGTAGGCTTGCCCGGCATCGTCATCAACGGCACGGTTTTTTCGGCGGCCAATATCGACAAGGATTGGCTGGGCTTCCCTGGCCAGCAGGCGATGGCAGAAGCGACAGGCTACCCCGTCACCCTGGCCAACGATGCCGATGTGGCGGGCGTGGCCGTGATGCGCTTTGGTGCGGGCAAGGGGCAAAATGGTACGGTGATGATTTTTACGCTGGGCACAGGCATTGGCAGTGCGGTGTTTGTAGACGGCCGTCTGGTCCCCAACACCGAACTGGGCCATCTTTACCTGCGCAACCAGAAAAAAGATGCCGAAAACCAGGCCGCCGAGCGCGTCCGCGAGGCCGAAAATTTAAGCTGGCAGCAGTGGGGCAAGCGGCTCAACACCTACTTTCAGCATATCGAATTCCTCTTCTCGCCAGAACTGATCATCATTGGTGGCGGCGTCAGCAAGCAGCACGCTGAATTTTTGCCCTACATCAAAACGCGGGCGCGCCTGGTACCTGCGACGCTGCGCAACGAGGCGGGGATTGTGGGAGCGGCCGTTCTCGCCTCGGAAATCAGTTAAGCAATGCTGATGAGGCTAGGGGAGCCGGAGTAATAAAAGCAGTTGTATTGTCTGGCGTGGCTTGGACATTGGTAATTAGGGTTGGCGAGCTCTTTCCACTAGCTTAATTTTGTTTGACACAGAAATTTCTTGAGAAACAGACTGGATTCGTTTATACTGCCTGCATTCGTTGCTGAATGCCAATTCGGCAATTCATGCCGTTGAGGAGGAATAGGCTGTCAGTCATTCAGCCTATCTCACCCATTTTCATGATATATGGAACCGCCTGGGTCCATACAGGGCGAAATTCCCCGACCCCGGTCAGGTTGTCTTTCCATATATTGAAAGCCACGAAATACTACATCGAGGATCAATCAGACACGAAATTCATCTCAGGAAAAGCATTCGATATTGATTGCGCTACAGCAGCAGAAGATGAACTTCCCTCTCAGAACGACATTCTTGACTGTATAGAACAATATTCGGAGGGTACGCGGCGCAAAAAGCCAAGTTTGGTTTTAGCTTGCAAGGGTTCTGAGCCTGCATCGTTCGGCGGCTCACGCAACCGTTAGACGATATGACTTTCCAGGTCTGTTGATCAAGCCCAAGATATTGTCTATGAAAGTCTGACAGCAAAATTCAAGAGAGAATGATGATAAGATTTAAGCGATTATTTTGGATTTGGGGAATATTTGCCCTGATGCTGGCTGGTTGCAGTGGACAAGTGGACAGCCTCTCATCACCAACAACAGAAGGGGTCTCCGCAGTTGTCCAACCAACTGAAGGCAGTGAAGCCGAGTTGCTCCCAACTAATGCTGACCTGACCACCCCGGCTGCGGACGTTTCATCCCCTACCGAACAGGCGACAACCCCCACACACCAGGCGTTGAACCAGATGCTGGGGCGGCAGACCGAGGCCATATTGAGTAGTGATATTGCTGGGCATCTGGATACGTTTAGAACAGCCTTACACGAAGAACAACAAACTCTCTTTGAGCGTCTCCAGAGTCTGCCGTTCGCCAGTTACACCTTCCAGGTGGACCCCAATGAGCGGCTCAGTGCGGCCCATACGGGTGAACTGCGAGCCATCAACGTCCGCCTGAGCTACACTTTCGCTGGCATCCCCGAAGATAATGTCTTTCAGCATGACCTGGACATGGATTTTTGGTTCTCTGAGGTTTTGTGTGGTGAAGTGGTAAAATTGGCCAAAAACGAAAAATGGCAAAGAGTATAGAAGCGACATTAGAAGACGTGCATGCCCATAAAGCTTTGACCAAAGCGATGGGGTTAATGGACCTTGAC
>JBGTCV010000098.1:0-84168 GCA_041748655.1 Promineifilaceae bacterium (SeqCode) | reverse complement strand
CACAATGGCACTTATGATGGCGAAAAAGTGAATTAAGACTTACTGGAAAGCCGTGTGACACGGAAACGGTCACGCACGGTTTGGAGGGAGGCGGTTGGAAAAGTGCCGCTCGTCGGTAACTCGCTGGCCGCCTACCCTACGATTTTCCTGAAATAACTATGGCACAAACTGGATTGTTGACAAACGGCCGTATCGGCAAACCGTTTCACCCCTACCGAGATGACAAACAGCTCATCGTGGCGGCTGGCTGGGCGCCCTGGTGGCTGGAACCGGGCGAAGGCGATCCCTCCTGGAAAAATCGCAAGCCCGTTTTTAGCGCCTATACTTTAGACGATGGTCTCAGCCAGCAGCTGAGTACCCCCTGGGGTACCCACGAGGCCGGGCTGTGGCAGCAGCTGCCCTCCGTGGCGGGCAACCAGTACGAGCTGAGCGTGGAGGGGCAAGCCTGGTCCAGTGAAGACGCCGCCCCAGGCAGTCGCCTGGAAGCCAGCAATGTCAACATGCAAATTGGCATCGATCCAACCGGGGGGCTGGACCCAACCAGCCCGCTCATTGTCTGGAGCGAAGCGTCCCAGCCACTAAGCCGCTGGGAAACGATGCGGGTGCAGGCCGAAGCCGAAGCGTCGATCATCACCCTCTTCCTGAAATCGACGCCCAATTTACCCAAACGTTTGCAATCGATTTTTTGGCGCAATGCATCTTTGCGCCCGATTGGGCGGCACAAGCGGGGCGTCAACATTGTGGGGCTGGGGGACACCCATATTTCGCTGGAACCTGAACAACCTAAACCGGGCGAACCGATTACGGCCGTTGTCTCTTCCAGCCGCGAACACAGGTACGTGGAGCTTATCGTCACCCGACCGGACGACATGGCGGGCAAGGTGGTGGCCAAAGGGCGCACGGTAGACGACGACCGCTATTTGTGGCGTTATCAATTCAGCACCGACATCGACGGCCTGTACGACATTCGTTTTGTGGGGGATTTTGGGGCGAGACTGCTGGCGCTGCGCCTGCTGCAAGTGGCTCGCAACGTGCAGCTAGTTCCCAGCGATTCGGCTCGCTACAACTATCGCCGGGTGTACGTGCTGCTGCCGCCCACGGCCAGCCAGAAGTGGCTGCTGGCAGCGGCCAAGGGGGGATACGACGGCCGTTTTACCATTGGCTTCTCGGCAGATGATGCGGGCATTGGCAATTTTGAAAACCGGCAGGTGCTGGCGGTGAATCCACACCATTGGCCCGAAGTGCTCACCGCCAGCTGGTTCCAGCAGCATTATCCGGGAGTGAAATTTACGGCCGTTATTGCCAATCAGCCGGAAGATTTAGAAGCGTGGCTCAAAAATTGGACCGGTTTGGAATAACGTACGGGGATGCTTCACTTCGTTCAGCATGACAATTCAAGTTAACCTGTCATGCTGAGGTCCTCCGAAGCATCCCGCCCGCAGAATAATCAGCAGAACGCTAGATAAGCCAGAGCAGTTGATAGGGGTTCCCTCTGGGATTCTTCGCTGCACTCAGCATGACAAATGCACGCTTAATCCGACGCGAGCAGTGCCACATCCACCACTTCCACCTCGAAGTTGTGGCCCGATGAGACCAGAATAATGCTCTCGATGAAGCGGGGGGGGACACGTCCCTGGCGGGAAATTTCTTCACTTAAATCTATATCATAAAAATATTCCTGACCCAGCTGCACCCGTTCATGGGTGTCTTGCACCATGGCACAGGTAGTACAGCCATCGGGGCGGTCCTCTGTGGGTTCACCCTGCGCGTAAAAACCGTGCTGCCAGGTGTTAGAAAAGCCGCTGCCATCCACATAGTTCACCCGAACAAAGAGGGGGCATTCACTCCCGGCAATACCGCATACATCCAGCGATTGGTTGAGAATGCGAAAGGTAAGCAGCAGGCGCAGCGATTCCACTTCGTTCACATCCTGGTTGACCGATTGCCGCACAAGCACATCGGCATGGCCAACGCCCTGACGGCTGATATTGAGCCGGGGTTCATCCCCGACAGCCAACGCCCGGACTTGCCCGGCAGGCTGGTCTGCTCGCTCCACATTCCAGGGAAAAACGGTCCAGCGGTTTAGTTCCTGGCTAAAATCGCCGTTGATAATGAGGTTGCGTTCCGTTTCCAATGGCCCGACAGGCCCGGACCCTGTGGGCACCGCCCCACGCTGATTTTCAGCCAAACTAAGAGAGGAGCTGCTGGCAACGGCCGTTATCAACAATTTCCCCGTTTGCACTGTCGCTTGCGTCTCTTCATTGCTGACAATGATGGTGTATTGGCCAGCGGCCTGAATGGTGATGTCGCTTTGTGGCGTGACGATGATAATTTCAGACGGCCGTTCCCCAAATTCTGGTACGGTGAGGCGGATACGGCCGTTGTCCACTTCCAACACCAGGCGATGATTATTGTCGCTCACACCAAAACGGGGGGTTTCTGCTTCCAGCAAGGTAATATCGGTATTGCTGTAGACTTGCAGCCGGGCCAAAAGCTGCTCCTGATTGGGTGGATTCACGGCAATGATAGCAGAGGCGGTACTTCCGGTTAGCACCCGCTCACCCGATTCAATGAGCTGACCGCCCTCCCCCGCCAGCAGGGCCGTGCGATTCCCGGCCGTATCATCGATACCCACCGTGCCCTGGTTCGCCTGCACAAAAACAGCTAATGATTGTGCCAAATTTTGTACCAGCACATTTGCTGTTACAGGAACCGCAATGGTAATCACCACGCAAACAAAAAAGCTGCCCAATAAAATCATCCAGGCCAGCCGCTGTCGCTCTAATTTGTTTTTATCTTCAGCCATCTATAAACCGTATTGAAAATGTGGGGAAGGCAGATATCGCCTCAGCCCAAGCAGCCTCTACGCGCTGCACATGGGCAGCGGGTGGGCCCTGGTGCAAAAAGGCAAGAAATTCCTGTAGGGTGGCTTCATCCGCTTCGGCCACTACCTTAACACTGCCATCCCGTTGATTGGCCACCCAGCCCATCACGCCCAGGCGGATAGCAGCACGCTGGGTGTAGTAGCGGAAGGAGACGCCTTGCACAGTACCATGCACAATGGCGGTTAACTGTTTAAGCTGGGACATTTTGGTAAGGTTTCTCCTGCTGCGGGCAAATAGTAGACAATATCGGAAATAAGAATTGATCCACAGATTAACGCAGATTTCGCAGATTTTTTGCCTTTAATCTGCGTCAATCTGCGAAATCTGCGGATTATTTTTTGGCATAATGTTAAATTCAATAATGTCTACTCTACGCAAACGGGATTATACCTAACGGTCACGGGGAAGCGTAGGTGGTTTAAACGGCCGTAGGGGAAAAATCGCAGTGTCGTACTCAGTTCGTGGTGGTGGATTGGGCCAGCTCGCGCAGCAAGCGTCCTGGTAGGCCTGGCCCTTCGTAAACCAGGCTCGTGTACAGCTGCACCAGGCTGGCGCCGGCAGCCAGCTTGGCCTGCACGTCGGCCACCGTACGCACGCCGCCCACACCGACAATGGGGAGACGGCCGTTTGTCTGCCGATAAATGTGCTGAATCAGTTCCGTACTGGGCTGGCACAGTGGTAAGCCGCTCAAGCCGCCGCTTTCTGTCTGGTTGGATGCGGTCAGACCATCGCGGCTGAGCGTGGTGTTGGTGGCAATAATGCCGTCGATCTGGGCGTCTTGAACGGCCGTTAATATCTTATCCAGTTCAGTGAGGGTCAGGTCGGGGGCAATTTTGACGAGCAACGGCCGTTTGGCCACGTTGTGTACCTGAGCCAACACCTCGTTTTCGGCCACTAAGGTTCCCAGCAGCTGCCCCAAATAATCCCCTCCCTGCAAGTCACGCAGCCCCGGCGTGTTGGGTGAGCTGATATTCACCGCCAGATAGTCGGCATAAGGAAAAACGGCCTGCATCACGCTGAGGTAATCGGTGGCGGCTTCGGCCAGCGGGGTCTCTTTTTGCTTGCCCAGGCTCACCCCCAATACAAAATCGTGGGGTTTGGCCGCCAGCTGGCGCAAGCGGGGCAGGGCTGCCGCCACGCCACCGTTGGGAAAGCCCATTCGGTTGATTATCGCCCCATCTGCCGCCAGCCGGAAGATGCGCGGGCGGGGATTGCCCGCCTGGGGGCGCGGCGTGAGGGTACCGACTTCGATATGACCAAAGCCCAGCGCCGCCAGACCGGTGGCCACACGCACGTCTTTGTCGAAGCCAGCGGCCATGCCCAACACGTTGGGAAAGGTGAGTCCGGCGAATTCAACCTGTTTTTGGGGAAGATGACCGGCGATTTTGCGGAGAAACGGCCGTCCCACCCCACCCTGCGCCAGTTCCAGCAGCGACAACGTGCGATCATGCACTACCTCCGCATCCATCCGCCGCAGCAGCGGAAATACAAATCTGGAATACAAGTTAGCCATCGAGAAAATCAAATTGTGTGCCTGATAACTGGTGAGAGGTGGCAGGTAGCAGGTTGTGGGAGAACCCAAATTACCCAATTACCGAATGACTCAATTACCTAAACCCCTAATCTTCATTCAGCTGCAAAACAGCCATAAACGCCTCTTGAGGCACTTCCACCGTACCAATCATCTTCATCCGCTTCTTACCCTTCTTCTGCTTTTCCAGCAGCTTCCGCTTCCGGGTAATATCGCCACCATAACATTTGGCCAGCACGTCCTTACGCATCGCCTGCACCGTGGCTCGGCTGATGACCCGCTTACCCGTGGCCGCCTGGATCGGCACCTCAAACATCTGGCGCGGAATCTTTTTGCGAAGTACCGTCACCAATTTCTGCCCGCGATGATAAGCATCATCTTTGTGGACAATCATCGCCAGGGCATCAACTGGCTGTTTGTTCACCAACACTTCCAGCTTCACCAGATCAGATGTCCGGTAGCCGGCCATCTCATAATCCATTGAAGCATAGCCCCGCGTACCGCTTTTCAGCTTGTCGTAAAAATCAATGATGATTTCTGCCAGCGGAATATCAAATTTCAGCACCACGCGGCCTGGAGCCGGATATTCTTGCCCCACAAACTCACCCCGTCGTTTAATGACCAACTCCATCACCGCGCCATAATATTCATCCGGGGTAAATACCTGCACATGCATCCACGGCTCACGAATTTCTGCAATCGAGCTTTCGTCGGGCAGATCGGCCGGACTGTCGATGATACGCACTTCATCCGTGTTGGCCATCAACACTTCATAGCGCACGCTGGGAGCAGTGGCAATCAAATCCAGATCATATTCACGCTCCAGCCGTTCCTGAACAATTTCCATGTGAAAAAGACCCAGGAAACCGCAGCGAAAGCCAAAGTTCAATGCATTGGACGTTTCTGGCTCAAACACCAGCGAGGCATCGTTCAGCTGAAGTCGTTCCAGAGCTTCCTTGAGCAGGGCATAATCCTCCCCCTCAGTGGGGAAGAAACCGGCAAACACCATTGGCTTGACGGCAATATAACCGGGCAGCGGCTGGCTGGCTGGCTGATCCCGCAGGGTAATTGTGTCACCCACGCGGCATTCCCGCACTGTTTTTAACCCGGTGGCAATGTAGCCCACTTCACCTGCCGAAAGCGTCTCAGTCGGCTTCATAGCCGGGGCAAAGATACCAATTTCGATAGGTTCGGCCGTGACATCATTAGACATCATCTGCACCCATTGGCGCTTGTTCAGCTTGCCTTCAAACACGCGCACATAGGCGATAACCCCTTTGTAAGAGTCGTAATGGGAGTCAAAAACAAGGGCGCGAAGAGGGGCTTCTGTATTGATGGTGGGTGGTGGGACACGCCTTACAATCGCTTCCAGCACCTGATCGATATTGGCACCCGTCTTGGCGCTAATAGGAATAACGTCTTCGGCAGAAATGCCGGTGATGCTTTCGACCTCTTCAGCCACGTCATCTGGCATAGCGGCGGGTAGATCGATCTTGTTTACCACTGGAATAATTTCCAGATCGGATTCCAGGGCCAGGTACAGGTTGGCCAGCGTTTGCGCCTCAATGCCCTGCGTGGCATCGACCACCAGCAGCGCGCCTTCACAGCCCTGCAAGGCACGGCTGACCTCGTAGCCAAAATCGACATGCCCTGGGGTGTCGATGAGGTTCATGATGTATTCGTTGCCATCTTCGGCCGTATAAGTCATACGTACGGCTGATGCTTTGATGGTAACGCCTTTTTCCCGTTCCAGGTCCATGCTGTCAAGCACCTGCTCTTGCATTTCACGGTCGGTAAGCGTACCGGTGGCTTGCAGCAGGCGGTCGGCGAGGGTAGATTTCCCATGATCGATATGGGCGATGATGCAGAAATTGCGAATGTTACTTTGTGTCATGCCTGCAAGTATATCAAAATGGTTTACAAATGGTTAAATTGTCGTTTGCGGGGGCAAATCAGTGAGCAGAATGGGGGGGATGGGAATAAAAAAACCCCAGTTAATCGCTAACTTGGGGTCTTTTATCAAACCAATATTCAATTTTTTGGCTATGCAGCATACACGATGCGTTCCGTCAGCGATTTAACAAAATCTTCAAGACCCTGTTCCGCCCGATGATGTAATGTTAACCGGTCTGAAAAAACTTGCTCAACATCTTCCGCCAAATGGCTGTCGCTACCCGTAACGGCAACACGCCCCAGGCCCCTGTTAAACGCCATCAACAACGATTTCACCCGTGCATCACGTCGCAGCGCATCCCCATTTCGGCCTCCAGAGGGCAAAATAAGCAAACAATCTTCACCACCTGGATCAAATGGCTTATCTGCCAAAGCGTAATCAGCCTTCAAACCAACACCCTGGCGACTGTAAACCAATTTATCGAACAAGCTAACACTTTTAATAGATAACCCGGCCTGACGAAATTTATTCAAAAAATAAATCACTTCCAATTCATCAAAGCCATCGCCAATTAAGATGTAGCTCTGCGATCTCTTCTTTTTGCCATTGCGATACGATAACGACATGATGCTCCTCGTGTTGCCAACAACTCACAAGTTTGTGGCTGCCTTGCTTGAAAATCAAGTTATTGCTTAAAGTTGTTTTTTTAGCGCTAAACCCCTGTGCACACGGATCCACTGGAAACACAGTAACCTGATGTCGATAGCCCAGCAAAATCGATCCCGCCCGTATTAGCCATTAGAACCAAGAAGGCACTTATCAAAACAAGTAAAGCCAAGGCTACCAATAAAATGTATGCTACCTTATTATTCATTAAATTTGTCATGGAAATCCTCCTTCCCATAATTTGAGAATTGTGTTGTCCAAAATTGATGTTTTGGACTTAGAATTGTTAATATGGGTTAAAGATAGCAAACCTTGACTTTAATCATCTACAAATTGGCTTTAATATGACTGCAAGCTCCCTGCAAATTTTCCCCCAATGCAGGTAATATAGCTTATGATCCTGTGGAAATTGGAAGAATAAGCATAGAATAGTAGACCTTGCCACACAATTAATGAGGGTTACATTGATTAATTCAGAAGAAGTTTTAACGGCACTGAGACTCTGGCACGGTGGTGAAACAAGCAATTGGCCCCTGGCAAAAATGCGCTTGGGCTTAAACCTCTCCAACGCAGAAAATAGTTATGGCACTTTAGCCGAAGCTGGCCCAGCAGCCAATAATCGAGCAATTCTTAGCTATGGCTTAGAGCAGCTCCGCAAAGTTTCATCCGAATCCGAAGAGTTATTACGTGAACGTTTTGAAAATAGGCGAGATGTATTAACTGTAGCAAATCGCCTAAACATATCCGAATCGACGCTATATTATCGACAGCGTCAAGCCGTATCACACCTAACCGACGTCCTCATCCAACACGAAGATATAGCAAGCTCTGAATGGCGCAATGTCATGCGAAATCGTCTCGGCATTCCGTCTTATGAATTACTGGTTGGCATTGAAACGCCGGAAAAGATTCTAAAGGCAGCGTTATTCCATGAAACGTCAAATTTTATTATTTCTATAGATGGCATTGGCGGCTTAGGCAAGACCGCTTTGGCGGATTATTTAGCAAGACAAATCATCCAAACGACAGAATTTGATGAAATAGCCTGGGTCACTGCCAAACATACCCATCTCTCGATGCTCGGTCGCCTACAGATAGAGAGCGGAAGACCTGCGCTAACCTTGCCTCTGTTAATTGAAAACCTATTCAGTCAATTTAATGTCTCTCAATATCATGAAAACATGACGCAATTACAGCGACAGCGCTTGTTGCATAGGTTCATCAAGGAAAGAAGATGCTTAATCATTATTGACAACCTTGAAACCGTGGCTGACTATCAGAACCTGCTTCCTGAGCTAAAAAAATGGCAGGATCCATCAAAATTTTTACTGACATCCCGAATCCGCCTGTTAGCAGAACCTGGCATATTCTCTTATTCTCATAAAGAACTAGATGAAAAATCCGCCCTACAGCTAATTCGCCAAGAAGCCCAACGAGCTGGCTTTACAGACCTGGCGCTTGCCAAAGATAGCGAATTACTCCAAATTTTTAATGTTGTCGGGGGAAATCCTTTAGCCCTAAAATTGATTATTGGGCAGTTGCGCTTTTATTCATTGTCAAGCGTCTTGGAACGTTTTTCCCAAAACGAAGAAAACAACATCAACGAAGGAATCTTTGATTATATTTTTCGCGAAATTTGGGAATCCCTCGATAATAACAGCAAAACTATTCTCATAAGCCTGACCCAAGCTGGCGAATCTGGTTTTACAATAGAACACTTAGTTACTGTTGCTGAATTATCAGAATCAATTGTGTATGAATGCTTAACCGATTTAGTGCTAATCTCTTTAGTAGACATTACGGGTTCTCTAATGCAGCGAAGATATCGATTACACCGGCTTACAGAGTTATTTTTATTGCGCATGATTGAAGGCTCATAATGAGTTTTAACAGCCCTGTCATATCTGAACACTCCAAATGGCAATCTATTTTACGCCAACAAAAATTGGCTAATGCTCGCCGTTGGCTAGAAATTTTGGAAGCAAGCGATGATCAGGCTTCTTTAGTACATGAAGATTACGATAACTTTTTGCGTGCTCTGGAGACGATATTACAAACAAATACAGCTTTTGACTTAGCTTATAAGTTAGGACAAATTTTGTTCCCGCTTGTTTTTGGTTATGCTGATTGGGACCGCTGGCTGGTTTATTTGCAACAAACATTGTTCTTAAGCCAACAACTCAATCGAGAAGAGCAAGAAGCTAAACTTCTTGAACAAATTGGTGGTTTGCTCTATCACAAGGGCAAATTACACCATGCTAAAGACAATTACCAGAAAGCTAGTGATAAGTATAAAAAGCTTGATAAGCTCTCAAGTTACTGCCGGGTTCAAGCTATGATAGCTTCTCTTTACGATATTCAAGGGGATTCAGAAAAAGGCATTTTCTTATGCAATGAAGCTCTAAAAATCGCCAATGAGATTCATGATAAATTTGCGATTGCCGACATTTATTTAAACCTTTCGAATATTTACCGCCGAAATAGAAATTGGGAGCTTGGGATTGAGATGGCGGAAAAAGCTTCAGTGTTGTATCAAGAAGCTGAAAACATTAATTTATATTCCAAAGCTTACCTGACATTAGTGGGGATTTGGGCAGATAGTGGCGATTGGGAACGTGTTAATTCAGCTTCAGAGAATTTGATAAAAACAGTTTCGATGTCTGGGGATGTATATAAGCTGAGCCAGCTGAAAAACAATCTAGGCATCATGGCTTACAGCCAAGGGAATTACAACATGGCAGAGGCGGCCTGGCAGGAAGCGCTGCAGCTGCATTCGCAAATTCAGGAGCCGACGGAGCTGGCCGGAATTTACAACAATTTGGGGATGGTTTATACCCATCTGGAAGAGTGGGATACGGCCGAAGAAATGCTCCTAAAAGCCGTCACAGCCTATCGACGGTTTGGCGATATTATTTACTGGGCCAACTCGCTGGACAACCTGGCAGATTTATACGAGGCACGCGGACAAACGGCCGAATTCAAACGCACCTTGCAGGAAGCTGTAGCTGGTTTGCAGGCGCTTAAAGAAACCCCCCATGCGGTCGAATTACTTACCAATCTGAACCAACGCCTCGCTGGTTCAGAGTAAATTCCCGCAAAATTACGCGGCGCCCCCCTCCAAGTCTAGTAAGTTAATACCATATTTGCAGCCACTTTGCAGGTGTTTTGCAGCTTTTTTAAGTGATGGCCTGGCTGATTGTGCTACGATGCTTATCGTACGTTATTGTTTGTTGCTCATTTTCATCTATTCATATCAGTGTAAAGTTAGCTATGTCACCAAATTCACTGCCCCACCTAAATTCTCAGACACAACAGCTCGAAACAATCGGGTTTTTAGCCACTGGCATTGCCCATGATTTCAGCAATTTGCTCACCAGCATTGTGGGACAAACTTCTTTGGCATTAGCTACCTTGCCTCAAGACAACGCGGCACGTTCCCACATTGAAAAAGCGATGCTTGCGGCTGAATTCGCGGCCGAACTCACCCGGCAGCTGCTCACCTATGCCAATTCACAAGACGCACCAGATGAATTAATCAATTTAAACCAGTTGGTGAATGATAATATTAGTCTGCTGAATACAACGCTGCTTAATGGCGTCTCCTTGCAGCTAGACTTAACCCCTAATATTCCGCCCGTAGAAGCCAAACGAGCGCATCTACAGCAGATTATAATGAATCTAATCATCAATGCAGCCGAATCGATTGAGGGAGGACGGGGGATTATCTTGCTACGCACCGGTCTGGAAACGGTGTGGGAAGGCGAGAATAAATATCGTTTTATAAACGGCCGTTCCCTCAACCCAGGCCCCCATATCTACATTCAAATTACCGACACGGGCTGCGGCATGAACCAGCAGCAAATCAAGCAAATCTTCTCACCGTTCTTTACCACCAAACCAGCTGGTCGCGGATTAGGGTTGTCTACCGTGCTCGATATTGTCAGCCTGTACCAGGGGGGAATTACTGTCGAAAGCCAGCCTGACCTGGGCACAACCTTCTGTATTTTTTTGCCGCTGCCCACCCATCTAGGGGTGATGCCTAACAACAACACCTTGCATTAACCGTTTTTCGCATCTTGCTCCACCCCAATTTCCGTTAACAGATCATCAACGGCCGTTTTCCCCACACCATCTGCCACCCCAACCTGCAACCAGACCAAAAATTCCACATTGCCATCCGCCCCCGTTACCGAAGAGACCGTTAGCCCCTGTACGCCAAAATCGTTTTCCCCAAACCAGTGCCACAACTCCTCTAAAACCGAGCGGTGTACGGCCGTATCCTTCACAATCCCCCCCCGCCCCACCTGCTTTGGCCCCGCCTCAAACTGCGGCTTGATCAGCGCCACAATATTGGCATCTGCCGCCAACCATTGCTTCACGGCAGGCAAAATCAGGCGCAAGGAGATAAACGAGACATCAATCGCCACAAAGTTCACCGGCTCTGCCAGCGACTCCAAATAGCGGGCGTTGGTGCGCTCCATCACCACCACCCGCGCATCCTTACGCAGCGACCAATCTAGCTGGCCATACCCCACATCAATGGCGTATACCCGCGCTGCCCCATTTTGCAGCAGCACATCGGTAAAGCCACCGGTGCAGGCCCCCACGTCGGCACAGACAGCATCCACCACGCTTAGCGCAAACGTCGCCAGAGCGCCCGCCAGTTTGAAGCCGCCCCGCCCCACGTAGGGCAGCTGGGCTTTTAGCTCGATGGTGGCCTTGGTGGAAACGGCCGTTCCCGGTTTATCCAACCGCGCCCCGTCCACCAACACCTCGCCCGCCAAAATAATGCCCTGCGCCTTCGACCGCGTTGGCACCAGCCCACGCGCCACCAGCAGCTTGTCTAACCGTTCTTTATTCTTAGCCAACTCATAACCCCATACCGCTTAGCCACTCCTGATTGACGGACAAATCTCAGATTTCTACCGCAGAGGGTGCGGAGGACGCGGAGATTTCTCCTTCACTTTCTCTGCGCTCCCTGCGTTCTCTGCGGTTAAATAAATTTTGTCAGTCAACCAGTTAACCGCTCTCTAATCTCTCCCACTTAAACCCGCCGCAGCCAATCCAGTAAAATATCCGCCAGCGATTGATCCAGGCTGATTTCCGGCTGCCAGCCCGTTTGCGCCTGAATTTTGGCGTAGCTGCCGTACAAACAGGGCGTGTCAGACGGCCGCATTCGCTCCGGATCCGTCTCCACCACGACCTCAACCTCAGCAATCTCAATCAGCTTTTGCAAAATTGTTTCAATTTTTACCGGCTGCCCGGAACAAATCAGATACCCTTCGCCCGGCTGACCCTGTTCGGCCAGCAGCTGGTACGCCCGCACCACGTCCCGCACGTCGGTAAAGTCGCGCATTGCGTCTAGATTGCCCACCATCATCCGGTTCAGCCGCTGCCCCACCCGCATCCCGGCTAGCTGGCTGGCAAAATCGGGCACGACAAAGCCCAATGCCTGATGCGGCCCGATATGATTAAACGGCCGTGCCTCCACCACCGGCAGCTGATACCGCTGCCAAAACAAGGGCACCAGCAGCCCGGCTGCCCATTTGCTAATGCCGTAGGGATGATTGGGTGCAGGTACCGTTTTTTCGGTGATGGGCAGCATCTCCGGCTGAATATGCCCGTAAATTTCAGCGCTGGAGACAATGAGGACACGCGGACGGCCGTATTTCACCACCGCCTGCAGCAAATTCGCCGTCCCCACGCTGTTCACCGACAGGGTCAACCCCGGCTGCTGCCAGGAGCGAGCCGGATACGCCTGCCCCGCCAAATGGTAAACAATATCTGGCTTGGTTTGGGCAACGGCCGTTTCCAACGAATCCGGGTCCAGCAAATCGCCCGTAATCAGCCGCACCTGCTCATGCTGCAACAAGGGTTGATGGCTTGTCGCCTCATGCACCAGAGAAAAAATCTCGTGCCCTGCCCTGACTAAATCCTGAACCAGATGGGAACCGGCAAAACCAGTCGCTCCCGTAATAAAAATACGCATATAACTTCACAGCCTCATGTTTGTTTGGGAAAAACTGTCTTGTTGGGAATCTGCACCCAAGCGAGACCATTATACCGTGATACGCCGCCTTTCGTCCCATTCCAGATTTTTGGGTTTTTTACATATTGCCCCTACCACTGCCAGCACAGTATAATGCATTCCATGAATGCGGCGCTCGACCATATCTCACAAACGCTGACAGCCAATTTGGGGAACCAACTTGAAGCAATTTTTATCTTTGGCAGCCAGGCAAAGCAGCAGGTGCAAACGGCCGTTTCCCCCACCAACCTTCTGCTCATCACCACCCCAGGCACAAACATCCACGCCATCCGGGAAAGCTTTTACCCACTCTGGCAGCAGCACAAAACAATGCTCAACCGGGCTCCACTTGTGGCTACGCGACATTCACTTCAGCGCCACCTGCGGCTGAATCCCCACCTGGCTCTTGACCTGCTGCAACACGGCCAAAAAGTTGCTGGCGCTAACGCCACAAACGACCTCTTCCGCACCCGCGTCAATCCCTACGAAGTTTATGCCCACCTGGCCCAGGAGCTACTAGATGCTTCCACGGCCCTCAGCGACAGCACCGATTCACAGGCCGAAGCGCAGGTAAACCGGCTGGCCCGGCAAATTTCCAATGCGCTAGCTGGTCAGGTAGAAACGGCCGTTTCCCAATTCAACACCGTGCAGCAGGCGTTAACGGCCGTTCTCAACCAACTGCCCGCCACCAAAACATGGAGCCAGGCCGCCCAAACTGGCCCCACCTCCCCTACCATCCCTGGCCTGCAAGCCATTTACACCGAAAATAACAAAAACATCTTCGTCTTCAACCAGCTGAAACCCCGGCAAATTGAGCAGATCAACTGGCAAACATTGGCCCAGCACCTGCCCCAAAACAACGGTACGCTCCACGTCACCACCGTCGCCCAATTTTGCCTGATGGCCCTCTACGACAAAGCGCTCGACCTGCGCTTCAGCAAATATCAGCACAAATGGGGCATCCACTTTTTGGCCAAACTCACCCCATCCAGCCACCAAATCCTGCGCCAGGCCGCCCGCGTTCCTTCCCACATTCTGGTCGATGCCCTGCCCCACACCGTCCTCACCGCCGCCAGCGTCAGCGACGACATCCTGCACAAAATCATCCACGACGCCCAAAACCGGTTGCTCAACATCCAGCTGGAAAACGAACTGCTCTTCCGCCTGAGACTCATCCCGGCTAAATTTGTGCCACCAGAACCGCTGCCAGAACAAGATATCCCCGCCAAGGCGCGGCTGGATGCTAACTTCCAGCAACTGGAATGGTGGGCGGCGTTCTACCAGACTGCCATACAAGCAGAAACGTGATTCCCCGATTGTCCCAGCTCCAATTTCGCACCGGCCTGCGCCTGCTGCTGCTCATCGGCCTCATCACCCTCATCCAGCCTGCCCCGCTGCTCATCGTGCCAGGCCCACTCCAAACCGTACAAACCAGCCATCCCATCGTCGGCGTGCACACCCGCCTGACGGACGAGGTGGAAGAGTGGAAAGTCCAGCGCAGTCTGGAAATGGTGCGGCAGATGGGCGCTCCCTGGATTGTGGAATTTTTCCCCTGGGCCTACTACCAGGGGGCAGATGGCGGCATCGCCTGGGAACATCCAGACATGGTAATTGAACACGCCCACGCCCAGGGCTTGCAGGTGATTGCCCGTCTCGGCCTGACCCCCGGCTGGGCACGCCCACCAGATACGCCGCTCAACTACCTGGATGCCACCGCCTACGACGCTTTTGCGGCGTTCGCCGCCCAGTTTGCCGCCCGCTACCAGGGCAGGGTGACGGCGATCATCGTGGGCAATGAGCCAAATCTGAGCTTTGAATGGGGGTATCGGGAAGCAACGGCCAATGATTACGTCGGTCTGCTCAAGGTGATGTACCCGGCCATCAAAGCTGCCAACCCGGACGTGCTGGTGCTGGGCGGGGCGCTGGCCCCCACGCTGGAACCCGCCGGTTCCCCCTGGGGGCTAAACGATCTCATCTACCTCGACCAGATGTACGCCGCCGGGGCCGCCAACTACTTCGACGGGCTGGCCGTCCACAGCTACGGCCTCACCTTCCCCGCTCTGGCCGATCCCGGCCCGGACATTCTCAACTTCCGCCGGGTAGAGCTGGTGCGTGAGGTCATGCTGGTCCACAACGACGCCGACACCCAGATCTATATCACCGAATTTGGCTGGAACGACCATCCCCGCTGGACGCTGGCCGTCCCCCCTGGCCAGCGCATCCAAAATACGCTAGACGCCTTCACCTACGCCGAAGAAAACTGGCCTTACGTGGAAATGATCGCCATCTGGGCCTTCCGCTTCCCCGCCCCCACCAAAAGCTATATGGATTATTTCACCCTGGTCACGCCGGAATTTGTGGCCAAGCCGATTTACACCGAGCTGCAAAGGTTTACTGGCAATGAGTAAATTGGCCACAGAGTTCACAGAGGAACAAGAGAAGTGGAGAGGGAAACCCTACTTTTCACTTTTCACTTTTCACTTTTCACTCCCCCGGATCGAATCGGGATCGCTCGCCCGCTATGCTAAGAGAAGGTTATGGGTTACGGCCGTTTCCATTCTACTAACCTTCATTTTCCTGCAAAGCGGCTGCAAGCTCCCTGACGACAGCTGGGAACGGGTGCAAAACGCAGGCGTGCTGCGTGTCGGGCTGGACCCCACCTATCCGCCGTTTGAGGTGGATGACGGCGGCGGCGTCTACGGTCTGGACGTCGATCTGGCCCAGGCGCTGGCCGCCGACTTAGGGCTGGAGGTGCAGTTTGTTTACTTTGGCTACGATGGCCTGTATGATGCACTGGGCACCCAACAGGTAGATGTGCTAATCTCCGCCCTGGTGATCATGGTGGAGCGAACGCGGGATTTTGCCTACAGCGAGCCTTATTTTAATGCAGGCGAAGTCTTGATTGTCCCGGCAGAAAATGAGACGATACAGACGATGGCAGATTTGGCAGGCCGCACCCTGGCCGTGGAGCTGGGCAGTTTAGGGCACGTCGAAGCGACCGAGTGGGCCAAACGGGTGGCAGGGTTGGAAATTGTTCCGTTTCCCACAGCAGATGAAGCGATAACGGCCGTACAGCAAGGCCACGCCCACGCCGCCCTCACCGACGCCATTAGCGGCCGTCTCTTCCTGCACGACCACGACGGCCTCAAGCGGCTGCCAGAAGGCGTCACCGTAGAACCTTTTGCCCTGGTTGTGCGTAGTGAGGACCGGCAGCTGCTCACCATACTCAACCAAAGTCTGGCCAGCCTACAGCAATCCGGCCAGCTTGACCAAATCGAAGCCAAATGGCTTGGCCCATAAGGATCAAGACAGGTTCTCGTTCCCACGCCGAGCGTGGAACGAGCTGTAGAAAACTCCTTGATTTTAATATCGCGGCATGATAATATCGCAGCATGATAAAATCTTTTGCGTCCGCTGAAACTGAGAAAATTTTTAGGGGGAAAGTATCCAGAAAGCTGCCCCATGATATTCAAAGAACAGCGCGGCGCAAACTGCTGTATTTACAAGATGCCGAAGATCTACAAGATTTACAGGCTCCTCCCGGAAACCGACTTGAAAAACTGCGAGGAAATCGTGAAGGACAATACAGTATTCGAATCAATGATCAATGGCGAATTTGCTTCCGGTGGGAAAATGATTATGCCCTTGACGTAGAAATTGTGGATTACCACAAATAAGGAGCGGTTAAAGATGGAAGAAAGATTACCACCTGTCCATCCCGGTGAAGTGCTGTTGGAAGATTTTATGAAACCAATGGAGCTAACCCAATATCGTGTTGCCAAAGATATAAGCGTACCTGCGATGCGTATCAGTCAAATTGTCAATGGCAAACGTGCCATCACAGCAGATACAGCCATGCGTTTGGCCCGTTATTTTGGCACAAGCCCAGACGTTTGGCTGCGATTACAGGCTCGCTACGATCTTGAAGTCGCCCAAATTGAATATGGGGATCGCATTGAGCAAGAAGTGGAAATATTGGACAAAGGCAAATATACAGCAATGGCCCAAGCCGGGTAACGATTAACCCAGAAGTTTACCTCGTTCTCACGCTCTGCGTGGGAATGTCTGGCGCAGCGCGGAGCGCTGCATGTGAGACGCAGGAGCGTCTCGATCTTCATTCCACGCCGAGCGTGGAACGAGTAACAGAAAAATGTGAAGGAACGAATGCAAAAATTCCAGGTGAACCCCCAAAAATTTAGAATGCGTACGGCCGTATCCCTCCTCCTCCTCTTCCTTCTGCTGCTGGGTGCCCTGTTTATGCCCGGCTCGGCGGCGGCGCAAACGAAGTCGTTTTACTGGGAGCGGTTTGATGTGGAGATGACGCTGCTGGAAAATGGCGACATCCAGGTGGTGGAAACGCAGGTACTCAACTTCTCTGGCGAGCCGTTTACCTTTGGCTATGGCTCCATCCTCACCGGCAGCGCGGGTAACAACGATGCCATCAGCAACATCGCCCTGCGCGAAGGTGACCGCAACTACGAAGAGTCCCGCAGCAACCGCCCCGGCACGTTTGAGGTGAGCCGCTCCCGCGACGAAGTGCGCATCGACTGGTATTTTGAGCCCGCATTGGGCCAGCGCACCTACACCTTCAGCTACATTATTCAGGGCGGCGTCATCGTCGGTACGCTGGAGGAAGGCAGCGGCGACCAGATTTTCTGGAAGGCGATCCCGGCGGACCATCCGGGCCGGATCAACAACAGCACCGTCACCATTCGCCTGCCGGAAGGCGTTGCGCCGCAGCAATATTTTGGCAGCACCGATTATCTGGTAGAGGGTTTGGCGGCCGGGTATGCCAATCGGGTAGAGACACAGGTGAGCGGCAACGGCCGTATCATCACCTACACCCTGACCCAACCGCTGCTTAGCGGGCAGGCATTTGAAGTGCGGGTGCAGTTTCCCCATGGCCTGCTAGACATCCCCACGCCCAAATGGCAGCAGCGGCAGCAAAATGCCGACGTCTACAACCTGATTGGGCTGGCGCTCTCTGGCCTGCTCTTCCTGGGCGGGCCGCTGACCGTGCTGGCCCTCTGGTACGCCAAAGGGCGGGACCCGGAAATCGGCCTCGTCGTGCCCGACTATTTGCCAGAACCCCCTTCCAACCTGCGCCCTGCCGTCGTCGGCACCATCATCGATGAGAAGGCCGACATGCGCGACATCATCTCCACCCTGGTCGATCTGGCCCAACGCGGCTACATCAGCATCAATGAAGACAAGGGACGCAACCATGTGTTCACCCTGGAAAATGAGTCGAAAGTGGGGTTACGGCCGTATGAAACCCAGTTCCTCAAAGACGTATTCGGCAGAAAAAAGGAGCGCAAGCTGACTGAGCTGCGCTACAAATTTGCCGACAAGCTGCCCAGGCTGCGCAACATGCTGTACGACGAGCTCATCCACGAAGGGCTGGTCGATCAATCACCAGACAAGGTGCGCACCAAATATATCGTCGGGGCGGTGCTGCTGTTTGTCGTTGCCGTGGCTGCCTTTATCGCCCTGGTCGCTATCTTGCCAGAAGATTCCGCCTTTGTGGCCTGCTGTGGCTCGATGGCGCTGGGCGTCACGGCGCTTTTCCTCGGCATCATCGGGCGACACATGCCTAACAAAACGGTCAAAGGGGCGGAAGAAGCAGCCAAATGGGACGCCTTCCGCAGCTATCTTAAAAATATCGAGGAATACCAGGATATGGCCCAGGCAGGGGAACTGTTTGAAAAATACCTGCCCTATGCCACCGCCTTTGGCCTGGACCGCAGCTGGATTAGCAAATTTTCCAGCGTGCCCCATACGCCAATCCCGGGCTGGTATGTGCCTTACGGCTATGGGCGCCATCATGGTGGCTACGGCCGTCCCAAAGCCAGCAGCAGCGGCGGGGCCACGCCATCCCTGCCCAACCTCGATTCGGCCGCATCCGGCATGGCAGGCGGGCTGGAATCAATGTCGGCCAGCCTGACCCAGATGCTCAACAACACCGCCACCACCATGCGCAGCACCCCGCCCAGCTCCAGCAGCAGCAGCTCTGGCGGCTTCAGCGGAGGGTTCAGCGGCGGTAGTTCCGGCGGCGGCGGCAGCAGAGGCTTTGGCTAACCAAGATTGGACCAATTTTAAAAATTGGTCCAATCTTTAATGTAGAGACTAAAATATTATGGGCAAAACACTTGGACTTATTCTCATCGCTGGCGGCACCATCGTTGGCATTATCATTGTCGTCCTGATGGGCGTTTATCGCAGCGAAGGGCGGCTAACGGCTGGCGGTATGGCGCTGGGCATCACCCTTGGGTTTTTGGTGCTGGTGCTGCCGCAGCTGGGCTTTGGCGCGTTTTTGTTTTGGAAAGGTGGGCAGGATACGGCCGTAACCGCTCGCGCCCAACAGCAGCGGCAGCTGCTAGACATGGTGAAAACGCGCGGCCAAATCGCCATCAGCGACCTGGCCATCGAGCTAAACAGCAGCCGCGACGCCGTGCAGCAAAACCTGTACCAGCTGGTGGGCATGGGGCTGTTCAGCGGCTATGTAAACTGGGATGAAGGTATGTTATACTCTCGCCAGGCCAAAGAGCTGCATCAGCTCAACAAATGTGAACATTGTGGCGGCGAGTTAGAACTGGCCGGAAAGGGGGTTATTCGCTGCCCCTTCTGCGGCACAGAATATTTTTTGGAATCGTAATGTTTTTACCAATAGAGTTGTTTTCAATAAGAAATGGGACACAGATTGGCGCAAGTTGCGCACACAGATGAACACAGATTTGTTTCTTTTATCTGCGAAAATCTATGTTTATCTGTGTCCAAAATTTTTAAAACGGAGCAACTCCAGTTAACTTATCAAGAGAGGCGACCCAATATGAAAGAACAAATTTCCGATTTATTCAATAAAATCCAGGGCGAATCGTCCGGTCTGGGCAACTTGTTGAGCAAAATTCCCGGCCTGGATGGCTACATGGAGCGCAGCCGTCGGCGGGCGGCAGACCAGATTTTGCGCAAGACGATTGCCGACCGGCTGGAAGGCAGTCGCCTACAGCTGGGCGGTATCATTGAAGAGCTCAGCCGCGACATCATCAAGGCGATTGACCACGCCGAGCCGCTGGGCCGCGTAGATACCCGTCTGATGGGGCTGATTGGCAAGGTGAAGGATGCGCCGCAAGGGTACGCTGGCTTCTTCGATGCCATCAAGGTAAAAGAGGATGATCTGGCTCGTATTTATGCTTTTGACGAAAATATGTTGAATCTGGCAGAGGCGATTGGGGCAGATACGGCCGTTCTAGAAGCTGCCGTGAATGACGATGGCGACATCAACGGGGCCATTCGCGCCCTGGACAGTGCCTTGAAAGAAGCCAACAGCACCTTCGATGGCCGCGATGAAGTAATTAAGGGCATTGGCGAAACAAGCGTAGACGAATTCAAAAGCGACTTCTAATCAAATAATGAAACCGCAGATTACACAGATTAACGCAGATTAACTTTTGCTAATTAATAATCTGCGTTAATCTGTGTAATCTGCGGATTAATCTTAAGGAGATTGACTCATGGCAAAAGTGTTTGATCGCGTAGCAATTGATTCCTGGCTTCGAGACGAAGTTGTACGGAAATTCCCGCCCGGTGGACTGGGCGATATTAAGTTAGGCTCACCCTGTATTGTGAATCCGGGGGAAACGGCCGTATTTGTCCGCAGTGGTTCCGCAATGGGCACCTTCGAACCGGGCACCCACATTCTCACCACCGCCAACATTCCCTTCCTCACCGATTTGCTGGAACGCGGGCTGTTTGGCGGCAAAAACGTCTTCACCGCCGACGTTTATTACGTTAAAACCACGGACGTGACTATGAAATGGGGCACCACGCAACCCATCATCATCGAACATGCCAACCGCTCCCCAGGGGCCAGCGCCATTGTGGGCAACGGCACCTATGTGGTGCGCATCAAAGAGCCGTGGCGCTTCCTGAACGCCATGGACGCCTTCCGCGAAAGCGTGCGCCAGTCCCAAATGAAGGATCGTCTCGATCCGAAGCTGGCCATCATGATGCAAGACAAGATGAGCGAGCTGGCCATCGCCAAAAACCTCGGCCCGGCTCAGCTGCAATCTTTCTCGCAAGACCTCAACGAATTGCTCATCGGGCTGCTCCAGGCCGAATTCGACGCCCTTGGCATGGTCCTGGTCGATTTCAACATTCGCATGGGGCTGCATCCCAAATCGTTGGAAGTGGTCACCAACATGGGCTACGGCACCAGCTACACCCAGAAACAACAGGCCGACGCCTTTGTGGCGGCCGCTGAAAATCCGGCAGGAGGTGGTATGGGCGAAATTGGATTTGGCGCAATGGGCATGGCGGCAATGCAAAGTATGCAGCAGCAACAGCAGCAGCAAGCGCAGCAGTCCCAAGCGGCACCTGCCCCATCTGGCGAAAGCAGTGGTGGCGGTATGCCAGACATCATGACACCGCAGCAGGCGGCCGAAATTTTGCAGGTTTCCTATGAAGATGTGCTGGCTGCCATCGAAGCAGGGGATCTAAAAGCACGCAAGATTGGCAACGCTTACCGCATCAGCAAAGCCAATTTGGAAGAATTCCTGGCTGGCTAAGAATTAATTTCACCGCAAAGACGCAAAGGGCGCAATTGCGTTCTTTGCGTCCTTTGCGGTTGATGATCCTTAAACAACAATCCGTAAGAACAGTACTTCCCCGAACAAGTTGCCCCGATCGTCCCGCATTCGCCAATCGCCAAAGTAGGTGCCGCGCCGGGTGGGCGCTGTCTGCTGGATGGAAATTTCCACCTCCTGGCCCGGCGCACAGGCAGCCAGCGGCATGCTGCGCGTGGTGGTCATGGCGGTTCCTTTGACAAAGACCAGCCGGAAACCGTTGCCCCACGGCCGTTTCCCTGTATTCCGCACCCGCCACGTTTTGACAAAGGTTTGTCCTGGCGTCATTCTGGTAACGTCAGGAACGGTCACATCCGCCACAAACGCCCCATCGCTGGGTCGTTCATCTACCGAAATGATGCGCGTAAACACAATATCCCCAAACAGATTGCCCTGATCATCCTGCAAGCGCCAATCGCTAAAATAGACGCCTGGCTGTGCTGGGGCCGTAAACTCAATGGAGACATTGGCCTCTTGCCCCGGCTGAACGTTGGGCAAGGTCTGCGTCGTCTTTTTAGTCATCGTCGTGCCGTCAGCAAACAGCAGTTTATATCCTTCACCCCAGGCCACGTTGCCCGTGTTTTTCAGCCGCCACGTCTTCACAAAAGTTGATCCTGCCTGCAAGCGCGTGTCATCGGGGATGGTAATGTCGGCCACAAATTGGGCGTTGGGCGAAGGCGTGGGCTGTGGCGGTGTGGGCTGCGGTGGCGTGGGCTGTGGCGGCGTGGGCTGCGGTGGTGTGGGCTGTGGCGGCGTGGGCTGTGGCGGCGTGGGCTGTGGGTCTGGCAAAACGGGCTGCGGCGTACCGCCAATTTCGGGAATATTGATCTGCCCGCTGCCTTCCGGCACCTCAAAGCGGTGGTTGAGGGTAAACTCCGTCACCGGTTTGATCAGCCGCTGCGCCTTGTTGGCGATATTGCCAAAGCCAGGGCCAAGATACCAGATGGCCACCCCTTCAATTTCCGGGAACCGGGCATAGAGCTGCCCCACCTTGCGCATATCCTCAATTGCTTTCTCAGGCGTGGGTACGCTGTCGAGTGTCCAACCCCATTCGGTAATATGTACTCGTGGGCGGGGGATATTATGTTTGTCGCACACCTGAAACAGGTATTGGAACCGGCCAACTTTAAAGGGAAACTCGTGGAAAATATCGCTCTCGATGAAGCTGTATTCATGCAGGGCGACGGCGGCTTGAGACGGCCGTTTCCCACACAACCGCAAATAAGCCAGCATCCCCGGTGTTTCCCAGCAGCTCGGCTCCGGCTCCCCACCCGACCAGGCAAACAGCGACACCTTGTAGCCATCCCGCTGCGCCAGGCTGGCAATGCGCACGGCAAAACGGCCCAGCCAGTCACACAAATTGCGATCAACTTCGTTAATCACTTCCAGCCAGACGCGCTCTTTGTCAAACTCCGGCGGCAGTTTGCCCACCGTTTTGCGCCAATGCTTTTCGGCGCCACCTTCGGGATCGTTCACATATTTGGGATCTTTGTAGGGAGGGGTGTCGTAAGTGTAATCGGCGTGGTTGTCGCTCAGACGAAATATAAGTAAATGCGGTACACCGCTCTTTTTCATGATTTCCTGAGCCTCAAAAATCGGCCCGTAATGATCAACCGACTTGAGGCAAAAAGGAATGCGAGCTTTGTCTAGCGCCCGCATAAAATCGCCAATGCCGGTGGGATTTCCGCCCGGCCCGGTGTGAAAACCAATTTTGCTAGGAACTTTGATCATATTGCCTCCTGCTGCTGTTTCAGGTGCGGCGAAGAGTTGGGAGGAAGACGGCCGTTCCACCCCCACCCACACGGCTAAAAAGAGAAATGATTTGCTTGAACAACGCACGAATAATTGAGATCATGAGTAGCCTGAGACTATACAGCCGTCGGGAAGGTTGTCAACAGAAATAGGAGAAACATCAGGAGCACGGCCGTACTACCCTTCCAGCGCCGCCTGCCACAAAGGCAGCACGGCCGTTTCTGCCACCCCCTCCTGCAACATCGAGCCCAGCAGCGTGCCGCAGTCGTAGCAAAACCGTTCGCTGTCGGTCAGGTTGATTTGGGACGGCCGCTGCCACACCTTCGCCACCCCTTCCACCGGAGCAAACACCAGCACCGCATCGTGCAGCAGCGCCTTCATACCGGAAATGTGGACTGAAATCGGATTTTCCGAATAGACCACATACCGGTTCACCAGGGCAAAGCCCGCCCGCTGCAAAGCCACCGTCAGCGCCGCCCAGCCTTTGGGGTTCCAATGGTGAAAGGTGAAGATGAAACGGCCGTTTCCCCCCTTCAGCACCCGCCGGCATTCGGCAAAAATCCCCGACATCAGCTCCGTGTAGCGACTTTCGCTGTCCAGCTGGTGCGGATCCACGGCCGAATCCTGCGTATCATACGTCCACGACGCCCCATCCGGCAGCAGATGGCGCAGCCAGACCCGAAAAAACGCCGCCAGATCACTGTACTGCACGCTGTCAAAATAAGGGGGATCGGTCACAATAAAATCGACGCTGCCGTCGGGCAAAGCCAGCCAGGTAGAAGAGCCTTGCAGCAGCAAAAAGCGTTGGCCGGTTTCCGGCGTCATCTCCGCCACGGCATTTACCTCGGTACCACAATCCCGCTCCCCCAAAATCTCCACAAAATTCTGCTTACCGATTACTGAATACCGATTACCGATCACCCTCTCCCTTGGCTTCTGGGCCCACAAACGGCCGTTCCAAATCCGCGCCTGAAACAACTTTTGCAGTGTCCCAGACGCCTGGCGCGGATAAACCGGATTATTCTCCAGCGCCGTGTACGGAAACGAGTACGCATGATGAGAAAAAGTATGCCGAATCGCCCCCGCCCGCCGCTTATTTTTCCCCTTGTAGCCGCACAACATCGAGTTGAACTCCAGCGAGGTAGAAACCAACAGCCCTAAATTGAGCCGTATTTCCGGCGCAAACTGGGGCAGCAGCCGAATGGCGTGGTGCAAATAGATGAGCTGGCGGCTGGAAAAGAGGTCCAGGTAATTGTGAATGCCGCGCGGCGTGAGCTGGCGCGATTTGCGCCCTGGCTCAATGGCAAAATCGGCCAGGGCAAACGGCAGCGTGGCTCGAAGGCCATCCGCCTGAGCCAGCAAGGCCAAATCGGCCGCGTCTGGCGCTTTGAAGAACAGCTTTTGCGCGGCAGCCGCCCGGCGGGGGCAGCGAGCCACCAGTACCAGCGGGACGTACCGCTGGTAAAACGGCACGGTTAAATCATCCTCAAACTCGGCTGGCTTGCTAGCGAACGTTTTGGCTCCCTTTTCCAGCAGCGGTGGTTTGTCGTTCGCGTCCGGGCAGGTACAGTCAACCGCCGCCAGCAAGATGGCGTGGCAGCGAGGACACAGCCGGACGACAGAACCATCCATCTCCTGCCGCAGCGCCAGCGAATCGACCACAATGACAGAACGGCCGTTACAAACCCGCCTCACCCCGTACAAGGTATAATTTACGGCCGTTGCCAACCCACTTTCCGGGCAAACCGTCCTGAAATATGGCTCGACCGCTTGCCGCAGCGCCATGTAAAACTGCTTGTACGCCCGCTCCAGCGCCAGCAAATCCACCGGCGTCAGCGTCGCCCGCGCTTGCAGCACCGGAATCGGCTCCAAATCCGCCCCGATGACGTGCGCCCCCAGCCGGATCGCTTCATGCAGCGTCGTGCCGCCGCCCATCATCGGGTCCAGGATAATTTTGCCCGCCAGTCCACCCGGCGCATAATAATCCCGCTGCGCTTCATTTTCGACGAGCTGCTTGAGAATCATCCGAAAGGTGCTGCCGCAGCGCCGCGCCCACCATTTATGCAAATAGCTGTTGGGGCGGTAATGATGCTTGTTATACGCTTCCAGTTGGGCAATCTGGTTGGCAAATTCGGTGTCGAAATCGGTGTCGAGTGGTATTGTCATGTTGTGGCTATTTTATGCCGCGCGGTCTACCTGTGCCAACGGAAGCGGCAGTGAAAAGTAAAAAGTAAAAAGTAAGGAGAAAACTTTTCACTTATCACTTTTTACTTTTCACTCTACCACCCTGCACTTGTGAGTTTCACAATTCCGAGGGACAATAAACCGAATGAAAGAAATCCAAAGTTTTGCCCAAACGCTGCTAGATAATGTGGAAAAAGTGATCATTGGCAAACGGCCGAATTTAGAGCTGTTGGTCGTCTCCCTGCTGTGCGAAGGACATACCCTGCTGGAGGATGTACCCGGCGTGGGCAAGACAATGCTGGCCCGCGCCTTTGCCGTCAGTTTGGGTATACAGTTCAAACGGCTGCAATGCACCCCCGACCTGCTGCCCAACGACGTGACCGGCGTCTCCATTTTCGACCAGCAAAAGCAGGGCTTTACCTTTGTGCCTGGCCCCGTTTTTACCCACATTTTGCTGGCAGATGAGATCAATCGGGCCACGCCGCGTACCCAATCCGCACTGCTGGAGGCGATGGGCGAGCGGCAGGTGACGGTGGACGGGGTGACGCATGGGTTGGAACGGCCGTTTTTTGTCATGGCCACCCAAAACCCGGTCGAATACGAAGGCACCTTCCCCCTGCCAGAGGCCCAGCTGGACCGCTTCTTCATGAAGCTGAGCCTCGGCTACCTGGACGAAGCCAGCGAAAACCAGATGCTGCTCAACCTCGGCAGGGCGCATCCCATCGAAAGCTTAACCCAGGTGGTAGACGGCAGCGAGCTGCCCCGGCTGGCCCGGCGCGTCTGGGACGTTCACGTAGACGACACCGTGCGCGACTACATCATCCGGCTGGTCTTTGCCACCCGGCGGCACAAAGACCTCATCCTGGGGGCCAGCCCGCGCGGCAGCCATGCCCTCTACCGGGGCATCCAGGCGTATGCGGCCCTGCAAGGCCGCGACTACACCCTGCCCGACGACGTGAAGAAACTCGCCCCCGCCATTCTCTCTCACCGCTGCCTCATCCATCCCGAAAGCGCCCTGCGCGGCCACACCCACCTTGGCATCCTCAAGGAAATCATGCAGGCTACGCCGCTGGACATTGGCGAACTAGAGTAAATAGTGGGTAGTGGCTGGTTACTCGTAAATAGTTTGCTTGCCAGCATTAGCCACTAACAACCAGCCACTAAAACAAATGGGAAACTTCTCCGCCTTAATCCTCATCCTCCTCCTGCTCGCCTTCTTCTTGCGGGTCGATTTTATTTTTTACGTGATTTACGTCAGCGTAGGCATTTACGCCTGGGGACGCTGGCTTATGCCCCGCGCCATCAAAAATTTGCACAGCGCCCGCCACTACGCCAGCCACGCTTTTTGGGGCGAAGTCGTACCCGTAGCGATTGAGCTAACCAACAACGGTCGTCTCCCCATTCCCTGGATTCAGGTGCAGGAAAGCGTAGCCATTCAGTTAAAGCATGACGACCCGCTGCACCAGGTGGTGTCGTTGGGTCGGGGGGAAACGGCCGAATTCCAATACGCCGTCATCGCCCGCCGCCGGGGTTATTACCAGCTAGGCCCGCTGCGCCTCACCATCGGCGACCTGTTCGGCATCTACCCGGAACAGGTCGCTTTTTTGCCCGCTGACTACCTCACCATTTACCCACGTATCACGCCGCTGACCCAGCTGGGCCTGCCCTCTCGCCTGCCGTTTGGCACCATTGCCAGCCACCAGCGGTTGTTTGAAGACCCCGCCCGCCCGATGGGCATTCGCGACTTCCGCTCCGGTGATTCCATGCGCCAGATTAATTGGAAAGCAAGCGCCCACACACGCCAGCTGATGGTGAAGACGTTCCAACCCGCCATTTCCTTGGAAACGGCCGTTCTCCTCAACCTCCACACCGCCGACTACCAGTATGGCAACCGGCAAGACACAACAGAATGGGCCATCGAGGTGGCCGCTTCCCTGGCCGCCCATCTGGTCAACCAGCGGCAGGGGGTTGGCCTCATCACCAACGGTATCGATCCGCTGGCCAGTGGCCAGCACCAGTTCGATGAAGCGTCCGGACGGCTGCTGCGCCCCAGCCACACCGTCATCCAGGCCCAGCCAGAGGCGTTTATCCCCGCCGCCATTCCGCCGCGAAACGGCCGTCCGCACCTCATCAAAATTTTAGAGCGGTTGGCCCGCATCGAAGCAGAAAAAACGCTCCCATTTGCCCAATGGGCCGCCACCGCCTGCCTGCACCTGAATTGGGGCGTCACCATTTTGGCCATCACCGCCACCGGCAGCGAAGCGGTCTGCCACAGCCTGCACCGGCTGGTGCGCACCGGCTTCAACCCCATTCTCATCGTCGTAGAGCCAGACGGCAATTTTGGTCTGGTGCGGGAACGCGCCCGGCGGCTGGGCTTTGCCGCCTACAACGTAGCAAACCCGCACGACCTGGACCCGTGGCGACGGCCGTACAGTGCAGGAGCCGTTTTATGAGCATGAAGCAAAAAGAAACGGCCGTTCCGCCGCCCGATCCCATTCACTCCATCGACGATCCGCGTTTTGCTTTCATCACCAACAAATGGTCGCGCACCCTGGTGCAGCCGCTGCTGATTAGCATCCTCGTCACCGTCCTGCTCTCTGCCGCACTGGTGCTCACCGAAACCATCAGCCGCACCGACGGCTGGCTGCCGTTCAGCCTTTTCTTCTTTTTTGCCACGCTGGAAGGCTGCTACACTACTCTCTGGCTGCGACAGCCCGACCGGCGGCTGCTCAACCACACGGCCTACCGCGCCGCCGAACTGCTGCTGCTGACCCTGCTGCTGCGCCTCTTTACCTGGATCATCGTCGGAAACTGGCCCCAATTGGCCGACATTCCCGACATCCTGGCCCGCCCCTATCTGCTTATCATGGATCCGCCGTTCATTTGGGGTGGTATCCTTAGCCTCATTGCCTGGGAGCGCTCTATTGGGCTGGCGCAAACCTTTACCCAGCTGGCCATCGATCAGGCCGAAGTGCATTATTACATCCTGCCAACCAACCAGCGCGAGGCCAGCGACAAACCAGTGCGCACCAATCGGGGCGAAATTGTGCTCACCTTTTTCAGCCAATGGATTGGCGGCGCGTTTATCCTGGCCATCATCACCTCGATGAGCAACTTTGATCTGACCAATATTTACCAGGGAAGTTCATTGGCCGCTTCCCGGCTGGGGCTGCGGCCTGAGCTGCTGCTCTTTTTGCTGCTCTATTTTTTGGCAGGATTTGCCCTGCTCAGCCAGGCACGCCTGGCAGCGATGAATGCCCGTTGGCTGATCAACGGCGTAACGCGAGCTGGCCAGGTGGAACAAAGCTGGCATCGCTACACGCTCTGGCTGCTGGGTGGCATTGCCCTGGCAGCCGCTTTTTTACCCATCGGATCTACCTTTGCCATCAGCAATATTTTGCAAACGATTTTGTGGGCCATAACGGCCGTTGTCACATTTATCATGTCGCTGCTGGCGGCGCTGTTGGGGCTTATATTGTCGCTTGTTACCAGCGACGCTCTGCCTGAAATTACCGACCCACTGCCAGAAGCGACGCTGCTGCCCACCCTTACCCCGTCGCCAACCCCTATTCCCCCGATTCTGCCACCAGAAGCAGTGGATACAGGTCTCATTTTCAGCTCTCTATTTTGGGCGGTGGCGATTGTGATGAGCGCCATTGCCATCAGCTTTTTCTTGCGAGAGCGGGGGGTGACGGTGAACACGGCCGTTTTCCAAACCATCTGGCAGCGCGTCCGGGCGTGGCTGCAAACAACCTGGCGCGGCGCAGGCCACCAGGTGCGGGATTGGCAGCAGGCCGTCCGAGCCCGCCTCCAGCGCGAACCGGAAGAAAAGCCAGACAGTAAACCACCCTGGCGCTTTATCCGCCTCAACGCGCTGTCACCGCGTGAGCAAATCCGCTACTTTTACCTCTCCACCGTCAAGCGGGCCGCCGACAAGGGGGTGCCCCGCGAACAGGCCGAAACGCCGCTGGAGTTTGCCCGCGACTTAAAAGAAACCTGGCCCGAAGCAGAAGAAGATGTGGACGTTCTGACAGAAGCATTTTTAGAGGCGCGATACGGCCGTTCCCCCATCGAAGCCGAAGATGTGAACCCCGTTAAAAAACGGTGGCGGCAGGTCAAAGCCAGCCTGCGCCGCCGCTAAATAAGTGGAAATTGGAGATGAGAGTTTGAAAAATCACCAATCGCGGGTTGGCCTCATCGTCCACTTCATGATAAAAAAGCTACTCAGGTGCAAGGCACTGGCCGCAGGCGTTTCAATGGGTTGGAACCGTTTGGCCAGTGCCTCGCACCACTCAGGCTTAGTAGTTACGGGGCGAGGCAGTTGGATAGGATCATTGTTTGGCAAGCCGACAAACTCTCCAACTGCCTCGCCCTTACCACAGAGGAGATTTTTTGACCATGCAGCAGCTTGTCGAATGTGTACCCAATTTTAGCGACGGCCGTAATACGGCCGTTTACACCGCCATTGCCGACGCCATCCGCTCTGTTCGGGACATCAACGTCCTGGACGTCAGCGCCGATTCAGACCACAACCGCACCGTTGTCACCTTTGTTGGCACACCCGCCGATGTGGAAGAAGCCGCCTTTCGCAGCATTGCCAAAGCGGCCGAATTGATCGACCTTGACCAACATCAAGGCGAGCATCCTCGCATTGGCGCAACCGACGTCTGCCCCTTCATCCCCATTCGCGGCGTTACCATCAACGACTGTGTGGCGATGGCCAACCGCCTGGGGCAGCGCGTGGGCGACGAGCTGGGCGTAGCCGTCTACCTGTACGGCAGCGCCGCCACCCGCCCAGAGCGGGAAAAATTGTCGGACATTCGCCAGGGGCAGTATGAGCAATGGAAAGACGAGGTGGAGACCAACCCCACCCGCCAGCCAGATTTTGGCCCGGCCAAAGCCGCGCCGTGGGGCGCAACGGTGATTGGGGTACGGCCGTTTCTCATCGCCTACAATCTGTATCTCAACAGCAATAACGTAGACATCGCCGAAAAAATCGCCAAAACCATTCGTTTTTCCAGCGGCGGGCTGCGCTACGTGCAGGCCAAAGGGTTCCTGGTAGAAGGGCAGGCCCAGGTAAGCATGAACCTGACCCATTTCGACAAAACCCCTCTGCACCAGGTACAAGAGATTGTGCGGCGCGAAGCGGCCCACTACGGTCTGGTCATCACCAAGGCGGAACTGGTGGGCATGGTTCCTCAAAAAGCGCTCATGGAAAGCGCCAAATATTATTTACAGCTGGATGATATGCTTGATGAGCAGGTGCTGGAATATCGTCTGCATGAAAATCAGGAAGAACCCGATATAACGCCACACGCTTTTCTGGAAGCAGTTGCCTCTAACCAACCGACACCGGGGGGTGGTTCCGTGGCAGCGCTGGCGGGCGCGTTAGCCGCCAGTCTGGCACACATGGTGGCCGGACTCACCGCAAACCGCAAAAAGTATGCTGAAGTGCAGGAACAGGCAACGGCCGTTCTGGCCGAAGCCACCAGCCTGCGCGAACAGCTCACCGCCGCCATCACCGAAGACGCCGCAGCCTTTGAGGCCGTCATGGCCGCCTTCCGCAACAAGGAGCTTCCCGACAAAGAAAAAGAGGCCCAGATACAGCAGGCTACCATTGGGGCAGCCGAGGTGCCGCTGCGCGTCGCCCGGCTCAGCCATCGCGCCGCCCAGCTGGCGGGGGAACTGGCTAAAATAGGCAACATCAATGCCGTGACGGACGCCACGGCCGGCGTGCTCATGGCTCACGCGGCAGTGGAAACGGCCGCTCTCAATGTCAAAATCAACGCAACCACCGTCAATAACAAGCAGTTAGTGGCCCAATGGCAGCAAGAGCTCATGGTGCTGACACAAGAAACGGCCGAACTGGTGCAAGCCATCAAGGCAGTCGCCGCCAAGCGGGGAGGTTTTGCATGAGCGGGCTGGGGGGTAGAGCCAATCGTTTATCTGTGTTGGGGTGGGGAACGGCCGTTTTGCTGCTGCTGTTGATCGGTGGCTGTCAGGCCAAGCCGGCCGAACCGGTCATTTCGCAGTTGGCAGCTGTAGTGGAACAACCGCCCACGCCCACCCTGCGCCCCGCCCTGGCCCAACCGGTCATCGAGTACAGCGAACCGCCGCCAGCGGCTGAGATGCCTTCCTTTTCGCTCTCCCGGCCGGAAGATGTAGTGGTGTTGCAAGAAAGTGTGACGATAGAGGAAACGGCCGTGCCCAGCCCCAGCCCCACTCCAGATTTGCCCACCGCCACGCCGACACCACCCAGCCTGCGCTTCACCCTACCTGAAGAACATTACTGGTTCTGGCGGCCCATTCACGAGGGGCAAACTAACTGGACCGACAAGGTATATCCCTACGGCAGCACCCGTGGCGGCACCCTGCGCCCTCACCACGGCGTCGAATTTTACGTCCCGGCAGGCACCCATGTGCTGGCCGTAGCCGATGGCACCGTGGTCTACGCCGGCAACGACAGCGTGCAGGTTTTGGGACCAACCCCCAATTTCTACGGCAATCTGGTGGTCATCGAACACAATACCCGGCTGGATGGCCAGCCCGTCTTCACGCTTTACGGCCATCTATCAGAACTGCTGGTGGAAGTGGGGCAGCCCGTTGCCATGCAGCAGCTGATCGCCATTTCTGGCGCAACGGGCATAGCCGACGGGCCGCATCTCCATTTTGAGGTGCGCGTAGGGGAAAATAGTTATAACAGCACCCGTAATCCCCGCCTCTGGCTTTATCCCTTCCCGGATCGGGGTACCGTTGTAGGGCGCGTTGTCACTTCGGCTGGGGAAGTGTGGCAGGAACTGGTGGTGTCACTTTCTTCAGCAGACGGCACCAATTTGGGGCATACTACGACCACCTACGCGGCGGGCAATCTCAACAGCGATCCGCTGTGGAACGAGACGTTTGCATTTGACGATGTGGGGGGTGGCAGCTACAAGGTGATCGTGCAAATTGGGGAAAAGCGAGTAACGCAGGAGATTGTGGTACAACCGTACCGCACCACCTTTGTGGAAATTGTGATTGATCCCCCGCCAGCTACCCCTGCGCCAGAACCCACTCCGTAACCGTGCTTTCCTGGCGCGTTTTATTGTTGTGCGTTATTTGGTGATGCCCAGCCGCTTGGCAACGATTTTGTCGAAGCGACGGTCGGGCAGGTAGCGGGGAAGCAGCCAGCCGGTGAACAGCTTGCGAGCCAGGACGTAACGGGTTTTGGGCTTTACGGCCGTTAATGCCTTATAAACGGTCTCGCTCACCCGCTCCACCGGAATGCCCGATTTCCCCTGATTGACAAAGACACGCTTCATCCCTGCCATCATGCCTTCGTAGGCGGTATTGCGGTATGGCTCTATGTCTAAATCCTGGGCTTTGTCCCAAATGGGGGTCTGGACGGAGCCTGGCTCAATCACCACTACATCCACGCCAAAGATGAGCAGTTCGCGCCGCAGGGCGTCCGAAATCGCTTCCAGAGCGTGTTTAGAGGCGGCATATGGCCCCATAAACGGATACACAATTTTGCCGCTGACAGAGCTAATATTGACGATGCGTCCCGGCGGATGGCTGGCGTTTGGCACGGCTCCCAGCAGCGGCAGAAACTTTTGGGTCACATCAAGCAAGCCAAAAAAGTTAACTTCAAATTGTTGGCGCATCTCTTTCAGCGGCAGGTGCAAAAGCGGCCCGGCCACGGCAATTCCGGCGTTGTTAACCAGCCCGGCAAGACCATTACTGCCAACGATTTGGGCGACCTGGGTTACGGCCGTTGCCACCGCCGCCTCATCCGTCACATCAAACAACAGCGGGCTAAACGGGTCACCCAACTCTGCCCGCACCCGCGCCCCATCCGCCTGCCTGCGCACGCTGCCAAAGACGTGAAACCCCTTCTCGATCAGATAGCGGGCAGCATCGTAGCCAATCCCGCTAGAAGCGCCTGTAATGACGACGTATTTCATAATTCATCTCCCATGTATTTGGGTAATTGGGTAATTGGGTAATTGGGTAATTTTTGCTCAATTACTCAATTACTCAATTACCCGACGCTTTTCCCCAGCCAATACCCAATTCCCGTCACCACCACGCCCAGCAGCAGCGCGCCGACGCTCATGATGACGCCAATGTCGAACCAGAACTGCTCCGGGAAGAGGCGAATGAGCGAATCGGTGTAGTAAAAGGTCCAGGTGCCGGGTGGGAAGAGCAGCTCATGAAACTGGACAAAAAAGATGCTCCAGCCCACGGCAATGAAAATGGCAATGGCGGTCAAAATGATGACGGTGGCCAATCCTCCCTGAAACACGGCACGGTACCCCACCGGGCGCAGGGCTGGCTGCGTTAGTAAAAAAGCCAGACCAAGCGTAACGAGAACGGCCGTAATCCACCAAATCGTTCTGATTGAATCCGTCAACAGCTTCACGTCGATCATGTGGCCAATTTCCCGCTCGTTGTACAGCGGATCGGCGGAATTGGGCAGCCGCAGCTCCTCCAGCAGGTAAATCACTTCCTCAGGGGGTTCCGGTCGCTGCAAATAATCCAGCGTGGCGTGGGCATAGGCCAGCCGCTCCTCCGGCGTAAAGCCATAACGATCCGGCGCAATGCGCTGGTATTCAAAACTGGGATAATCCCAGGCAATCACCGCCCGAATCATCCCCAAACCCAGAAAAAACGGCATCGCAATAATGATGATCCAACGTATTATGTTAAGCAGCGTTTTATTCTCCAAACTCTTCTCCATGTTTACTGTTCAGCAAGTCAGGAACCAGTCATCCTTTATCCGTCCACTGACCCACTGCTTACTGATTACTGTCTACCGCCTACTCCCCCAATCCCGGCAGCCCCGCCACCCCTTCATTCAGCAAATAGCGCACCACCAGGCTGTCAATGATCGTTTCCACCGGGGCGCGTTCATCGGTGAAGATGACGTCGCTGGGGTTGTTGGGGACGTGGTGGGTAACGGCCGTTTCCACCGCCGCCCGTAGCAAAGGGTCCACCGACGCATCCAGCAGCGCTAAATTGCGGATTAAATTATCCAGCGTGGTGGGCTGCACCGTGGCCACCAAAATCGTGTTTAGCGACCCCGGCACGTCAATGGCGTGAACCGTGGGATAAACCGTTTGCAGCGTCGCCGTCATCGCGTCGATCAGGCGGCGGTCTTCTGGGGCACGCCCCACGTTCATCGCCACCACGCCCGTGTCGGTGAGATGATCCCGCACCTCCTCAAAATAATCCTGGGTGGTGAGGTGCCAGGGAATATACGGCACTTTGTAGGCGTCGATGGTGATAACGTCATAGCGATGGGGCAGCTGGTTGAGTTCGTAACGGCCGTCTCCCACAATCAGGTTAATATTTGGCTCCGTCAAATCAAAATAATCAATGCCCGCCTGCACAATTTCGCCGTCCAGCTCAATACCGTCAATCGGCAGCGGACCAAAAACGCGGGTGTACTGCTTGGGAATGGTGCCAGCCGCCAACCCAATTACCGCTACCCGATTCAGTTCCACCGGCGGGGCATTAAAATAAGGGGCGGCCAGCATAATGCTCCAAACGGAAACGCGGGAAACCGTCCCGCCATCGCAGTAAAAAGAGTGGTACGCCTGCCCTTCATTCAGCAGCAAATAGTTGCACTCCCCCTGCCGCACCACCTGAATGTAGTTGTAGGCTGATTCCGTCTCGAAAATTTGGCCATCGTACGCCTTGATGCCACCAGAGGTCCAGGCCAGGGCCACGGGCAGCAGGGTGAGCGGCAGCAGCAGCGCGGCAAAGCGGTTTTTCGCCTGCGTTTGCCACAGGCCACCCAGCCCCACCAGCAGCAAAATCCCGCCAAAAATGAGCGCCGTCAGGCGAGAGCCAGCCAGCGGCAAAACGAACAAGACGGGCAGGTAGGTGCCCAGCAAGCTGCCCCAGGTGGAGACGGCATAAACTCGCCCGCTGATGCGGCCTGCTTCTTCTACATTTTGCACCGCCAGCCGGATGGCAAAGGGAGAGATGCAGCCCAGCAGGGTAATAGGCACAGCCAGAGCAAAGACCACGCCAATGAGGGAGCTGGCAATGGCGCCGACGTTAACCGCCGCCAGGGCAGAAGCGGCCGTTTTCAGCAGCAAACTCGTCAGCAGCAAAAAAAAGACGGCGCTAAAACCAGCCCAGGCAACAAGGGTGTAGAAGGTTTGGGGATACGGCCGTTTATCAGCCAATCGCCCCCCCACAAAATAACCCACCGTCAGAAACAGCAGCACCAGGCCAATCACGTTGGCCCAAACGATATTGGAAGTGCCATAAACGGTTTGCAGCATACGGCTGGTGGTAAATTCGATGGCCAGCGTACTCATGCCCGCCACAAAAACCGTCAGAAACAGATATTTTCGATTATTCACACACTTTTTTAACGCGGAGGCGCGGAGACGCAGAGGGAAATCTCCAGGCTGTCCAGCTTCCTTTTTTCTGAGTTAGTTGGATTATAGCGGCGTCCCCTAAATGGCGCAGGTTGTTTCAAACCATTACCCATACAAGCCTAACCAACCATAAGTTACTCTGGTCACGTTTCACACATCACGGGCCGTTAATAGTAAATAGCGCTTGCAGCTCAACGGCCGTTTTCCTCTCCACATTCTCAAAAATAATCGTCAACGGCTGATCATAGACGATAAAACTTTCATCAGCGTGGCCCAAATAAAGGCCCGGCTGCTCAGCCAGATAGGCTTGCACCAGCGGCGGTGGCTGCAAATCGGGCCAGCCAAAAGTGTCGGGGCGCAGCTGCCAGCCAAACAGGGTAGGGAATCGCCCCACGACGTAAACCGGCTCGTACCCCAGCTCGCCAGCAAACAGCAGCGCGTGGTATTGGCTGGACAGCGGATACCGCTCCGGCAGGCGGGGCACCGTGCCATAAATCCGGTTAGACACCACCGTCACGTAATCTGCTTCGGCCAAAAGCTGCAAATTCTCCGCCAGCTTCTCCTCGCTGTCAGCCAGATCTGCGCCGGAAAGCCAGCTCAGTTCCGCATTGGGGTATTCAGAGCGACGGCGCACCTTGCCATCGAGGGTCAAAGTGCTGGGCAGGGAATCGTCCCACTGCTCGCTCAGCACTAATGATCCAGGGGTTACGTTGGCAAAAATCCATTCAGAGGCGGCTACCCAGGGATGGGGCTGCTGGTAGATGTTCACAAAGCTGATGGCGTAGAGGGTGGTGATGGTGAGTACGGCCGTTCCCACCCCCCACTTCAACCACTCCCGCCGCCAGCTCAACAGCCACGCCGCCGCCCACAGCATTAAAAATGGCGTCATCGGCTGCAAATAACGCATGAACTTCACCAAAAAGCCGCCGGTGGTGAGGAAGAAGGGAACCACCCAGGCCAGAAGAAGGAGATTGGAGATTGGTAACCTTCGGTTGCGAGATTGAAGATTAGAAGGCTTCAATCTCCAGTCTCTAATCTTCAATCTCTTGAGTTCTCGCCAGAGCGCCCAGCCAAAACCGCCAAACGCCAGCAACCCCAGCGGCCAACCCATGCCCCAGCGCAGCTGCATCTCCACAAAGTAGAGGTAGGGCAGCGTGCCGCTGTACTGCCGGGTGAAGGGAATATCCCCCGCGCCGCGCACCATGCTGCCCTGGGTGACGATATTTTCCAGGTAGCACGATCCCCAGTTGAGGGCAGGCAAAGTGATTGGCCCAACCTGTGTGGCGGGGGTGTTCACCTCGCAGCTAAAATCGAGCACAGCAAAGGGGTTGGTAAGGAAAAAGGTGAGGGCAATGGTGAAAACGGCCGTTCCCAACCACCATTTCCAGCGCACACCCAGCCACCCCGCCGCCAGCAGCAGCGGCAAAAAGAGCAAAACGGCCGAAAATTTAGAGCCAATGGCCAGGCCGATAAATAGTGAAGCCAGTATCCAGTAAACAGTAATCAGTGAGCGGTAATCGGAATTTTTACGCTCTGTATCTCTTTCTTCTCTATGCCCTCTCTGGCTGGCTGCCAATACCAAAAAAAGGAGCGCAGCCACGGTGAAGAAGGTTTGGTACGGGTCGGAGATGAAGAAGTGAGCCAGCTGAATGTGCATGACGTTGACTGCCAGAAATGCCGCCGCCAGCAGGCCAACCTGAGGTGAGTAGAGCCGTCGTCCCAACAGATAAATCAGCCAGACGGTGCCAACATCCACAAAGGCGGTGAGGGCACGAGAAACGGCCGTTAAATGGCGAAACTCAATCAAGGCAGCCCCGTTCAAAATATCTCGCGTCAGCAGCCAATCGGCAGGGAAAAGGGGCTGCAAACGGGGACCAAGCCATTCCAGCAGGCGGGTGGTCAGCACGCCCAGGTAGAGCGGCACATGGCCGTAGGCAAAATCACGCGGTGTATCTTGGGGTACCTGGATACCCTCGCTGGCGGCCTCTGGTGGCCAGTAAAATGGGTTAAAGCTGGATTGGTTGGGAGAAAAAGCAGTTTGCCAGTCAGACGGCCGTTCAATCGTAGTAGCCACCCAGGTGATATACCGTTCATCGGGATGGTAATGGTGGTAATCGTCCCAATCAATGCCGGTGAAGCGAAAAACGGCCGCAACCAGCAAAACAAGACCCAACCACACCCTTTCCTGCCACTTTTTCATGGGCAAATTGTATCTTGGCGGCAAACGTTGGGCGAATGGCAACAAAAAAGGGCCGGAACCATGTCCGACCCTTCATTTTCAATATTTGCAAACCAGGAAAAAGAATCGTTATTCTTCTTCGTCGTCGCCTTTGCCTTTCTCGATAATTTCCACAGATTCGGCGGTTGCTTCGAATACTTCTTCTTCTGCTTCTTCTTCTGTCTCCAGGCGGTCATATTCAAAGCGGGCAACGGCCGTTTCTGGGTCGGTCAGAATAACCACACCTTTAGGTGTAACCAGGTCGCCCACATAAATCGGCTCATCTGCCGAGCTCATCTGGCTGACGTCCACTTCAATTTCAGCAATCAAATCGTCCGGCAGCGCTTCAATTTCCACGGTGTTCAGCGCCAGCACGTCTGAGCCCTGGCCATCTTCCATCATGGGAGAATGGCCAACCAGCACCAGCGGTACCTCGGCCGTAATCTTCACCTTCAGGTCAACTTCCTGGAAATCCACATGAACCAGATCGCCTCGGGTCAGGTGCTGTTGAATCTCACGAGCCAAAACTGTGCGGGTTTGGCCACTAAAAGAAATATCAATCAAGTTGGTGGTACCAGCTCGGCGCAGCACCCGGCGCAGCATTTTGTTTTCCAATTGAACGATCACTGGATCGTTGATGCCATAAATGACAGCGGGAATCATTCCTTCCCGGCGTAACTGTTTTACTTGTTTACCAATAACGGTGCGCGGTGCAGCCTCAATAGCCAATCTAACATCAGACATGGTTCTAAACCTCAGTTTGTAATTTCCTCAACAACGAGGGAGTTTCTTTTCGTGGTAAATATTCAACAAAAAGCCTGCAGGCGCAAAAGCCACAGGCTAGAAGGGAGAGTATATCATTTTCTCTCTAATCGTCAATCAAAATCCGACACTCCATCAAAGAAATCCACAATGCCCGTTTCCAGTGAATATTCCGCCCCAACAACGAGCAAACCATCTTTTTGAATAAACTGCTCCAAAATTTGGGAGCCGCTGCGCAGATGGTTGGCCGAGACGCGAATATTGGCCCGCACGGCCTGACGAATCAGTTCGACCCGATTGTGACGAAGGTCTGTTTCCAGTAAATTTTGCACAGACGGCCGTATTCGTTCCACAATAGAATGCAGGTTAGGGGAACGATTGGCAGACGGCCGTTCCAGTTCTGCCACCGTGGCCTGAATCGCCCCACAGTTGGAATGTCCCAGCACAACCACCAGCCGCGTGCCAAACTCGGCCGCCGCGAACTCCACGCTGCCCACCAGCGACGGCGCCACGATATTGCCCGCCACCCGAATCACAAACAGATCGCCCAATCCCTGATCAAAAATAATTTCGGCCGGAACGCGGGAATCAGAGCAGCCCAAAATAATGGCAAACGGGGCTTGCCCATTCACCAGGTCTCTACGACGCGCCAGGCTGCTAAGCGCACTCAGGCTTTGTACCCCGCTGGCAAAACGTTGATTGCCTTCTCGTAAACGGTCAACTGCTTCTCGCGCTGAAATCATCGATGCTATAACTTCCTTTATTAATCCTTTATACCACAAAACCGGGTGCGCAGAGGATTGTAACAAGTTGTAGACAAGGGGAGCAAACAAGAAACGGCCGTTCCCTCAGCGCATCATACGCAGCTACCCCTTACTCTTATCACATGGATCATATCGCTCAATTGGATTAAAGTAGCTCTACCTGATTGCGGATAAGTGTTGCACCCTACCCAAAATGATTTCTGTGGCACTACTGGCAGGCAAATAATGTGTAGACAACCATTCTGGCTTGTGATACCCTTTAGAAAGTTAAATTTCAAGCAAATAATACAATCTTTATAACCAAACAAATCTCCTTCGCCACGAGTGCTGGCAATAATTGAAACTTTTTACTAAATTGATTGAGGAAATACGTAATGGCAGACGAACCTAAGAAAGTAGTTTGCATCGAAGATGAATTAGAAATGATTGAGCTGGTTAAGCTGATTTTAGGCCGCAACAGGTTCGATGTCACCGGCGCAGTTGGCGGGCATGAAGGCCTGGCCAAAATTAGCGAAATTCAGCCAGACCTCGTTCTGCTTGATCTGATGATGCCAGAAATGGACGGCTGGGAAGTGTACCAAAAGATGAAAGCGTCTGAAGAAATGCGCGACATCCCGGTCATTGTAGTCACCGCCAAAGCACAAAGCATCGATCGGGTGCTGGGTCTTCACATCGCACGGGTTGACGATTACATTACCAAACCGTTTGGTCCCCAAGAACTGCTAGACAGCGTAGAACGCGTCATCAATAGCAAGGCGCACACCGAGCAGGAAATCAGCTCTTAACGTCATATTTAGTTAAACCAAATTAAAAAAAAAGCCCACCTGCAAGGCAGGTGGGCTTTTTTTGTATATGAGAGAATAGCAGATTCTGGAAATCATGCTAAATGGTTGCGGGTACTCTATAATTATTGCTCACAAACTTCCGCCGGACTGTACTAGACATCTTCATCAAACTGCACCAGGGCAGCTTTAACATGTTGGGTTAGCTCTTCTGGCGAGATGGGCTTGGTCAAGTAAACAGTTGCCCCAGCACGCAGCCCTTTATTGATGCTATCCAGGTCGGTTTTCGCACTAAGCATGATGATGGGTAATTCGGCCGTAGCCGCCTCACTGCGCAGCTTTTCGCACACCGTAAAACCATCCATCCCTGGCATCATCACATCCAGCAGCACCACATCCGGCTGGTTTTTACGCACCTTGTCCAAAGCATCATAGCCATCTTCGGCTTCAGATACGTGGAAGCCGGCCCGGACCAGCGTCAGACGCAGTAGGGTGCGTACCATCGGTTCATCATCAACGATCAGAACAGATTGATGAATACTTTCTCCGGGTATGGGGGGAAATTGTCTTGCCAAAATAAATACCTGTCTTATCAACCAAAAAATTCAAGTTATTGCACGCTGCATTCTATCTTTGATTGCACATTTATTGTAAACTATTCTATTTTTCCGGCAATGAAGTTCGGGGGAATAAAACGGGATCAATCTGGCAATCCTTCTAAAGGAAGTGAAATTGACAGACCCTCACGCGCTAATATAGTTTGAGGGAAAATGGCACGCGCCTGCAACAAAACATTATCCAACTCATTATCAGATAAGTCTGGTGAATAGTGGAAAAGCGCTAAACATTTTACCCGCGCCTCAATTGCGGCCTGCACGGCCTCTTGCCAGGCGCTGTGGCCATATTCATGAAACCTTTTTCGCTCTTCAATTGTGGCAAAATGGGAATCATGCACCAGCAAATCGGCTCCCTCGGCTAATCGTAACAGGTTCGGATCAAACCTGTCATCAAAATGCGACACATCGCCACAATAGGCAAAAACAACCCCGTTATTTTCAATACGAAACCCCAAACATCCCCCCGGATGATTTAAATCTGCCACGGTTACCCGCGTATGATCCCCAATGATAATCGTTTCACCATCCTGCACTTCTTTCACGATGAGGTCAGCCGGCAATGATTTATAGGCAAAGGGCAGGTAAGGCTCAATAAATTGACCAGCCATTATTTCTTCCAGCTGTTTGCCCACGCGCCGCTTACCTACCAGAACAAACCGGTTGTTACGGCCGAATATCGGTGCAAAAAAAGGGAACCCTTGAATATGATCCCAGTGCGTGTGGCTGATGAGAATGTTGCCTATAATGCGATCATTATTATTTTTCACCAGCTCTTTGCCCAGGCGGCGAATGCCAGAACCGGCATCAATGATGATCAACTGTTGGTCAGAAGTGCGCAGCTCAACACAAGAAGTATTCCCCCCCACCCGAATAGTTTCCGGCCCTGGTGTGGGTATCGTGCCGCGTACCCCCCAAAATCTTATCTGCAAGTTAGCCTCTTTTACCTATTAAAGTTATATGCACCTGTCTGAATAGTTGTCATAGAGCGGGCAGAGCCCTCATAAAAAAGGTGTTGCTCCAAAATTTACTCCTACAGCATGTATCTTTGCTCTTTCAGGCTGAGTGTGGTGGAGTATAACAAATATCTTTATAGAGAGATATATAGTTTCCGTAAAATTAGGCGAATACCAGGACATCATGCCTGGAATTAATTTTATGAGACAATTAAAACTCAGGTTGAAGTCTGTGCAAATTTTCATGTCTGCCAATGAACCCGCTATAATATTAATTTACCAGATCAATTGAGCATACCAAAGAAGTTACATGGAAAAATCTGTGCAACTATTAAAATTCGCGGATTTTTCTCCGGTCCCAATTATGAAAAAATATCTACTGCTGCTTCTCTTTTTTGCTTTGCTGGCTGCCTGTGGCTCCAATGGCATTCCGCCGATTCAGGATTCCACCGAACTGGTGACGCTGACCCCGCTGCCCACCAACACGCCCCGCCCCACTGAACCACCCACCACCCAGGATGCCAACGGCATCGGCCTGGCCTTTTACCGCGCCTGGGAGCTGAACGATTATGTGGGGATGTACAGCGTGCTTACCCCCGGCAGCCAGGCGCTGGTAGACAGTCTTTCCTTTGTGAAGCGGTACGAAGAGACGATGAAAACGGCCACAGTGACGCAGATTTTTACCCAGGCGCTGGGGACGCTGCAAGATGGTAACAACGCCCAGATGCAGGTGCGGGTAACGTGGCAAACGGCCGCTGTGGGCGCCATCGTGCGGGAACATACCGTGCCGCTGTTGTTTGAAAACGGCCGTTGGGGCATCGTCTGGGATGAGGGGCTGATTTTGCCCGAACTGGCCGGGGGCAACACGCTCATCATGCAGCAGCGCGTGCCCGCCCGCGCCAATGTTTACGACGCCAACGGCAAGGCGCTGGCCTACCAGGGAACCATCCTCACCCTGGGCGTCATCCCTGGGCAGATTGAGGATGAGCCCGCCATGCTGGCCACCCTCAGCCCGCTGCTCAACTTGCCGCCGGAAGAGATCAAGGCGATTTATGCTCCCGCCTTGCCAGACTGGTATTGGCCCATCGGCGACGTGACAGAAGAGGTGATGCAGCAGTACGGCCCATCGATCCAGCCATTCATCGGCAAAGGGTTGGCCGAGCCAAGACCCCGTCTTTCGCGCCTCTTCTCCGATTCAGGGGCCGCACCGCACCTTATTGGGTACACAGGCTACATTCCCGCTGAGCAGCTGGGCGAGTACCAGGCGAACGGGTTTGCCGGGGATGAACTGGTTGGGCTGGCCGGGCTGGAGCGCTGGGGCGAAGATTATCTCAACGGCGAGCGAGGCGGCACGCTGACGGTGGTTGGCCCGAACGGGCAGTTTGTCGGTACGGTGCAGGAGCAGCAGCCCAAGCAGGCGCGGAGCATTTATTCGACGCTGGATTTGGATTTCCAAACGGCCGTTGAGCAAGCCCTGGCCGAAGCGATTCAATCTTTGGGTCTACAGGCGGGCGCAGCGGTGGTGCTGGAGGTGAACACCGGCAAAATTTTGGCGATGGCCAGCTACCCCAGCTACGATCCCCGCATCTTTGATCCGTTTGCTCAGGATTCGGCCGTGGCGCTGGGCGCGGCCTTCAACGATCCCAATCGCCCCCTGCTGAACCGGGCGGCACAGGGCGTTTACCCCGCTGGCTCCATCTTCAAACTGATCACCTACACAGCGGCCATCAACAGCGGTTTATACACGCCAGACACGTTTTACAACAGCACCGGCACCTGGCGGCGGCTGGGGGACAATTTTGTCAAGGTTGATTGGCTGCCCCAGGGTCATGGCACCATTACGCTGAAGCAGGCGCTGGTCGTCTCCTGCAACTCTTGTTTTTACGATGCGGCGTTTGAGATGGATGCGGTGGACCCGAACTTTTTCCCGGAAACGGCCGTTCAGTTCGGCCTTGGTGCGCCAACGGGCGCTGTTGGCGTGGTGGAAGCGGCGGGCATAGTTCCCAGCCCAGAGTGGAAGCTGTCGGTCCGAGGCGAAGGCTGGGTTCGGGGTGATGCGGTCAACATGGGCATTGGCCAGGGAGATGTGCAGGTGACACCGCTGCAAATGGCGAACATCACGGCGGCAATAGCCAACGGTGGCACACTCTACCACCCGACGCTCATCGACCGTATCGGTGCGGGCGGCGGCGCACCGGAAGAGCCGTATCCGGTGCAAGTGAGCGGCGAACTGCCGCTTTCGCCGCAAAATTTGGCCATTATCCAGGATAGTTTATGGAAGGTGACCAATGATTCCAACGGCACCGCCACCCATCAATTTGGGGGGCTGCCGCTGCAAGTGGCGGGCAAAACGGGCACGGCCGAAGCGCCGCCGCGCAGTTCACACGCCTGGTTTATAGGGTATGCCCCTGCTGCGCCGTACACAACGGTAGACGGCCGTTTCGTCAACGGACCAGAAATTGCGATTGCTGTGATTGTGGAGCATGGGGGAGACGGTTCGGCCGTTTCCGCCCCGATCTTCCGCCACATTGTGGAGCTGTACTACGGCATCACGCCCATCACCCTCTTCCCCTGGCAGTAGGGCAACAGCGCGCTATTGCCCTACTGGCGAAAGCTGGCCGATCTCACGTTCTTCCAGGGTGAAACCCTCACACTCGGCATCAATCGCCTCAAACTCGGCTGACAGCGCTGTACGAAACGCCTGCCATGCCTCCTTGGATTCCCAGTAATCAATCGTCAGGTAACGGTTGGGAAGGTGCCGGTCCTGGTGAAGTTCTGTACGGATGTAGCCGTTTGCCCGTTTAAACAGCGCAACCCAGGCACCAGTTGGGCCATACGCCTGTTCAAAATCAGCCACACGCTCAGGCAGAACCGTGTATTCCCAAATATAAACATAGCCAGGGGCTTGAGAGGTCATTTAAATATTTCCATTGGCCAGTCCGGGCTTATAAGCTTACAAGATGCGAAATTTCAACGCAAAGAATGCAAAAGGGCAGAAGGCGCAAAGCGGATCTTTTCCCTTTTCTTTCGCTCTTTTGCACTTTTGCGTCAAGGTTTTTTAAACGACTGAGTTTGCCAGTTTACTGGAAATCCATTGGCTCTGGCTTGTTGTTCAGAACGGCTTCGATTTTTTCCATCACGTCGTCGGTGAGCTGGGGTACCACGTCCAGCGCCTTCATGTTTTCTTCCACCTGCGCCACTTTAGACGCGCCGGTGATCACCGTGCTGACGTTGGGATTCTTCAAGCACCAGGCGATGGCCAGGCGAGGCATCGTCGTGCCCAATTCTTCAGCAATGGGCACCAGTTCCTTGACGGATTTCAGCCGCTTTTGGCCCTCTTCGCTTTCAAACATTTTGCGCAGCCATTCGTAGCCGGGCAAGTTCACCCGCGAATCTTCGGGGATGCCGTCGTTGTACTTGCCGGTGAGCAAGCCAGAAGCCAGCGGCGACCAGATGGTGGTGCCCAGACCAATGGTGTCGTAGAGACGGCCGTATTCCACCTCAAAGCGATAGCGATGGAACATGTGGTACTGTGGCTGCTCCATCGTCGGCGGGATCAGGTTGTACTGCCGCGCCACGCTGTGCGCTTCCATCAGCTGCTGCGCCGACCATTCCGACGTACCCCAGTAGAAGATTTTGCCCTGCTCGATGAGCGTGTTCATCGTGCGCACCAGCTCCTCCATCGGCACTTCTGGGTCGGGACGATGGCAAAAATAGAGGTCCAGATACTCCACCTGAAGCCGCTCCAATGCCTGATGGCACGCTTCCACCACGTGCTTGCGGCTCAGGCCCTGCTGCGTTGGCTTGGCATCTTTGATACTGCCCCACATCACCTTGCTGGAAACGATGTAGCTATCTCGCCGCCAGCCCAGCCTGGTGAGCGCCGCCCCCATAATTTCTTCCGATTTGCCGTGGGCATAAATTTCGGCGTTGTCAAAAAAGTTGACGCCCGCATCGTACGCCGCCGCCATCATGTCGGCCGCCAAATCCACATCGGCCTGGGTGCTAAAGGTCACCCACGAACCAAATGATAATGCGCTGACCTTCAGGCCAGATTTTCCTAATCGACGATATTCCATATCTAGCTCCTAATCTGTTGGGCTTGCTGCCCGATTTCACTTACTATGAGTTTACCGGACGGGGAAGAAAAAAACATCATGAATCACACGAATTTCCTCGGAAACTCCCCAGTGGCTCGTTCCACGCTCTTGTGGATTAAAAATTAATTCGGGCAATAAACTTGTCATGCTGAGAGCCTGTGCTGAGGCTGCCGAAGTATCCTCCGAAGCATCCCGCCCGCTTGAGAATTAATGAAGCTTTGGTTTGGGTAAGGTTCTTGCCATGGGAACCTTGCGGGATTCTTCACTTCGTTCAGAATGACAGTTCAAGATCAGTTGTCATAACGTGGCTCGTTCCCCGCTCTGCGTGGAATGAAGACAGTGGCGCTCTGCGCCGAGGACGCGGAACGTCCAAATCGGTATGCCAACGGAGACTGCTGGAACGAGAAACGGCCGTTTCCCCGCCAAAGATTGGTTCAATTTTAAAAATTGAACCAATCTAAAAAAGTGGTAAAATCGTCCCACAATCCTGCCCCGCATCAACACATGCGGGGCTTTTTTTGTCGGAAAAGATCATGCTGCAACGACTCAACTTACCCATCAAGCCGTACTGGGATTTACTGGCCAACTACCTGAAACCGCAAAAGAAGACGGTGCTGGGGTTGGCGCTCTTGCTGCTGGTCAGCATTGGGCTGCACCTGGCCAATCCGCAAATTGTGGCCTACTTTATCGATACCGCCAGCGAACCCGCCGCCAGCGGCACGGCCGCTTTCCAGCAAGGTCTCAACAAGCTGCTCGGCGCGGCGGCGCTGTTCATGGGCATCGCCATCGTGCGGCAGGTGATTGCCCTGACGGCCGTGTACGTGGGCGAAAACGTGGCCTGGACCGCCACCAACGCGCTTAGAGCAGACCTCGCGCTACACTGCCTGCGGCTGGACATGGCCTTCCACAAGCAGCACAAGCCCGGCGAACTGATCGAGCGCGTCGATGGCGACGTGAACAAGCTGGCCAACTTCTTCTCCCAGCTGTTCATCCAGCTTACCAGCAACGTGCTGCTGCTCATCGGCGTGATTGTGCTGCTGTGGCTGGTGGATTGGCGGGTGGGTGTGTCGATTACGGCCGTTGCCCTCCTCGGCGTGCTGGCGTTGAACTACCTGCGCACCCTCACCGTGCCCCGCTGGGAGGCACTGCGCCAGACCGAAGCGACCCTGTTCGGCTTCCTGGAAGAGTGGCTCAGCGGGGCCGAAACGATTCGCACTGCCGGCGCCGAACCAGCTATTGTGCAGAAGATGCTGCGCCTGGGGCGTGAACGCTGGCTGCGCGTGCGCAGCGCCATCAAGGTCAATATCTTCGTCTGGAACCTGCCGCTGGGCGTCTTTACCCTGGCCTACATCGCCGCCCACATCTTTGGCACCACCCTCTTCCGCGAAGGCACGCTGACGATTGGCGGTATCTACCTCATTTTTTATTACATCGACGTGATCAAAGAGCCGCTGTGGAGCATCAACCGCCAGATCGAAGATTTGCAGCGGGCCGCCGCCAGCATTCGCCGCATCATGGCGTTGCAGGCAGAGCAGCCCACCATGCTCGATGGCCCCGGTGTGGACGTGCCCGCCGGGCCGCTGGGCGTCACCTTCGACCACGTCTCCTTTTTCTACGCCGACGACCCGGACACGATGATTTTGCAGGACATAAATTTCTGCCTGAAACCGGGCACCGTGCTGGGACTGCTGGGGCGCACCGGCAGCGGCAAAACGACCCTCACCAAGCTGCTCTTCCGCTTTTATGACCCCAGCGAAGGCGCGATTTTGCTGGGCACGGACAAAAACCGCTTCGATTTGCGCGAAGCGAAACATGCGGAACTGCGCCGCCCCATCGGGCTGGTAACGCAGGAGGTGCAGCTGTTTCACGCCAGCGTGCGGGACAATCTAACGCTGTTTGACCCCACCATCAGCGACGCCCACATTCTGGCCGTACTGGACGATCTGGGGCTGATGCCCTGGCTGGACAGCCTGCCTAACGGCCTCGACTCGCCCCTGCAGGCCGACGCCAGCCTCAGCGCGGGGGAGGCGCAGCTGCTGGCCTTTGTGCGCGTCTTCCTGGCCAATCCGGGGCTGGTGATTATGGATGAGGCATCGTCCCGGCTGGACCCGGTGACAGAGCTGAAGATCGAGCAGGCCATCGACAAGCTGCTGGCCAACCGCACGGGCATCATTGTGGCCCACCGGCTGGCCACCGTGCAGCGCGCCGACGAGATTATGATTTTGGGCGACGGCCGTATTGTGGAATACGGCCGTCGCACCCAACTCGCCGCCGACCCCACCTCCCAGTTTGCCCACCTGCTGGTGACCGGGTTGGAGGAAGCAATTACCTAATTACTCAATTACTGCCTGTAATTAGGTAATTGGGTAATTTTTTTGCGCTATGAACACACTATCTTATTACTGGCGGCTCATTCGCTTCACGCCCAACTATTACGCCGCCGACATCATCACCATTTCGATTCACTTTGCCGTGACCACTGCGCTGGGGCTGATTTTGCGCGCCTTTTTCAACGGCCTCACCGGCGAATCCAGCTTTGCCCTGCCGCTCTGGCCCATCGTCGGGCTGCAAATCGCCTATGCCCTCATTGCCGCCCTTTCCCAAATGGGAGCAGGCTGGGCGTTCATCAACTTTGAGCACATCTCCTATAACCTGCTCATCCGTAACATGCTGGCGCGGGTGCTGCAAAGGCCCGGCTCGCGCCCGCTGCCGCAAAACGAGGACGGCAGCAGCATGTCCACCGGGCAAGCGATTAGCACCTTCCGCGACGACACCCACGAGCTGCTCATGGCCATCGTCGCCGTAGACGACGTGATTGGCCTGCTCATTAGCGCGGGTATCTCGGTGACGATCATGCTGCAAATCAGCGTGCCGGTGACCTTGGGCACGTTTGTGCCGCTGCTGATTGTGGTGGGCATTGCCCAGCGGCTGGGAGAGCGCGCCAAACGGTATCGCAAAGCCAGCCGCCAGGCCACCAGCCAGGTGACGGGCATGATTGCCGACATGTTCAACAGCACCCAGGCGCTTAAGGTGGCCAATGCCGAGACGCGAGTCATCGACCGCTTCCGCCAGATCAACGAGCAGCGCAAGCAGACGATGGTGCGCGACAAGCTGCTCACCCAGCTGGTTGATGCCCTGAGCACGGGCACCATTGAGCTGGGCATGGGGCTGATTTTGCTGCTGGCGGCGCGGCAGATGTACCTGGGCACGTTTACGTTGGGGGATTTTGCCCTGTTTGCCGCCTACATCTGGCCGGTGACGCAGCTGTTCCGCATTTTCAGCCGGATGATCACCGGCTATAAGCAGGCGGGCGTCTCCACGCAGCGCATGGAAACGATGATGCAGGGCGCGCCGGTGGGTGCGGTTGTCGCGCCGCAGCCGCTCTACCTGGACGGCAACCTGCCGCCGCTGCCGTATACGCCCAAAACGGCCGAACACACCCTGGCCGAACTCACCGTCAAAAATCTCAATTTCACTTACCCCGGCAGCGAAAACGGCATCCACAACATCAATTTAACGCTGAAGGCCGGTCAGTTTGTGGTGATCACCGGGCGCATCGGCGCAGGCAAGACGACGCTGCTGAAGGTGCTGCTGGGGCTGCTCCCGGCGGATGGGGGCGAGATTGTGTGGAACGGCCGTCCCGTTCCCGATCCCGCCACCTTTATGGTGTCGCCCCGCGTGGCCACTACTATGCAAAATCCGCGCCTGTTCAGCGAGACGGTGCGGGACAACATTTTGCTGGGCCTGCCGCAAGATCAGGTGGACGTGATGAGGGCGGTGAAAACGGCCGTCTTCGAGCAAGATTTAGCGCAAATGGAGCGGGGGCTGGATACGATTGTGGGGCCGCGCGGCCAGCGCTTGTCTGGCGGGCAGGCACAGCGCGTAGCGGCGGCGCGCATGTTTGTGCGCCAGCCGGAGCTGCTCATTTTTGATGATCTGTCCAGTGCGCTGGATGTGGAGACGGAGAAGGTGTTGTGGGAAAGAGTTTTTAACGCAGAGGGGCGCTCAGAGAGCGGGCAGAGGCGCAGAGGAGAGGCTGGGCAGCAAACTTGTCTCGTTGTGAGTCACCAGCGGGCGGCTTTGCGGCGGGCGGATCATGTGGTGGTGCTGCGGGACGGCCGTATCGAAGACGAAGGCACGCTGGATGAGCTGCTGGGTCGCTGTGAAGAGATGCAGCAGCTGTGGCAGTTGGATACGGCCGTGGGCGAGTAGGCAAGTTATGAGGCGAGTTTGCGAGTGGCGAGTTTGCCAGTAGCAGGTCAAATCTTAATCCCCAAGCCACCAATTGTCATTTTGAGCGTAGGGATAAGTCCTGCTTAGGGTTTGCTTGATACCGCTAATTTTTGCTCATGATTTAAGCAAGAAAGCATGAATGAATTTGTATTTTGGGCTACGGCCGTTCTCACTCTCACTATCCTCCTCACCCTCTACGCCGCCAGGCGGCGGCGGGCGGCGCTGTTGGCCACGGTGCAGGTGGTCACCCTGCCTGAGTTTGCCTCGCAGCAGTTGGGCAACCGCCGTTCGATTACCGTTTTTTTGCCGCCGGGGTATGAAACAAGTTCTCGTCATTATCCTGTACTTTATGTCAACGATGGGCAGGACCAGCCAGCGCTGCAAATCCGCGAGACGCTGGCTAAGCTGGTGGCTCGGCAGAAAATTCCGCCCATTATCATCGTCGCCGTGCCCGCAAATGAAGAGCGCTTGCAGGAGTACGGCACGGCCGTTTGCCCCAATGCCCAAAATTTAGGCACTAAAGCTGACGAATACGGCCGTTTCCTCACCACAGAGCTCATGCCCGCCATTAATCAGCAATTCCGCACCAGCCAAAATCCGGCTGATACTGGCATTTTTGGCGTGTCGCTGGGCGGGCTGTCCGCCTTCGACATTGCCTGGAACCATCCCGACCAGTTTGGCGTGGCGGGGGTGATGTCTGGCTCCTTCTGGTGGCGCGCTGGTGAAGAGGAGACGGCCGTACCGCCCAATCAGCTTATCGCCCACGCCGTGGTACAGCAAACGGCCGTTAAGCCAAATTTACGTCTCTGGTTTGAAGCCGCCACCCAGGATGAAGCCAACGACCGCGACAACAACGGCGTCATTGACGCCATTCAAGACACACTGGAACTGATCGAGGAACTGGAAAAGATTGGTTTTAGGCGAGGTGCAGACGTGATGTACGTGGAAGTGCCCGGCGGGCGGCACAATTACGAAACGTGGTCCCAGATGTTCCCCCACTTTTTGCGCTGGGCGTTTGGATAAGAGAGTTTACCGCAGAGAACGCGGAGCACGCCGAGTTTTAAACCATTCTCTGCGTCCTCCGCGCCCTCCGCGGTAAATTTCTTAAAATTGGCGGTAGTAGAGTTCGGTGGTGTAGAGAATGTGAATACGGCCGTCCTCTTCATGCGCCGCAAACAAGTCACGCAGCTCTGCCAGCATTGGTTCATGCCGGGGATCGCCCGCCAGCGGCGCATACGACGAAGACAGCAGTCCACCGGTGATACCCGCCAGATCGTAGGACCGTTTATGTGGGAAAGTGTGCCTGTGCGTTCCGTCGCCCAGATACTCAAAGACGCCGCCACGCAGCTCATCCTTGCGCTCGGGTTTGTTGCTCAGATAGCGCTGGGACAGTTGGCCGTATCCCTGCATGAAAGGCGATGCATCAAAATCCATTGTGTTCCAGACGAGGACCACGAATCCGCCTGGCCGCAAAATGCGCTGCAGCTCCGGCAGCGACGTTTGCCGATCAAACCAGTGGGCCGCCTGCCCCGCCGTCACAAAATCGACCGAATCATCTGCCAGAGTAGTGGCTTCGGCCGTGCCGTTGATACTGGTAAAGCGCGGAAAATCGGCCAGGAACGCCTCGCCCGCCTCGCGCATCTCCTTGTTTGGCTCGACGCCCAGCACCCGGTTGCCATTTTGCAAAAACAGCCGGGCCAGAATACCTGTACCGGAACCAATGTCGGCGATGACGGCCGTTTCCTCCAACCCACACTCATCGCGCAGGCAATCTAAAACGGCCGTTGGATACGACGGCCGATACTTTACATAATTTTCTACACGATTAGAAAATCGCTCCGTTGGATTGCGATTCATACAAACCACCTTTGAAAAAAATGGAACACAGAGTTACGCAGAGAAAACACAGAGTTGCACAGAGAGGCGGGAGAAAAATCTGTAAAATCTGCGAAATCTTTGATTATTCCTTTATTTAGCCGCAACAAACACACCGGAATCTTTACTGATGTGGATGCCGCCTTCTGCCTCGATTTTGGCCGCCCACGCTTCGCGCAGTTGGGCAACGGCCGTTTCCGGCACGGCCATCTCCGGCTTGATCATCGAAAAAGCGTAGGCCAGCAACGGCTCCACCTCGGTCACCCACAGGCTGTCCTCGTAAAGATGCTGTTCGATGGTGTTGAAGTACGGCTCCAGGACGGCATGGCCGTTTTCCAACCGAAACGGCAGCTGCACCGACTCTCCCCGCACCAGCGTGGAGCCAGAAATCGCCCGCAGCGCCTCTGGTACCAGGTCGGGCAGCTCTTTCATGTGGTTATTTCCGTTAGTGGCGGCGATGAAACGGCCGTCTGGCTTCAGCACTCGCCGAATTTCAGACAGCGCCTGAGGCAAATCTGGGACATGGTACAGCATATGGTTGGCCACCACCACATCAAACGTCTCGCCGGCAAAATCCAGCGCCTGGATGTTGGCCTGCTGAAAATCAAACCGGTGCCCGCTACCCGCCAGCGCCACTTCTGCTTCCGCCACCATGCCCGGCGACAGGTCGGTCAGGCTGATGTGACAGTTGGGCGGAATGCGATCCACGTTTTCCCGCCACAGCCAGCCGGGACCGCAGCCACATTCCAGCACGCGCATCCCTGATACCAGCCCCAGCAGGTCAAACACCCACGGCTGCCAATCGGAAACGGCCGTGCTAAACCGCCGGTGCAGCGCCGCCCGTGCATCCAAATTGCGGCTGTCGCGGTACTGATTTCGCTGCAAATAATAGGAATCCTGAAAAAGTTTTGCTTCGCTCATTGAAACATCTCCTAACCTGGACAAGCCAGAACCAACAAAGTGTTTTTTATCAACAGATTGCGCAGATTGAAAAGATAAAAAATCTATTAAATCTGCGTAATCTTTGATTTTTCTTGCTCACTTTACAAGAATTTCATTGGTAACAGTCTAAACTGGTTCAATTTCTCGCAGCGCAATTAAAATACGCCGCACCGTATCAGAAATCGGTTTCCCATCGACCGTTTCAAGATTTATTATTTCGGCTTGAGAGACATAGGTATTTTCATACTTGCTAGATAGCCAGCGTAAAGCTCGCGCAACTTTTTGTCTATCCGCTAGAAGATCAGGGAAGAGGTCAATAACAAAGATCGAGAACAAGTAAGGCTTGAATCTTTTCTCTCGTACTGAATATTGCCACAATTTAACCAGTCTAGCCTCTTGTTCGATCTGTATTTTCCCTGACTCTATACCCATTTCTTCCTCGATTTCTCGGCATAAAGTACGCGAAATATCATTGTCATTATTGCCGTCATCCGACTCAACTTTCCCGCCTATAAAATTATAGCAATGCCATTTGGGGTTCCATTGAAGCAGATAATAGCAGTTGTCTTCATTCTTAGTCGTAATCAAGGCAAATGCAGCCTGTTCCATTAACCACCATGGGAATACATTGATTTTTTGAAGCAAATCATAAAAGGGATATTCCAATTTTAATAACATTTAGGCATTCTCGGACAGTGACAACAATACGGGTGAAAACATATTAGTTTATCGTGTCGATACTTATCGTGATGAAAGAAAAATTGTAACTACCAAGCCTCTGTGGGATTTAGCTGCAAAGAACGCAGAGAGCGCAAAGTTTTTCTCTTATCTTTGCGTCCTTTGCGCCCTTCGCGGTTGGTAGTTACGAAAAATTTTATATTTATCCTGCCAAGAAGTGTAAAGGAGAATAATAGAATCGATACAAGTCTACCAATTCCAATCAACAATCCAAAATTTTAAAACACTCCATAAATGGCAAAAAAAAGCCATCGGCCCAAGACAGTGGACATAAATCCAATGACAAAGACAGATGGCTATTCGGGTAGGACCGGAAAGCAAGCGAGGGTTTTGGGCAGACCCTGGCCTGGTTGAGTTTGTTCCAGTCGCGTTTCTCTCGTGCCAGTTTGGGGGAGGAGTTTTTGCCTGCTTTCTTAAAAACTCAACCAGATTGAACGGAGGATACCATAAGTATGTCCTATTAGGCAAGATACCGCCGTACTAATCTTAATCTCATCGAATCATGCTTCGCCCGTATTGCTGCATCACCTGGGCCACATCCGGCGCAGGCAGGCCGTATCGTGTGTTGCCATCTCGCCCCACAACGGTGTGGGCCATGAGCAGGCTGTTGTAGATGGCTTCTTCGACAGCTTCCACCACGGCCAGGGCAAAGAGATTCATGATCGGTTGTTCGTAAACGGCCGTTTGCGCCACCACCAAACTTTCCGGCCGATCCGGCACCCTGTTGGTTGCACTAAACGCAATCACAAAATCACCGCTGCCGCCGTGGCAGGTGCTGCCCGTCCGCGCCAGACCAAACGCCGCCCGCTGGCACAATCGCCCCAGCTGCCGCACATCCAGCGGCGCATCTGTCGCCAGAATCATCATGATCGAGCCATCTTCCTGCCGGGTGGGCGCAGGCGGCTGGAGATGCTGCCCCACCGGCACCCCGGCAATCATCAGCTCCGCCGGGCTGCCAAAGTTGCTCTGCACCAGCACGCCCACCGTGTAATTTTGTCCCCGCTCCGGCAGAACCCGGCTGGCCGTGCCAATGCCCCCCTTCCAGCCGTAGCAGCTTGTGCCCGCCCCCGCACCCACCACCCCCTCGGCCACCGGGCCAGTGGATGCAGCCGCCAACGCCGCCCGCACTTCGGGCAAACCGATGGGCCGCGCCTGCATGTTGCTTAAAAACCCATCACTCGTTTCCCCAACCACCGGATTAACGCTGGGGTAGCCCTGTCGCCCCGTGGCGGCAAAACCCAGACCAATATGCGGATTTTGCTCAATGGCAATCGTTATCAGCGCATCCGCCACGCGGGGCACATTCAGGGTGCCGGTGAGGGCAATTGGCGCTTCGATGTTGCCCAGCTCGCGCACCTGCTCAAAGCCCACCACCTTGCCAAAGCCGTTGATGGTATGCACCGCCGCCACCACTTTCTCTTCATACAGATTACCCTGATGGGGCAAAATCAGGGTGACGCCGGTGCGAAACGGACCGCTGCCCGTCCACGCTCCTGCCCCCTCGATCAGCGTGAAATGGCCTACGGCTACCCCCGCCACATCGGTAATGGCGTTGTGTGGCCCGGTGGGCAGCTCGCTCTGGTAAATGTTTAATTCACGGATGCGCGGCATTTTTCTCCTTATTGAGCGCGACGGATGGTTGGCCCGCTACTTTTTGCCCTCTTCGACACGGTGCAAAGCAATATCGGCCCAGGAAAGCGGATCATCGACTGGTTCCAGGTGGGTGAATACCGCCACAAGCGGCACCGCCAACCTCAAATCTCGCTCGATGGCTTCTAGCAAAGTGTGCCCCCGCTGTACCGACCACGCTCCCGGAACCTGCACATGGACCGACACAAAACGGTACGCTCCCGATTGGCGCGTGCGCAGGGCATGGTACTGCACTTCATCGGAGCAGTAGCCGTCCAGTACGTCCCGGACCCTGGCCACTTCCTCGGCGGGCAAAGAAACATCCATCAGGCCGTTAACGGCCGTTTGCAGCAAAACGACCCCGGTACGCACAATATGCAGCGCCACCAGCAGCGCCACCAGCGGATCCAACCAGTGCCAACCGGTTAACGACACGCCCAACACACCCACAATAACCCCTGCCGACGTCCAGACATCGGTCAGAAGATGACGCGCATTGGCGGTAAGGGTAAGGGAGTTGTGCTGACGCCCCACGCGCAGCAGCACCATCGCGGTGAGCCCGTTGCCCAGCGCCGCCAGCACAGAGACAAATAACCCCAAACCCACCTGCTCCAATGGCTGAGGCTGAATAAAACGCTGAACGGCCGTTACCCCAATCACCAGCGCCGCAATCAAAATCAGGCCACCTTCAACGCCAGCGGCAAAATATTCCGCCTTGCTGTGACCGTATTCATGCTCCTCATCCGGGGGCAGGGCGGCAATGGTGAGGATGATGAGGGCGAAAACGGCCGTTACCAAATTCACCCCGGACTCCAGGGCATCAGACAGCAGCCCGACAGAACCGGTAAGCCAGTAAGCGGTGGCTTTGAGACCAATGGTGAGAACGGCCGTTGCCACAGACAGCCAGGCAAAACGAGTCAGGGTAGAACGTTCTTTCATCCCATCATTTTCATGCGTTCAGCCGCGAATTTCCACTCCAGTGGATCATCTTTGATTTAGTTTAGCCTAAACCGCTCCCGAATATTTGGCACCAGGTACTCTTCAAAGGCGCGGTCTACGTCGTAGGCGGGCTGCCAGCCCCAATCTTTGCGGGCCAGCTTGTCGTTCAGGCCAGCGGGCCAGCTGTCTACAATCCCCTGCCGGTGCAGATCGGGCTCAAAACTGATAGCCGCGTTCGGGAAAGTGCGCTCTACCTGCGCCTGAAACTCGGCAGCGGAGAGGCTAAAGCTGGTGACGTTGTACACGGTCCGGCTCAACACGCTGCGAGGCGCCTGCCACAAATGCAGCAGCGAGGTGATGGCATCGGGCATAATCATAAAGGGGATGGTGCTGTCTTCGCGCACAAAGCAGCGATACGCCTCCCCTTTGGCCGCTGCGTGCAGCATCTCCGGGCCGTAATCGCTGGTGCCGCCAGAGGGCACGGTGAAGGCGCTAATCAACCCCGGAAAGCGAACGCTGCGAAAGTCCAGCATCATCGGGCGGGTTTCCGACAGCTGCTGGTAATTATGGCTGTAATAACTGCCCAGCTGCTCGCAGTACAGCTTGTTGCAGCCGTACATGGTAGTGGGGTAGTTCCAATCCCACTCCCGCACGTAAAAATCCCGCGCTTTGGTGGCTAAATCTGGCAGGCCGTAGACGGCAATGGAGCTGGGAAACATGAAGCGCACCGGCTTGCCGCGCTGCTGGGACTGATCGGCGGCCAGCTGAAGCAGGTTTAAGGTGCCGTTGACGTTAACCTGATGGGCCAGCGCTGGCGAAAATTCGCTGCGGGTGGAGAGCAGCGCCGCCAGGTGAAAAATGGAGTCAATTTCATACTCTGTGACCAGGCGGGCAAACAGTTTGTGGTCTAAAATATCGCCGACGATGTGAACGGAACGGCCGTCTAATCGATCTGGCAGCTGGTGCAAATCCAGCGTGAGCAGCGTATATTCTCCAATCTCCGATAAATGTTCAATCAATGCCTGTCCAATTTCACCAGCAGCGCCAGTAATCAATATCGCCTTTTTGCGCATTCTATCCTCTCAATAAAGTGGGTTGAGCCCGTAAAATGTTTGCTCAACTGGTTCAGTAGGGTGCCCAAGAGGGCATGGCTATCATATCACGATTACACAGGGGCGACGTACTTTTTGCCATGGCGACGCCAGGTAATCTTTCGACTTCAACTGCGTCGCAGCTGGTTTGGCAAAACGGCCGTTTCCCGCAACGCAGCGCAATCATTGACGTACTTATCAAGCATGTGATACTCTCATACCCGACAATGAGGAACCTAACATGATCAACGACAGCGAGCCAACACCCCAACCAACTGAATCTGAATCTCCAGACTGGTCGCGCAGCACCAAAATCATCGTCACCGTAGCCGCGCTGCTGCTGGTGCTGTGGCTCACCTACCGCTTCCAATCGCTTCTGTCTCAAATTATCATAGCCGCCATTTTGGCATATATACTCAACCCCGTCGTTGTGCTGCTAGATAAGCGAACTGGCCTCAAGCGCAACACAGGCATTCTCATCGTCTATTTGCTGCTGGCGGTGGCCGTGATCGGCGGGTTTATTGCCCTGGGTTTTGCCGCTTTTGAACAAATCTCCTCGCTCATCAACCAGATACCCAAGTTTATTGCGGATATTACGGCCGTTATTAGAGAGTTCACCGCCAGAACAGAACCAATCGTCATAGGTCCCTTTCTGCTCGATCCAGGGTCGATTGACCTCAACTTTATTCAGCAGCAGCTCCTCCGCCTGGCAGAACCAACCGTTAGCCAGGGGGGTCAAGTCGTCACAAACGTCGCCACAGCCACCATTGTTACCCTGGGCAACATTCTCTTTATTTTTATCATTTCTATCTATCTGGCCATCGAAATTCCGCTGTTGGGCGAACGGGTGGCGGGCATGGCCCAGCTGCCAGGCTACCGTCGTGACGCCGAACGAATGCTGCGCCAATTCGGCCGTATCTGGAACGCATACCTGCGAGGTCAGGTCATTTTGGGGCTGATTATCTTTTTGGTGGTCTGGCTGGGTTTGGCGCTGCTGGGCGTGCAAAACTCTCTGGCGCTCGGTTTGTTATCTGGCCTGTTAGAATTTATTCCGATACTAGGCCCTATCATCGGCGCAGCTGCGGCCATCATTGTGGCTTTCTTTCAGCCAGAGACTTTAGGGCAGCTGGGCAGCTGGGAATATGCCGGCGTGGTGCTTATCTTCATGCTCATTGTGCAGCAGCTGGAAAACAGCATTCTGGTGCCGCGCATTGTGGGTGAATCGCTCGAACTACATCCGCTCATCGTCATCGTGGGCGTGTTTATGGGCAGCAGTCTGGCCGGGATTCTGGGGGCGATTTTGGCCGCGCCGGTCGTGGCCACGCTTAAGCTGGTTAGCATCTACGCCTGGCGTAAAATGTTTGACCAAAACCCGTTCCCTGATCCAGAGTCGGAACCAGGGGAATCGACCTCTAGCAAATTATTAAACCGGGGGCGGCAGCTGCTGCCCAAACGGTGGAAAAAAAGTAAACCGATCAAGTAATAGGGGCCACTTAACCGTTGACACAATCAGAGTTGTTTCAAACGGCCGTAAAAAAAGCCAAAGCCGGTGAGCGCAGTCAGGCACGCGCCCTGCTGCTTGAACTAGTAGAAACAGAGCCACAACACGAACTTGCCTGGCTCTGGCTCAGCGAGCTGGTCGATGAGCCAGAAGACAAAATCATCGCCCTGGAAAACGCCCTAACCCTCAACCCATGGCGACCCCAAACCCAGCAGCGGCTGGCCCGCGTGCGCCAAAAATATGCGTCTGCCAGCCAAACAGACAGTTTCACCTTCTCCGCCAATGGCGCAGCCAAACCATACACCACCGAAGAGATCGAATTCGAGCAAATCCAGCGGCAGTTTGCCATAGGCCAGATTCAACCAGGGCTCCAACAGTTGGCCAGCTTTTTACACCTTCATGCCAACCATGAAGCTGGCTGGTGGCTGATGGTTCAACAGGCTGATTCCCAATCGAATCGGCTAAAGGCACTGGACCGCCTTTTGCAGCTGAATGCCAAACATCCCGAAGCGCCCGCCATTTTGGCCCAAATCAGCCCAGCCAGCGAAGATTTTTGGCCGATGGGACGGCTGTATGAACGGTTGGAACAGTGGCAAAAAGCGAAATTCTATTACAAACGCGCCCTCAAATCTCCCAATTTGCCAGATCGCCTTCTGGCTAAAAAACGGCTGCCCCTTGTCCAGGAGCAGATTCGGCTGGCCAATATCGCGTTCACCAGTCCCACGGCCACGGTACTGCGGCTGGCCATCGGCCCCACGCTGCTCTATGCCCTGCTGATTTGGGTGCAGGCCGGGCTAAAACCGCTAGGCATCTCGCCGCTGCTGTGTGGCGGCAACCTGCTGTTTATGGCCGGGCTGTTGATGCTGGGTGGGTTGGCCCACGCACCGGATCATCCCTGGCTGGCGCGGCTGAGGGGAACGGCCGTATCCGCCAACCCCAGCCACCTTCGCCTCATCTCCATCATTTGCGTCGTCTTGCCCATTCTCCTTCTGCTGCTGCTGGCCATTAACCGGCTGCTCGCCTTTGAACTGGACCTGAACAGCCTCTTATGATTCCACTCACCGACCTCCAGCCTAACCGGTATACCAGCTTTCCCTTCATGACCATGTTCATCATCCTGCTGAACATGCTGGTGCTAATTGGCCAATTTTTGCTGGTGGAATTTAATATTGAGGCATATATCCAGGCCATTTTCCTGTTTGGCAGCGTCCCCACCTTCGTCATCAGCCAGCAGGCGGCCGGTGCGTTGGCCACCGTCACCTCCACCTTCATGCATGGCGGCATTTTTCATCTAGCGGGCAACATGCTCGCCCTGTGGGCCTTCGCTCAGCGTGTGGAAGATGCCTGCGGCCCGTGGCGCTTTCTCACCTTTTACCTGCTCTGTGGCGTAGTGGCCGACATCATCAGCACCATGAGCCGTTCAACCGAGTCGATTCCCGGCATTGGCGCCAGCGGCGCGGTATACGGCATCATGGCCGCTTACCTGATTTTATTTCCAGGGGGGAAAATCAAGGTGCTGCTTTTTTGGGGATTTGGCTTCGCCCGCATTCCGTTCCAGGCGTATTGGGTCATTCTCTTCTTCTTTCTCAAAGAGATTCCCGTTGCGCTCGATGTGCTGCTGATCAACGTGGAGTCTAGCGTGGCCCACTGGGCACACCTGGGCGGCTTCTTCGCCGGGACGCTCATCTTCCTCTTCCTGCGACCCGACGCCTTCCACCGCTTCCGCAACGAACTGCCGCTTTGACTGTCGCGGGGCGAAATATGGGCGAGGCAGGTGGGGAGATGATCTATTTGTTTTTCAATGGTTTTGGCCACCTGCCTCGCCCCTACAGGTCTCCCTCTTTCACCGTCAAGATCACCTTGCCGATGTTCTTGTTCTGCTGTACGTAGGCATGGGCTTCCTGCGCCTGCTCGATGGGGAACACCGTGTCGATGATCGGTTTGAGCTCGCCGGAGCGCAGCAGCGGCCAATAGCCCGACTGGAACTGCTCGGTAATTTTGATCTTCTCTGCCGGGGGGCGAGAGCGCAGCGTGGAGCCGATGAGGCGCAGCCGCTTGCCCAGCAGCAGCCCCATGTTCATTTCGCCATGCGATCCGCCCAACTGCCCGATGTTGACCAAACGGCCGTATCGCTTCAGCGCCCGCACGTTTTTGTCCAGATAACCCCCACCCACCGGGTCCAAAATCAGATCCACTCCCTGATCCTGCGTCGCGGCCAATACCTTCGCCAGAAAATCATCCTGCTTGTAATTGATGGCCAGCTCTGCCCCCAGCTTACGACACGCTTGCAGCTTCTCATCGCTGCCTGCCGTCACAAAGACGGTTGCTTCGGCGGCGTTGGCCAGCTGAATGGCCGCCGTGCCCACGCCGCTGGCCCCGGCATGAATCAGCACCGTCTCCCCGGCCGCCAACTCCCCCTCCAAAAAGAGGTTGACATAAGCGGTGTACCACACTTCGGGAACGGCCGTTCCCATCGCAAAGGTCCACGTTTTGGGCAGCTTCAGCAGCATCCCGGCTGGCACCGCCACCTGCTCAGCATAACCACCGCCCGGCAGCAGCGCACAGACCCGGTCGCCCACCTGCCACTCGATCACATTCTTGCCTACGGCGGCAATGATACCCGCCATCTCCAGTCCCAAAATCTCACTGGCTCCCGGCGGTGGATTGTAGCCGCCTCGCGCTTGCAGCAAATCGGCCCGATTTACGGCCGTTGCCCACACATCAACCAACACCTCATCCGGCCCAAATTCCACGTCCGGCACCGTTTCCCAGACCAAAACCGGCTGCTGATTATTACCTTTTACCACAATCGCCTTCATAATCGTCCCACCTTCACTTACAAATCCAGATGCCACCTGCATGACAATCAGGTAAACTAAACGCATCATAGCGTAGGCCAATTTTGCAAAATTGACCAACATTTTAGGAGAGTATCACAAGATGACCGAACGTGAAACTTACACCGTAGAAATTGCTGGCATCACCCGCCACCTGCCTCTATTTGAAGTTGCACCCGGCGTGCGCATCGCCATTTTTAACATGCTGGGCGACACCATCGTCGTCAAGGCCACCGCCGCTGCCCTGGCCGAGCACCTCAAAAACACCCCCGCCCAGGTGCTGGTAACGGCAGAAGCCAAAGGCATCCCCCTCATCTACGAGATGAGCGCCTTGATGGGGCTGCCCTACATCGTGCTGCGCAAATCGTACAAAAGCTACATGGGCGACACGATCAGCGCCGAGACTATCTCCATCACCACCGGCAAGCCGCAAACGCTTTACCTGGATGAAAAAGACAAAACGTTCATCAAGGGCAAAAAAGTGGTGCTGGTGGATGATGTCATCAGCACCGGCAGCACGCTGAAAGGGATGGAAAATGTGGTCCATCAGGCGGGTGGCGAGATTGTAAAAACAGCGGCCGTTTTCACCGAAGGCGACGCCGATTGGAGCAATATCGTGGCGCTGGGCAATTTACCCGTATTTGTGGAGTAATTGGGTAATTAGGTAATTAGGTAATTGAGCACACTAATTACCCAATTACTCAATTACTCAATCAACACCCCACACTCACTTATGAGCAACCCAACGGCCGTTTCCCTCTCCATTTTCCGCTACCTGTTCGCCTCCGTCGCCGAAGAGATGGGCGTCACGCTGGGCCGCGCGGCGTACAGCCCCAACATCAAGGAACGGCTCGACTTTAGCTGCGCCCTCTTTTTGGGCGACGGCCGTATGCTGGCCCAGGCCGCCCACATTCCCGTTCACCTCGGCGCCATGCCCGCCTCCGTCCAGGCCGCCCTCGACCAATGTGCCCCCTTCGCCCCCGGCGATGTCGTCATCGTCAACGACCCGTACCAGGGCGGCAACCACCTGCCGGATATTACGCTGGTGTCGCCTGTTTTTTTCGGTAATCAGTATTCGGTAAACAGTGAACCACCCCCTCTCCCCCTCTCCCCCTCTCCCCAATTCTTCGTCGCCAGCCGTGCCCACCACGCCGACGTCGGCGGCATGTCCCCCGGCTCGATGCCGCTTTCCACCGAGATTTACCAGGAAGGGATCATCATTCCCCCCATTAAGCTGGTGGCCGCCGGGCAGCGCAATGAGGCGGTCTGGCAACTCATCCTGCGCAACGTGCGCACCCCGGACGAGCGCAACGGCGATTTAGCTGCCCAACTGGCAGCCCATGCCATTGGCCAAAAGCGCCTGGCTGAAATTGTAGACCGCTACAGCCTGGCCGAAGCGCTGGCCCACGCCGAAGCGCTGATTGATTATGCGAAAACGTTGACCGAAACGGCCGTTTCCCACATCCCAGACGGCCGTTATACCTTCACCGACACCCTCGACGACGATGGCCAGCCAGGCAGCCCGCCCATCCCCATCCAGGTAACGCTCACCGTCACGGGCAGCCAGATGCACGTCGATTTTACGGGAACAGCCCCCGCCGTGCGGGGCAATCTCAACGCCGTGCCCGCCATTGCCAAATCGGCCGTGGCCTACTGCCTGCGCTGCGCCGCCCTCGCCCTGGTACAAACCGATCTGCCGATGAACGATGGCGCTTTCGCCCCGCTCACCATCACCATTCCGCCCGGCTCCCTGCTGGACCCGCCCCATCCCCACGCCGTCGCTGCCGGGAATGTGGAAACCTCCCAGCGCATCACCGACGCGGTCTTTGGCGCGCTGGCCCAGGCGCTGCCCCAGCTCATCCCCGCCGCCAGCCAGGGCACGATGAACAATCTCACCTTTGGCGGTAAACATCCAGACAGCGAACGGCCGTTTGCCTACTACGAAACCATTGGCGGCGGCGCGGGGGCTGGACCACAGGCGGACGGCGGCAGCGGGCTGCACGTCCACATGAGCAACACGCTCAACACGCCGGTGGAGGCGCTGGAATACAGCTTTCCCTTGCGAGTGGAGCGGTACAGCCTGCGGCCCAACTCAGGCGGCGCAGGCCAGCAGCGCGGTGGCGATGGCCTCATTCGGGCCATTCGCTTCCTGACGCCGGTGACGGTGACCGTGACCAGCGAACGGCGCAAGCGCGGAGCCTATGGGCTGCAAGGGGGTGCAGACGGCCGTCCCGGCCGCAACCGCCTCATCCAGGGGGAAACCGTTACCGAGCTGCCGGGCAAATTCACCCGCCAGCTCGAAGCCAACGATATTTTGCAAATTGAAACGCCGGGGGGCGGGGGTTGGGGGAAGAATGACCCTCACCCCAGCCCTCTCCCTGAGAGGGAGAGGCAGCCAAATCCCCTCCCCCTCAGAGGGGGAGGGTTAGGGTGGGGGTAAGATTCTACGGCGTCACCGTCACAATTTGGCTGGTAACGGCCGTCTGCCCGCTGCTCGTCGTGGCCCGTAACGTAATCACGTGCTCACCGGGAGCCAGATCGTGCAGGAAGAGCGCCGAGTCAGCTTCAACTTCTTCACCGTCCACTGACCAGACAAAGTCGCTCAGCGCCCCGTCTTCGGCGTCGGAGCCAAAGGCGTAGAGCGCGGTGGGCGACCCATCGGTCACAATGTCGGGGCCGGAAATCCAGGCGGTGGGCTGCTTGTCGCTCAGCGGCGTGGGTAGATCGACCTCAAAGCGGGTGGGCGTGCCCTGATCGGCCAGGATGATTTGGAAACGGCCGTTTCCCCCACCCGGCAATCCACTCAAATCTACCTCCAAAGAGCCGCCCAGCACGTTTAGCCCCACGGTGGTCCAGGTCAGGCCGTCGTTGGCGGTGTAGCGCACGTTGGCGGGCACGTCGGCGATGCCCCAGCTGATGGTAGCGCTTTCGCTGCGCTGCGCCAGGGCGGCTTTCACGGCCAGGCTGCTGGTGGAAAGGGTGCGATTGGCAACGGCCGTTCCCGAGGCCACTTCTAACAGCCGCAGTTCAGCCACCGGCACGTCCGGGGCAGGCACTACGCCATGAATGGCTCTCGCCGAAACGCCTTCTTCTTCCGCCAGGAAAAAGTCAACAGGATGGCTGGCGATGACGGTGCCTGCTGCGTCCAATAGTTCCACCTGGTAGAGGCCGTTTTGGGGGGAAACGGCCGTTTGCGGCAGCATATAAACCGGATTCAACGACACAGTCCCATCTTCCCCGATTGATCCACTGATCAGCAAGCTTTCCTGCGTCGGCGACCAGATATACGCCCCTTTGCTCACCTGATCAGCGTACAGCGCTTTGTAAGTGTAGTCAGAGACCCAAACCGGGTCGCAGTAGCTCATCATATCAACATAGCCAGTCGGACTAAGCAGCTTCAACGTACCGCCGATGCCATCCAGCCCATACTCACCAATTGAAGCCCCGGCATGTTTGGAATCGGTAGACCAGTTGGTGCCGGTTACGCCGCAAGGGGCGTGGTAACGGCCAAAATTATGGCCAATTTCATGCCCGGCCAGCTCACCCGTTGTTTCCATCGAGGGGAAATCAAGCCCAACCGAAGCCCGCCAGCCAATCCAGCCAATGCCAGCAATGCCGCCCGTACTGCAATTAAACCAGCCACAATCAAAATCAACATAGGCATAATAAACCGTTGGACTATTCACCCCAATTTCGGAATCTTTAAGAATAGTCACTTCATCCAACAACTGTTCCCAGGAGCTACCGGTGCGCAAATTGCCACTAAAAGAATATTGAGGACCAGGACGAAATGTTACGTTCATATTGCTCAACGGGTAGGATCGCATCATCCAGTTGCTGATGCGGTCGCTGGTTGGGCCAGGGAAAACCTGGCCTGTGGGCGTGTGGGTATACCGAATGGGCACCAAAACCACATTGAGCGTCGGCACAGTGTTGAAGGTGAACGATTGGGTCAGGCTGCCGCCATTTTGCCCGGTAACAGAGGCGGTAACCTGCACCGTGCCGGAGAGCCAGCTGCCGGGCAGAATAAAGTTATAGGTGCTGCCCAGGTCGCCCCGGCTGGAAGCGCCGGAGGCGGTTTTAACAATTGGCGAAACAGATGCCAGCGCCACGCCGCCCCGCGTCGCGGTGAGGGTGATGCTGGTGTTAGGCACGCTGCTGCCGTTGGTGGTGCTGGTGAAGACCCGAACCACCGTGGGCCGATTGGCCACCAGCGGCACGCCGTTGTTGGCGTCCTGAATCGACTGGCTAACCTCCAGACCGGTGACGAAAAGTTCAGGCGCTTTGGTTATAAGGGGTAAAAAGGTAACCATCTCCGCCGTGCCGGTTGGCGCAGCGGCCGATTGGCGGGTATCAAAACCGAGGCCAACAATCAGGGCAAATGCCAGGGCAAAAAAGGAGAGAAGGGAGGCAAGTCGCAAGTTCATACGTGTTTTCCTTAACGGATACAGGGTGAAAGATACGAAAGATAAAAACTTCTGGTTGGGGACAGGGAATATAGCTGGCTCACCCGTCCATTTTAGCAATTAATGGCGCAGTTGTCTTTAAAGCAGAGGTACCAAAATGCAATTCTCATTTTGGCGGCTTCGCCTGGGGATGTTGTGGATTAAAAATTAATTCGGGTAATAAACTTGTCATGCTGAGGTCCTCCGAAGCATCCCGCCCGCTTGATAACCAGTGAAACTTTGGTTATGCCAAAGCACCTGCCATGTGCTCCTTGCGGGATTCTTCGCTTCGCTCAGGCTTGTGCTGAGCTTGCCGAAGTAATGACAAAATAACTACCTGACTATTTTCTTAAACTCCAAAATTCCCAGGCTATGATGGTAAACGCGCTTATGAACCTGTTGATGGAGGTAGTCGTTAAATTGCCCAGTTACCCAATTTCTTAACGACTTCACATGCCTAATCTGTCACAGCTTCTTTTTCTTTGACCGGCTCGGTCAAACCACAGGCCACACATTCCGTCTCGTTGGCGTTTAGCTGCACCAGCAGGCCGTTGCAGCTGTTGCTGGGGTCGGGCACCGGTTTTTTCCAGCTGCTAAATTCGCACGCTGGGTAGCGGGAGCAGCCGTAAAAGACGCGCCCGCGCTTGGTGCGCCGCTCGACCATCTCGCCGCCGTTGGGGCAGGTGACGCCAATCTTGTTAAGCAGCTGTTCCGTGTGGCGGCATTTGGGGAAGGTGGAGCAACCAATGAAACGGCCGTATCGCCCCTCCCGGTACACCAAATCATTACCACACAGGGGACATTCCCGCCCCACCAGCTCCACCTCAGCCTTCAAATCCAGCTTGGGAATCGCCTCATCGGCCACTTCCAGGTTTTCGGCAAACTGGCCATAGAAGCTGCCAATCACCGGCACCCACGGTTCACCCTCGGCAATCTTGTCCAGCTCATCTTCCAGCCGCGCCGTAAAATCGACTGACAAAATATCGGGGAAATATTCCACCAGCAGGTCGTTCACCACCTGGCCCGTTTCCGTGGGCTGAAGCCGCTTCTCGACGCGCTCTACATACCCCCGGTTTTGAATGGTGGAGATAATGGAGGCGTAGGTGCTGGGACGGCCGATGCCGTACTCTTCCATCGATTTCACCAGCGTGGCCTCGCTGAAGCGAGGCGGTGGCTGGGTAAAGTGCTGCTCTGGCAGCAGCCGGAGCAAATCCAGCAGTTCCCCTTCTGTCAGGTCCGATGGCACCCGATTTTCGCCATCGTCGGGACGGTCTTCGGGGCGGCTTTCTTCGTACAGGGCCAGGAACCCGGCAAAAGTCATGACAGAACCGGTCGCGCGGAAAAGATACGGCCGTTGCGCCACCGCCACCTTCGCATCCCCCACCCCAATATCCACCGACACCGTGTCATAACGGGCGGGGGACATCTGGCTGGCTACAAAGCGGTCCCAAATGAGCTTGTACAACCGGTACTGGTCCCGCGACAGCAGCTCTTTGATCGCCTTCGGTACGCGCATCACAGAGGTGGGGCGCACCGCCTCATGCGCTTCCTGAGCCGTTTTGGATTTTGTTTTGTATTCCGGCGGCTTCACCGGCACGTAGTTAGGGCCATACTGCTTGCTTACATACGCCCGCGCCTCAGTTTCGGCATCTTTGGAAACCGAAACGCTGTCGGTACGCATATAGGTGATCAGCCCCACAGAGCCATCCTCATCCTTTAGATCGATCCCTTCATACAGCTGCTGGGCGATGCGCATCGTTTTGGTGGTGTTGAAGCCCAACTGGCGAGACGCTTCCTGCTGCATGGTGCTGGTGGTAAACGGGGCCGCCGGGCGACGGGTTCGCTTGCCAATGCGCACCTCGCCAATTTGCCAGCTCCCCTTTTCCAGCGCAATCAGGTGAGGGCGCACATCGGCTTCACTTTGCAGCACCGGGTCTTCGCCGTTGATTTTATGCAGACGCGCCAGGAAAAACGGCCGTTCCCGTTCCTCACGATACTGCTCCCGGCTCAACTCGGCTCCTACCGTCCAATACTCTTCGGTAACAAACTCCTGGATTTCGCGCTCGCGCTCCACCACCAGCCGCACCGCCACCGACTGCACCCGCCCGGCCGACAAACGGCCGCGCACCTTGCGCCACAGCAGCGGGCTGAGCTTGTACCCCACCAGGCGATCTAAAATACGCCGCGCCTGCTGGGCATTCACCCGGTCCATATCGATGTCACGCGGCTCGTCGAACGCCCGCTGCACCGCCTGCTTGGTAATTTCATGGAACACCACCCGGCGCGTAATCGAGGGGTCCATTTCGGCCGCTTCCAGCACGTGCCAGGCAATGGCCTCTCCTTCACGGTCCGGATCAGTTGCCAGATAAATCTCTTTGGCTTTAGCGGCAGCGGCTGTCAAATCCTTCACCACATCCCGCTTGTCGTTGGTAACGCGGTATTCCGGCTCAAAGCTGTTCTCAATATCGACGCTCAAGCGGGATTTCAGCAAATCGCGCACGTGGCCAACGCTGGATTTGACGGTGTATCCCTTGCCGAGATAGCGGCCAATCGTCTTCGCCTTGGCCGGGGATTCCACCACCACCAGCTTGCCCGTGCGGCGACCTTTGTCCGTCTTTTTGGCGGGTGATTTTTTCTTGGTTGCTTTAACGGCCGTCTTAGCCGTCCCTTTGCTGCCCGACTTACCACTCCCTTTTTTCGCTTTTGTGGTTTTTGCCTTGCGGGTCACCGTTACTTCCGGCTTGGGCAGATTTTCGTGCGCCGGGGTATTCCCCGCTTTGTAGATAGTACCGCCACAGTTGACACAAACCCCGCGTGTACCGGGCGAGCCATTGGCCGCCCATTCCGCCTGGGGATGCAAAACTTCATGCTTTTCACGGCACTTAAAACAATATCCGATTACTTTCTGTTCTTCACTCATAAAATAATTTCTTTATAAAGCAGAAAACGTAAAACGTCGTTATGGTACGTTTTACGTTTTCTATTTATGTAAAACGAACTTGGCCAAATTTCAGGTTAACAGACCGAAATTGGCAAAGTTGACCTGTTTTATCAGCTATACGATTCTAAATCGGTCCCTTCCAGACCGTCCACCATTTTCTTCACCAAAGGAATATTATCTTTGTGTACGACCAGAATGGCGTCTTCCGTGTTTACCACAATCATTCCCTGAAGGCCAATAACCGTTACCAGCTTGTCTGATTCGTAGTTGTAAACCAGGCTGTCGGCCGAAGCCTCCACCACAACGTTACCCTTGGTCACATTGGCCCGAAGGTCTGGATTGATCGCTTCTTTGAGTGCATATAGCGTGCCCGGATCGCTCCAACCCATTTCACCGTGCAGCACCAAGGCATCAGACGGAGATATATGATGCAAAATGGCGTCGTCAAAACTCAACACGTCTAAATTCGGGTAGACGCGATGCAAGGTTTCCTGGTAGGCTGGCTGCCCAATCATCTGTTCAATTTCTGTGAGACCGGCCCACATATTGGGTTGATGTTGTTGGTATTGTTTGCGCACAAAACCGATAGTAGTAACGAAGTAGCCAGTATTCCACACATGCGTATTTTCGGCAAACATCCGTTGGCACTCGACTGGCTGTGGCCGGTAGCGCAGGGAGTTGAAGCCGTAATAGGTACGGCCGTTTACCGAGCCCATCTCCTCCCCCAACCCAATCCAGCCCAGCTGATCGTTGGCAAAACGGGGCGTTTCGCCGATGAATAAAATCCTCGCCTTGCCGCCCGCGATCAGCTTTTCTGCGCCGTCCAGCACCCGCTGGAAAACATCCACCTGGTCCATATAATTATCACCCCACAAAATAGCCACCGGCTCATTAGCCAGCGCCTCTGCTGGCGTGGCGTGGGCCAGATGGGCCAACGCCAACCCCACCGCCGCCGCCAAATCGCGCCGGGCCGGCTCGCCAATGACGTTGCTGGCGGGCAGCTCTGGCAGCTGTTCCCGAACCATTTCCAGATACGCTTCATTGGTAGAAACAAAGATATTTTCCGCGCCGTAACTGCCCAAAACGCGGTCTACCGCCAGGCGCAGGGTCGATTTTTCGCCAATGATGGGTTCAAACTGCTTGGGGGATTTTTTGCGGCTGATGGGCCATAAGCGTCGGCCGGAGCCGCCTGCAAAGATAATAACTTTCATTTGTTGTCCTCGCTTTGTGTTGTGTGATAGGTGGGGCCGTCTTCGCGGAGCAAAATGTAGTTCATGCCGCCGACTTGCTGCACCATCCCTTTGAGTTCCATCAGGGTGAGGGTGCTGCTCACCAGGGCACTGGGCAGTCCAGTGGTTCGGCTCAGGTCGTCGATATGCACCGGCTGGGCTGAAAGATGGGTGTAGAGGGCAATCTCTTCGGCCGTTCCGGGGAGGGCGAGCTGTACGGCCGTTCGTTCCACCACCATATGCAAATTCAGCTCCTCCAGCACATCTTCTACTTTAGTTACCAGCTTGGCCCCCTGCTGAATCAGCTTATTGGGTCCCTGGCTCACCGGGCTGTTGATATTGCCCGGCACCGCAAACACCTCGCGGTTTTGCTCTAAAGCAAAGTTGGTGGTAATCAAAGCGCCGCTGCGTTCCCCGGATTCTACAATAATAACGCCCAGCGACAGCCCGCTGATGATCCGGTTACGAGGCGGGAAGTTTTTGGCCTCTGGCTGAATGCCCAGACCATATTCGCTGATAATAGCCCCGTGGCCTTGCGTAATTTCTTGCGCCAACGTGCGGTTTTCAGCCGGGTAGATGCAGTCCAGGCCGGAACCAAGCGCCGCCAGCGTACGCCCGCCCAGCTCAACGGCCGTTTTGTGGGCAATGGCATCAATCCCCCGCGCCAGGCCGCTCACCACGGTGATATTGTGTTTCACCAGCCCGGCAACCAAATCACGGGTGACCTGACGGCCGTAACCCGTCAGCCGCCGCGTACCCACCACCGCCACCGCCCAATGGTCCTGCTCCAGCAGCGCGCCCTGAAGATAGAGCAGCGGCGGCGCATTGGGAATCTCGCGCAAATAGTTGGGATAGTCAGGACTTTCCCAGGTAAGCAAAGAGACATTGGCCCGCTGTACGCTGTCCAACGCGCTATCCAAATCCACCTCGCGGCGCGTTTGCAAAAAAGTGGCAATCGCCCGCCTGTCGAAGCCGATCTTTTGCAGCTCATACTCATTCGCCTGCCAGGCGTTAGCCAGCGACCCGTAATAATCCAGCAGCGCCTGCACCTTGGCCGGCCCAATGCCTTTTACCAAATTAAAGCCCAGCCAATATTTAAGATCAGACATGAGAAAAGCATCCCTTTCCCAAATGGGTTGTCGATTGAGAGAAACAAACAACAATCAGTGGTCAGTATTCAGTGGTCAGTGGTCAGCCGAAAATTTCTCTGGATACTGAATACTGATTACCGACTACGGCCGCAAACCAGGCAGCAGCTTCACGGTCATACGGCCGTTTTCAAAATCAATCTCCTGGATCACATCAGGAATATCCGGCAGCAGCAGTTCACCCGATTCCCCCTGCACCACAAAAACATGGTTTGCCCCGGTCTCGATGATGCGTGTGAGGCTGCCCAACAGCTCACCTTCGTCGGTAATCACGGCGAGTCCTTCCAGCTGATACAAATAGTATTCCCCCTCATCCAGGGGCAGGGCTTCATCTTCGGGCAGCATAAGCCATTCGCCGCGCAGGGCATCGGCGGCATCTCGGGTGGTTACGGCCGTTAACTTCAGCAGGATCATTCCTTGATGCACCCGCGCCTGCTCCACCGCCATCTTCTGCGGCACAGTTTCGCCCACGTACAGATACTCCAACCAGGTAAACCGGTCCGGCTCATCGGTATATGGCTTCACGCGCATCTCACCCCGCACCCCATGCGGCTTGGTGATCTGGCCAATGATAATAAACCCTGCTGCCGACTCTTCGGCTGATGATTCAGGCTGTTTTCTAGACATAATAACTATCCAAAAGTTAATAACGGTTCAGGTGGCAGTCACTTTTGCCAGAGGAGCCTTGCAAAACAAGCGCACCTCCACTGGATAACGACAAAAACCTCGCCAGAGCGAGGTTCTCTTTCGATCCTGTTCAGTTCATGAAGCTAAAGCAGCAGCATTCCACTTTGCCAGTGGAATTAGCGATCGCCCGTTTCAATGAGTTCGACAGAAACGCGCTGGCCCTGCTTGGCAGCCGCCACCTGCGCCAGTGTGCGGATCGCATTGATCACCCGCCCGCTCTTGCCAATGACCCGGCCCATATCTGGTCCGGCAACCGTCAGCTCCAGCGTAACTTCTGCGCCATCATCAATCTCGACCACCGAAACTTCGTCCGGCGACTCTACCAGTGATTTCACAACAAATTCAACGAGGTCTTTCATCAATCCCTCAATTACGCTGTTTCTTCTTCGTCTTCAGCGTCTTCGTCTTCAGCGTCTTCGTCTTCGGCATCTTCGTCTTCGGCGACTTCGTCTTCGGCGTCTTCATCATCGCCAGATTCATCTGCCACAAGCGCTTCTACAGCTTCGCTAACGGTTTCGACCGCTTCGGTCGCAACTTCCTGAACCGCATCCACCACTTCTACCTCAACCGATTCTTCTTCTGCCGATTCTTCTTCTTCGATGGTTTCTTCGGCCTCGACGACTTCTTCCACAGCTTCGGGAGCAGCCACAGCCTCGCCCGTTACCTCGGCAGCCAGCACGGCTACGGATTCCCCGGCGTGCAGACGATCCAGACGGGCAGTGGTGCCTTGCTTGTCTAGCAGGCGTCGCACGGCATCGGTGGGCTGAGCGCCAACGCTCAACCAATGCAGGGCACGGTCTTCTTTAATGGCAAAGGTGGGCGGGTCGGTTAAGGGGTTGTAATGCCCGATACGCTCGACGATACGGCCGTCTCGCTTGGAAGTTACGTTAGCCACAATGATGCGGTAGCTTGGTTGTCTTTTTTTGCCTCTACGGCTCAAACGAATTTTTAGCATTTATCTTTATCTCCACTTACTTCAAGATCAAATTTATAACTTTTTGGTATTTTCGGTTTACATATTGGTTCAATCTTAAATATTGACCCGATATCACCGCGTAAATTTCAATTTTTAATCAACAATCGCCAATTTTACCTCATTCCCCAACATTTGGCGTATTCCCAAACGGGATCCAGCAATTCCCATTTTGGCCGCTTCGCCTGGGGATAAATCCCCAGGCTATGATGGAAAACGTGCTAAAGCACGTTATAAACGGGCCTACCAACCTGCTTCAGCAGGTTTTTTATCTCAACCTCCGGTTTCAATCGGGGTAGCATAGGTGAATTTGCTCTAAATTTAGAATTACTGAACGGGATCATCAACTACTGGCCCATTCCACCCAGTAAATTCCGCAGCCCACGGCCACGACCTTTGCCAAGCTGTTTCATCATCTTCTGCATTTCCTGGAACTGCTTCAGCAGCGCGTTTACATCCTGCACCGATGTGCCAGATCCAGAGGCAATTCGCCGTTTACGGCTAGCTTTAAGAACCTTGGGGTTTTCCCGCTCATACAGCGTCATCGACTGAATGATGGCCTCGATGCGCTTCATATCCTTCTCCGCGCTGCTCAAATCCACGTCTTTGGTCATCTTGTTCATGCCGGGAATCATCTCCAGCAGCTGACCAATTGGCCCCAGACGCTTGATTTGCTGCATCTGGTTCAGGAAGTCTTCCAGGGTAAACTCACCCTTCATCATCCGGCGGCCCGCTTTTTCGGCCTCCACCTGGTCCATCTCTTCCTGCGCCCGCTCAATGAGCGTCAGTACATCGCCCATACCCAAAATGCGGCTGGCAAGTCTGTCTGGGTGGAACTCTTCGATGGCGTTCAGCTTTTCGCCCGTGCCCAGGAATTTAATGGGCACGCCAGTCACTTCGCGCATGGAAATGGCCGCACCACCGCGAGCATCCCCATCAATTTTGGTCATGATGAGGCCAGTGATGTTCACGGCATTGTTAAAGTCATCGGCCACGCGAACGGCTTGTTGCCCGGTCATGGCGTCGGCCACCAGCAGCGTTTCCACCGGGTTCACCTTTGCCTTGATCGCCTTGATTTCGTTCATCATCATTTCATCGATGTTGAGGCGACCAGCGGTGTCTAAAATGACGGTGGTTGCTCCGATAGCCACGGCTTTTTTAACGCCGTTAACGCAAACATTTACCGGGTTACCTTCTGGTCCTTCGTCGTAGACAGGAATATCTAGCTGGCGGCCCAACGTTTGCAGCTGTTCTATAGCAGCAGGACGGTAAACATCGGCCCCTACCAGCAACGGCCGTCTGCCCTGTTTGCGCAAATGAAGCGCCAGCTTGCCCGCCATCGTGGTTTTACCAGCGCCCTGCAGCCCTACCAGCATGATGACAGCGGGGGATTGCATACCTAAATTGAGGCGACCCGGTTGGCCCAGGGTTTGCACCAGCTCTTCCTGGACAATTTTCACGACTTGCTGGCCCGGCGTCAGGCTGCGCATCACTTCCTGGCCGATGGCGCGTTGCCGCACTCGCTCCACGAAGCTTTTCACCACCTTGAAGTTCACGTCAGCTTCCAGCAAAGCGAGACGCACTTCACGCATGGCTTTGTCTACGTCGGCTTCAGTGAGTTTGCCGCGCCGCTGTAGGCCATCAAAAACGGTTTGCAGGCGGCTGCCTAATGACTCAAACACAGTTGATCCTTAAAAAGATACTCTCGGCAGATTTTGCGGAAGTTGCAAATTTTCTTCGCTTGTTTAAAACGAATTTGCAACAAGCAGTTTTTCATCTGCTTTAGACAAAAATAAACGGGTCAATAATGGTATTAACCCGTTATTCGCTGCTTTCTATTGGTTAAAGTTGCTGCTGTTGGCCGCAAAGTTTTTTATGTTGCCTTGCAGACGGGCAATTCTAGCCCAGGGTGGAGCTTGCGTCAAGAATTGAGCATCACGCACAGCAATTCTCAATTTAACAAGAGAGATGTCTTGCTGAGGTCCTCCGAAGCATCCCGTTCCCTGGAAAATCCGTGGCCGTTCCGAGGCCGTAGGGATGCTTCACATCGTTCAGCATGATAGTTAAGCGTTAATAGCATAGAAATGGGCTTACTCACGCAAATGCCAAGCCCAAATTGAAAATTTCTGGGCATCGCCGCATCAAGCATCTTCAATTTATCACGGTGCAAATTGCAGTAGTACCTGATCTATTTCATCTAGTAGCTGTATAGTGATAGGGCCATCTGTGCCAGACGGCCGTTCCCACACCAAATCCAGCGGCTGCTCGGGCAAAAACGGGCCGGGCCAGCTGGCGGTCGGCACGCCATCTACCAGTAACGCGAGGGTGCCGGGGGTAACGGCCGTTACCTGCAATCCAATCGCCGCCCCGCCAGATGTTTCATCCACGCGCAGCGCCCCAAATTCGTTGGCCATGTCAAACGTACCAAGCTGGCTGACCGGGTACCAGCGCTCGGTCCAGCTTTTGCTCTGGCCCGCACCCAGACTGACGTAGGTCCAGAAGTCTGGCGTGACGCCGCTGCTCCACATCTCCACGTAGACGCTGTTGTCGATGGTGTACAAATTTGGTTCCAGATTGGCCAGGCCGAAGAATTTGTTGCCGGGCATCTGCGCCACATCGAAGACGCGCACGATGCCCTGCTGGGCCGTGTGGTCGTACACACCCGTGAAACCAGCGCTGAGATTGGGGGCAAAGAAACCAAGGTAGTGATCCCAGGTGCCGTAGATGTTGAAGAAACGGCCGTTATGCTGCGGCCAGTTCATCCAGTTCCCATCGGTAGGCAGGTAGGTGGCCGCCGCGTCGCGGGAATGTACCAGCACCTGGCTGGCGGGCACGATGAATTCGGTCTGATCGTGGGTGGTGTTGTTGCCGAGGGCGATCATGGCGTTGAGCCAGTATTGGTAGGGGTGGGAAACGGCCGTATTGTTCACCACAAACGGCGCCAGCGTCATAAACGTATGGTCACCGTCCAGCGTAATCGTCACCCCCACCGTCATGCCCGTCTGGTCCTCCACATCGCTGACGGTAATGGAAACGGTGTCGGGCGTAACCTGAGTAACATAATCCCAGGAGCGGTATTCGTTCAAGCCGTGCTCATCAGTGGGGAAGGCCCACTCGATGCCGCCGCTGGCCAGCCACCAGCCGCGCCAGCCCCAGGCCGTCGGCTTCAGCACCGGATTTTCGTACAGCAGCTGGCGGCCAGTCACCTTGTCCTGCCAACGGTAGAGCCGCCCACCCAGCTCCGGCAAAACCGTCACAGCCACGTAGCTGTTGTGGAGGGTGATGGTTTGAAACGGCCGTTGCACCAACGGCTTTTGGAAAACACAATCATGGTTAATGCGCGGGTACGGATACACAAAATCCCCCGGCGACGTAGCAATCACGCAGTCGAGATGGTCATACTGGTAAGATAAGATGGAAATGGTTCCCATTTCAATCCAGGGGGACGATGGGTCAATGGGGGGCGGCGTCGGTGGGATATTGTCCTGGCGCAGGACGATGGGCAGGTAAGAGACCGGTTCTGGCGTCCCGCCCGCTTGCAGCACCGCAGACGAGGATGTGGGGAATTGGGCCGCCAGCAACAAAACAATCAACAGGCTCAAACCGAGCAGCAGTGGGGAAAATAGTTGGAATTTGCTCTGCAAAGTAAACATGGTTTACGCACCTCCTTGTGTCACGAAGCACACTCCACAGTATCAACGTACCGCGTCAAAAAGTCTATAAACAACCCGATAATTCATTCCAAGATAAATGATGTAGAATATGAGGTACCTGACGTCAACCTCCTCTAGATAACTTAAAATTGAATAGCATCACTAAAAATTTGCAATCTGATTGAGTCACAAAGAACAGATTATGAAAAACTTGAAATTAAGAACGATTGGTGCCGGAATAAAAAAGGTGGTTCAGAACGCGGAGCAACTATCAAAAGCTGGAAACCTTTTAATAGCTCAGGGTGACGAAACAAAACATCTTGGTGGAGTCTTGCTGCATACAGCACTAGAGGAAGCAGCGAAAGCATCATTTCTTTTTGAAAAGTTTTTGCAAGCATTTATTAGTGGCAAGACTTCAATCAGTTCTAATGAAAGAAGAAGATGGTTAGGTGGAAACAAAGCTCATTTTCAGAGAATAATGCGTGTAAAGCATCTTTCTGCACTTTCAGAACAAATGAGAACTGTCCCTGGAATATCCGTTCTCTTCCCACAAATCACGAAAGAGTTATTGAATAATCGAAATTCAGGTTTGTATGTAGATTACATGGATCAAAAGGGTGAATTTCTCGGGCCAACCGACAACTTTTCACCTAACTATATTACTGCATCTCCAAGCTTTGTTAGAGAAGTCATGGCATTCGGAAGCTATGATTTTGCAGTTGATGTTTTATCCAATAAATCTTTTAGAGATAGTTCTCAAAAGCATGACTTCGTAAATCAAATAGAAAAAATACTTGACGAGATGCACAAAGCTATACAGGTTAAGGACAAAAAAGTGCCGTTTGATTACAGAATCACCGGACCGATTGAAAACATTTTTTGCATTCAAAAAATCAGAAACGAAGGAATCAGCATAATTTATACAGTTGCGGCTAACGTAATTACTGAGGGGCATGAGGAAATTTTTTTAATGAACAATTGGCCATACCAAGCTCATGTTTTCCCAACAGGAAATGTTTATCACTTTGAAATCGTCGATGCACCAGATCCTCAAAATTTTGGTGGGCTAATGGAAATCAAATGGCGTCAAATCACTTCTAAATAAAGCAAGATAATCTTCTAAATGCCCAAAAGGCTACGGCGCGGTGGTGACGCCGTGCCGTTTTTTTGTTAATGTTGAATTCAGACAAAACACGCAACCTTTACTTGTCATTTCGAGCCGCTTTTTGGCGAGAAATCTTTGAACTTCACAGCCTTTGAAACCACGAAGCTCAAAAGATTTCTCCCGTAGCCTGCCCTAAGCAGGGCCGAAGGGGTCGAAATGACATGGCAGGGCGTTTTGCCAGCATACGCCGTTTCTCCCCCCACACATCCCTCAAAATCAACACTTTATGCTATAGTTCCCCCGGTACATCACCAGGACAAACAGACAGATGATGACAGACGAAAACAGCCTGATCCAACTTGCGGAAGGATTACTCGCCAAAGCGACAGGACGTGCCGTCAAGTTGGTCAACCCGGAAAAGTTGAGCAGCGAAAATGTGGTCCTGCGCTGCCAGCTAGATCCACCGCTTCCTGACTTTCCCCTATGTGTGATTCTCAAACAGGTCACAACCACCAGGTTCAACAACCCAGGCGGGCCGAGCGGCGAGTCGCATCGTTTTCTCAATGAATGGGCCAGCCTGGAATTTCTCACCAATCTTTCGGATCAGGCCAGTTACGGGCCACGTCTGCTGGCAAGCAGCCGGGAAAATAATTTAATCATCTTGGAGGACTTTGGTAAACACCCGACGGTTTTAGATCTTCTCCTGGGGGATGATCGCGAGTCAGCACAAAATGGGCTGGCCGCCATCGGTACTTTTTTAGGCAAAATGCAGGCGGCAACCTACGGCCGTGAGGCAGCGTTTACCGCTATCCAGTCCCGCTTAAACGCCGCTTCTCCCCTTTCCGATTCAACCATCGATTTCCGAGAAAAAGTTGAGCGTTTTCAAGACTGTTTTGAGACGCTGCAATTCCAGCCCGCCCCTGGTTTTTGGGAGGCGCTGCAAAATTTAGAGCAATCGATTCATGGGCCAACGCCTTTTCGCAGCTTTATTCATGCCGATGCCGGGCCACATAACTTTTTGTACCTGGATGGCACCGTGCAGCTGCTTGATTATGAATTTAGTGCCTTTCACCATGGTCTGCTGGATGTAGTTTCGGCGCGTTTAGGTTTTCCGCATACCGGGCAGGTGCAAACGGTACCGCCTGCGTTTGCCCGACAGCTTGAACGTGCCTATCAAAAGGAAATGATGGAGGTGAATCCCCAAATCAAGGATGACACATTTTTTGCCAAAGCCCTGGTTGATGCCTGTGCCCACTGGGCGCTCAGCCGTTGGATTGGCAATTGGGTGCATTATTTGAAGGAACGCTTTGCCATTGGGGATGAGGCATTGGCGAATGAAAAAATGGGCTTAACCGCTGAAGGGGCACAAAGGAGCCGGGCTAGAGTCATGACCCTCTACCAAAGCTTCATCCAATTTGCCCACCAAACCAACCACCAACTCATCATTGCCGAAACGCTGGAATCTTATGTGCGCATTTTACAGAAGGAGTGGCCGGACCTGGATGTGATGCCCATCTATCCTGGGCTGCAAGGTGCCATTCTATGACCATACGACTCGCACTCAAATCATCTAGGCAAAACACGCAGCTTCCAATTGTCATTTCGAGCCGCTTTTTACTCGTTCCCACGCTCCGCGTGGGAACGCCGGAAGCAGCGCTCTGCGCTGCGAAACGAGGCGCAGAGCGCCCTTTTCTTCATTCCACGCGGAGCGTGGAACGAGGTACTCGATCTAGGCTATGAGCTCGTCTAGCTCGGTGGAGAGGGCAGCAAGTTCGGCTTGGGCAACCGATTAACGCAGATTTCGCACATTTTTTGCCTTTAATCTGCGTGAATCTGCGAAATCTGCGGATTGTTTTTGACATAACGTTAATTCTAACAATATCTCACTTCTCACTCTCCCCACTCCGCCCCACCAACAGCAGATAGCTGTACAGCAACACCCCCGTCACCACACCCACGCTCCACTTCACCGGCCAGGGAATATTCTCGTTGGGCGAAATAAAGCCCTCAATGAGACCCGCGACGATCAGAATTGGCACGCAGCCGATGATGAGCTTCACAGCTTTACGTCCCGCCAACATCAGGGCGTCCCCCCGCTTGAGCAGGCCCGGCTGAATGATCGCCCAACCCAGCATTAACCCGGAGCCACCGGCAATAAAGATGGCCGACAGTTCAATGACACCGTGCCCAATGACAAAGGTCCACAGCTCAAAACCGACGTCGTAATGGGCCGTCAGGCCGGTAATGCCGCCCAGCAGCAGCCCGTTGAAGATGAGGATGTACAGGCTGAAAAGCCCTGCCGTAATGCCTCCGCCAAAGGCCATAAAAGAGACGCGGATATTGTTGGACATGATGAAGGCAGAGGTATACGGCCGTTCCTCCACCGGAATATTCGTCCACAGCTCCTGATCTTCAATGAGGGGGCGCAGCGACTGCACGTCAGCTGGCAGCAGCCAGGTGGAAGCGTCCGGCTGCCAGTTGGTCAGGAAGCCCGCAATCACCGCAGGCACAATCAGCAGCAGCGCCGCCGTGATCATAAACGGCAGCGATTCACGAAAGGTCGTTGGCAGACCCACCAGAAAATAATGCTTCAGCCGGCTCATCGCCAACGGCTCCCCCTGGTAAATGGTGGCGTGCCCCCGTGCCACCAGCTGGTTCAGGAACGTTGTCACCTGGTGGCGAGGAAATTCTCGCTGGGCCAACGCCAGATCAGAGGTAACGGAGCGATACAGCAGCCCCATCTGCTGCACCTCAGCCGGGCTGAGCTGATTCATCTGTTGACTTTTGTCCAGCAGCGCGGTTAACTGCTGCCAATCGGCCAGGCGCGAGCGGTAAAATTGTTCAGCATTCATGGCGGTGATTATACTCGAAGATTAAAATGACAAAGGTTACAATCCGGTAGATGAACTGTCAAAACCGTTCAGTAGGATTCCGACCTAGTACCTATGCATGGTAGATTTAGATAGCTGTGGGACTTAAGCGGGAGTGTTCCCAAGTGATAGAAAACCTAGAATTAGATAATGTTGGCGCAAAATAAAAACCTTAATTTTAGTGGTGCGAGGGAAGTTATGATACAAATGAATTACTCTTTGCTGGAAACGGCCGTTTCCCACCAAACAATCCAGCAAATGCAAACAGATGTAAAAACAACGCTGGAAGCTGTCATGGGAGATAATTCGCCCGAAATGCTCAATGAAATGTCTACCATCTTTTTAGAAGATGCCGTTCCGCTCATAGAAAAGCTGAAATACAGCTGTTCTAAAAACGATTTTGCCGCCATCAGCATGGCAGCCCACACCTTAAAAGGCAGCAGCGCCACCATTGGGCTAAATCAATTCGCCAGTCTATGCCTGGCGTTAGAAAGGAGCAGTCAACAACAAGAATCTGCTTTGTTCAATGATCTAATCGCCAAATTAGACGCAGAATATTTCCGGGTAGAAGAAGCCTTAACTGCTTTTCTTTGCTAAATTTAGCGACACTGAGTGCCTTTTTGTTTTGCCGAATAAGTTAAAAATCTCTATTAAACTGTTCAGGCTTGATGTTAAAACCAACTATGCTACCTAAAAACCTTCAGTGTCAATTAGATAAACTGAAGCTCAATCAGACATCGCCCCCTTCTCAGGAACAGTGGCAGCAATTTCTGCAACAAATCGGCTACACCTACCAACAATACGACCAAAATCTCTCAGCCAACGCGCTCATCAATGAGCTGCTGGCAAAAGCATCTTCCATCCTGAACCCCATTGAGGTTTTGGAAACGATTTGCCAAAAGCTGGCCCAGGCATTTGCAGTGCCCCAGGCAGCAGTGGCCATGCTAAACGCCGATGGGAGCGAGTCGCATGTTGTAGCGGAATATCTCTCAGAAGGACGGCCGTCTGGCCTGGGTATGGTTTTTCCCATCAAAGGCAACCTCTCCGCTGAAAAAGTGCTGCAAACCGGCCAGCCACTTGTCATCCAAAATGTGCAAACCGATCCCCTGATGGTGGCCACGCGAGACTCCCTGGCCTTTCGCGGTACCGTCACCATGCTCATCGCCCCCATTTTGGTGGGCGGCAAGGTGATTGGCACTTTTGGTATGGATTCGCTGACAGAACGGGTTTTCACACCAGACGAAATCGAACTGGTGCAGCGCGTCATGGCCACCGCTGGCCAGGCGCTATCTAATGCCCAGCTGTACACCAAGCTGCAAGATGAGTTAGGGGCTCGCAAACAGGCAGAAGCAGAACTCTCTTCATTGTACCGGGCCGCAACCCAGCTGCTGAACTTTACCAATCTGGCTGAACTGGCTCAGCAAATCTCCAATAATTTAGTAGAAGAATTTGATTTTGCCGATTGCAGTGTCTTGCTGTTGGAAAAACCGCTTCAGTTCAATAATAATGTATCCCAACGGCAAGATTGGCAGGAAAATTCGCTGGTGCGTCATGCCTTCCGGTGGAAATTTCAACATCTGGTAGCGCCCACAATACCCGTTGATGGCCCAGGGCTGGTGGCAACGGCCGTTCGCACCAATCAACTCATCTACTCCCCAGATGTCACCCAAGACCCCCGCCACCTGGCATTTGATAATAAAACAATCTCTGAACTGGTTGTCCCCCTGCGGGTAGGCAATCAGGTGTTAGGCGCACTAGACCTGCAAAGCCCAGAAAAAGATGCCTTCGATGGTCGTGCCGTAGCCATTGTGCAAGTCTATGCCGAACACGCCAGCCTGGCCGTGTTCAACGGCCTGCTCACCTCCCAACTTCGCCAGCGAGCCGAAGAACTCCTGGAAGCCAAAGAAGCCGCCGAAAAAGCCAATAAAGCCAAATCTGCCTTTTTGGCCAACATGAGCCACGAAATTCGCACCCCGCTCAACGCCATCATCGGCCTGACCAACCTGCTCCTGGACACCCCCCTAAACAGCGAACAAGAAGATTTTGTCGAAACCACCCAACGCAGCGGCGAAGCGCTGCTCAGCATCCTCAACGACGTCCTCGACTTCTCCAAAATTGAAGCCGATAAGCTGGAGCTGGAAGAGCAGCCCTTCAATTTACGTCACTGCATCGAGGAATCGCTTGATCTGGTCGCCTCCAAAGCCAGCAGCAAAGGCATCAATCTGGCCTATTTTGTGGAAAACAATGTGCCTTCGTTAATTCAAAGCGACATCACCCGCCTGCGCCAAATCCTGGTGAATTTGTTGGGAAATGCCGTGAAATTTACCCCGAAAGGTGAAGTCGTGGTCTATGTCGCCAGCGAACCGCTGCCAGATGGCAAACATGAGATTCACCTGGCTGTGAAAGATACGGGCATTGGCATTCCCGCAGACCGGCTGGACCGTCTTTTTCATTCGTTCAGCCAGGTAGACACCTCTACCACCCGGCAATATGGCGGCACGGGGCTGGGCCTGGCCATCTCTAAACGGTTAACAAAACTAATGGGCGGCAAAATGTGGGTAGAAAGTGCCGTCGGGAAAGGATCAGTTTTCCATTTTACAATTCGTGCGCCTGAGGTGCAGGATCCACTCAACCCCAACCTGCCTGCCAACTCAGCCGTGCTGCACAACCGGCACCTGCTCATTGTGGACGACAATTTAACCAACCGCACCATTCTGGCTCAACAGGCAAAATCCTGGCAGATGATTCCCCACTGCTTCAACTCTAGCTCAGATGTCATTTCGGTCATTCATGAAAACGTTAAATTTGATGTGGCCATTCTGGACATGCAAATGCCGAATATAGACGGTGGGATGCTGGCCCAGATTATTCGCCAAAAACACAGCAAAGCCGACCTGCCTCTGGTGATGTTGACTTCCCTGGGCCAGGCACCGCCACAGGCACAGCGAGATCTGTTTAATGCTTACCTGACAAAACCGGTAAAACCCTCTGTTTTGTTTAATGTCCTGATCGGTCTGTTTAGCACGGTGGAAACGGCCGTTTCCACCCCAGACAAAAAAGATTTGTGGTTCTCTGAGGTTTTGTGTGGTGAAGTGGTAAAATTGGCCAAAAACGAAAAATGGCAAAGAGTATAGAAGCGACATTAGAAGACGTGCATGCCCATAAAGCTTTGACCAAAGCGATGGGGTTAATGGACCTTGAC
>JBGTCV010000097.1:0-2325 GCA_041748655.1 Promineifilaceae bacterium (SeqCode) | reverse complement strand
CCTCAGCGTCGCCGCCGCCAACGGCAAAGACCTGCCTGCCGACGAAGCCTTCGAGCAAGGCGCAACGCGCGGCGGCGGATTATTCTGACCCCTCTCCTCCCAGGGAGAGGGCTGGGGTGAGGGTGGTTAAAATTGCCCAATGCCCTGATTGCTGCGCAAATTACTTTCGGTGCGGTTAAACACCCAGATGCCAAACAACGGAGCAAACATCAAAAAAGCCCACAGCACCGCCATGTCAAAATACCAGGTTTCCAAAAAGAAGCCCACGCCCAGCAGCGCTGAGCGGACCCCGTTCACCATCCAGGTGGGTGGGAACATCTGGGCCACGAAACGCAAGAAGGGGGGCAGTACCGTCACCGGAAAGAAGATGCCCATCAAAAAGCTCACCAGCCACTGCATCAAGTTCAGCACCGATTGGGACTCTTTAATTTTTAGCACCACCGCGCCAAAGACAAAGGCGATGCCATAGAGCGGAATCAGCCCGATGAACAGGAAGAGCAGCGCCAGCAAAATGTCTCCCTGGAAGGGATTGACGCGGAAGATAAGACAGCCCAGGATGAAGGCGACAACGGCCGTTCCCGTACTCCTTATCGCGCTGTATAGGCAGACGCCAGCAAGCAGCACCGCGCTGGAGGTTGGGGTGATGAAGACCACTTCCAGCGTGCCCGTTTCTTGCTCAAAACGGACCCAGTAGGCAATATGCCAAAAGGCGCTGGAGACGATCGAAAAAATATTGGCTCCAATCAACAGGTAGGCCACATAGTTGGCCGTGCCCGTGTTGGCGGCAAAGTTAGCCGCCGCGTCATCGCCGGCGGTGGCCTGGCCCAGCAGCATCGGCATCGCGGCAAACACAATGGGAATGATGAATTCCATCACCAGCTGCCCAGGATAGCGGGAGATGTTCAGCAGCCGCAGCCGCGTCTCGGCCAGCGCTGCCGAGAGTTTGTGAGCAAAGGTCGGGGGAGTATAGGTGAGTGTTGTCATTTGTTATCCGTTATCCGTAATCCGTTATCGGTAATCCGTTATCGGTCTTTTACCGATTACCGTTCACCGATTACCGTTCACCGATTACCGCCTACTGGGCGGTGTCTTCGGCCAGCGTGCGGCCGGTGTGGGCGATGAAGACATCTTCCAGGGTGACTTCTTCTGGCGTGATTTTTTGCAGGATGGCCCCGTGTCCGCTGAGCGTTTGGATGAGTTGGGGCAGAACGGCCGTTTGATTCGGCGTCACCACGGTCAGCTGGTTGTGGCCATTTACCGAGATAATGGCGGAGCGGGTGATGCCGTTTAGTTTGGCAACGGCCGTACTTGCCTGTGTCGGAATCACACCTTCCAGCCGGATCACCGTCTCCTGCCCAATCGACTCCTTTAAATCGGCCACCGTACCCTCGGCAATCACCTCGCCCCGGTCAATGATGGCCACCCGGTTGCACAACGTCTCCGCCTCGGCCATGATGTGGGTGGTGTAGATCACCGTTTTGCCCTGCTGGTTCAGCTCCCGCACAATCGCCCGCAGCTCCCGCGCCGAGGGCAAATCGAGCGTGTTGGTTGGCTCATCCAGAATGAGCAGCGGTGCATCGTTGATCAGCGCCTTGGCAAAGGCCAGCTTCATCTTTTGGCCAGAGGAGTAGGTTTCCACTGACCGATCGGCAATGTCGCCCAGGTTGAGCCGGTCGATAACGGCCGCAGCCCGGCGGGTTCGTTCGGCCGGGGGCAGATGATAAAGCGCGCCAAAGAAAACCAGGTTTTCCCGCCCGGTGAGTTTCCAGTAGAGGCCGCGCTCACCCATCAACATGCAGCCGACGGTGGCCCGGATGGCGTCATCCTGTTTGGTCAGCTCGAAGCCGTTGATCCAGGCACGGCCGTTTGTGGGCAGCAGCAGGGTAGTGAGGCATTTGATCAGCGTCGTTTTGCCCGCGCCGTTTGGTCCCAGCAGGCCAAAAATCTCGCCCCGCTCAATCTCCAGCGAAACGCCCTTCAGCGCCGTCACTTCGCGTAGGGATGATTTAAACAGCCCCTGACGCTTTTTGGTCACATATATTTTTTCCAGTTGTTCAATCCGGACGGGTACAGTCATCGCAACGCCTTTTTTGAGTAAAAAGTTAAAAGTGAAAAGTGGTCCGTGTGAATCAACTTTTCACTTTTCACTTCTTACTTTTCACTTACTGCTTACTTTTCCAACGCTTCCAGCAAGGTCGCCGCGTCGCTGGGGGTAATAATGCCTTGCTCGACCATTTTCAGAATTTTGAGCTGCTCTTCGCTGCTCGTTTTTTGTTTCGGCTCAACCGGACTGGCGGGCCGGGGTGGCCGGGGTGGCCGGGGCGG
>JBGTCV010000096.1:0-8233 GCA_041748655.1 Promineifilaceae bacterium (SeqCode) | reverse complement strand
GGCCCGTCTCCTCTTCAGACTCTTGGTACCAGTTAACAATTCGACCTCAGACCAGTGTGTCCATAAGTTTAGCGATTAATACCCTCGGAGGTAGGCCATATTTTCATTCATGGTGGTCGGCGCAGCCGGTGAAGTCTCCTCTGTAAACCTCTGTGTTCCAAAAAAATCTTCAAACACCATGAACCCAATCGAACAAATCGTACTTGATAAATTAGATTTTGATGGCCTGCTGCACGCGCTGAATCGGCTGGTGCAGATTCCCAGTTTGGATGGCTCGGTGGAAGAGAGAACGGTGCAGGAAGAAACGGCCGTTCTCATGCAATCCCTCGGCCTAGACGTAGAAATCTGGGAGATTGATTTCACCCAACTTGCCCAACACGCCGACTACACCGCCGAAGTGGCGCGGACATCTGGGCTGGGCGTTGTGGGCAGCTATGGCAGCGGCGACGGCCCCAGCCTCATCCTCAATGGCCACACCGACGTAGTTCCGGCAGGTGAGCTGGATCGCTGGCATTTCCCGCCCTGGCGCGCCACCTTCAACGAAGCAGATGGTAACGTATACGGCCGTGGCACGCTGGACATGAAAGGGGGCCTTTGCTGTGCCCTGTTCGCCGTCAAAGCGATTATCGACGCGGGGGTGCCGCTGAAAGGACGGGTGCTGGTGCAGGCAGTCATTGGCGAAGAGGACGGCGGCGCAGGGACGCTGGCGGCCGTTTTGCGTGGCCCCCAGGCAGAGGCAGCCATCATCATGGAACCCACCGAGCTAATGATCGCCCCGGCGCAGGCGGGGGCGTACAACTTTCGCATCACCATCCCCGGCAAGGCGGCCCACGGCGCAATGCGCTTCGAGGGTGTCGATCCGCTGGAGAAGTTTTTGCTGGTTTATCAGGCGATTCTGGATTTAGAAAAGCGTCGCAATCAGGCTGTGGACCATCCGCTGTTTGCCAGCTATCCGGTGCCGTACCCCATCTGCGTGGGCAAAATTCAGGGGGGCGTCTGGGCCTCCACCGTGGCGGAAACGCTGATGTTTGAGGGGCGCTACGGGGTAAAGATTGGCGAAGAGCCAGCGGCGGCCAAGCGGCAGTTGGAAGAGCATCTGTTTACGGCCGTTCAACACGACCCCTGGCTGCAACAAAACCCACCCATCATCGAATGGTGGGGGGCGCAGTTCGACCCGGCGGAGATTCCGGTGGCGCATGAGATTGTGAGGGAAACGGCCGCAGCCTTCCAACAAATCACTGGCCAACCCCCCCAAATCCAGGGGATGCCTTACGGGGCCGACATGCGCCTGCTGGTCAACGTGGGCGGCATTCCCACCCTCATGTTTGGACCCGGCGACGTGCGCAAAGCCCACCAACCCGACGAGCACGTTCCCCTGGCCGACCTCAAAACCTGCACCCAAACCCTCGCCCTCACCATCCTCCGCTTTTGCCAGATTGAAGAAAAATAAGGAACACAGAGCCGCACGGAGAACCGCAGAGTTACACAGAGATTTGCTTTTTCTCTGTGTCCCTCTGTGTCTCCTCTCCAATCCAATTTCAAAATTCCTCTTGACATTGACATTACGTCACACTTTATGATTGTCCAAGTTTAGTTTTGGAGATGCGCATGTACACGATTAAACAACTCGCCGACCTGGCCAACGTCAGCCGCCGTACGCTGCGGTATTACGACCAAATTGATCTGCTGAAGCCAACGGCCGTTGCTGACAACAAATATCGGTATTATGACCAAACGGCCGTTTTACGCCTGCAGCAAATCCGCTTCTACCAGGAGCTGGATTTCAGCCTGGAACAGATTCGGGAAATTCTAGACAAGTCCGATTTCAACACACTGCACTCGCTGCAAAGCCAAAAAGAAGCGCTGCTGCAGCAAGCCAAACGGCTGGACAGGCTGATCAATACGATTGACAAGACGATTTTGCACTTAGAAGGAAAATTTAATATGGACAATAAAGAGTTATTTGTCGGCTTCGATGAAGCCAAACAAAAAGAGTATGCTGAAGAGGCCAGCAAGCGTTGGGATCCGAAACAGGTGAAAGAGTCCAACCAGCGCTGGAACCGACTGAACGCTGAGCAAAAAGAGGCCATCTTGCAAGAAGGTAACCGGATTTATACGGATATGGCTTACCAGTTGAGCAACGCGCCAGACAGCGAAGCCGTCCAGGCCATTGTCGCCCGCTGGCACCAGCACATCCGGCACTTTTACGAACCCACCTTTGAAATGATGCGCGGACTGGGCAGCGGTTATGCCGCCGACCCCGCCTTCCGCAGCACGTTTGAAGCCATACACCCAGACCTGCCGGACTTCTTGCACAAGGCGATTACCGTCTACTGCGATAAGAATGCGTAATTGGGTAACTGAGTAATTGGGAAATTGAATGCAGACTGGCAAATTACTCAATTACCAAATTACTCAATTACTTTCTACTTGAGGAAAAATCATGAATAGCAATTGGATACCTACAAATGAATATTATCACCGCCTGCTGGCGGAAACAGATGCCAACAAGCGCGAGCAGCTTTACCTGGAACTGTTCATCAAGCCGTGGCGGCAGATGATGAGCATGATGCAGCGGCCCGGCATGGACCAAAACGACCCGTTTGCCGGGGCTAAAGTGTGGGGCTGGCTGCTGCCGGATCAGGTGGCAGAAATCTCGGCCTTGCTAAAAACAATGGATGACGCCAACGCCTGGCAAACGGGCAAAGAGGCTGCCGTTCAGGCCGCCGCCCGCTTCACACCCTATGCCAACCGCCTGCCTTTTGACACCTTCGAAGGCTGGCTGGTCCTAGCCGACCCGGCACGGTTTGCCAACGATCCGCAGCGCGGCTACACGGGCGCGACGGACTGGTTTGCCCCACGCTATATCGGTCAGTTTTGGCAGCCGAATAAGCACAATCTGCCCCATCTGGCCGGATTGGTGGCCCACGAAATGCACCATCTGGTGCGCTTCCGGGTCTTCCCCTTCAACCCGCAAACCACCAGCGTGGCCGAGTACATTGTGCTGGAAGGCATGGCCGAATCGTTTGCCGCGTCTCTCTTTGGCAAGGAGGTGGTGGGCTTTTACGTCACCGAGTTTGATGAGGCTGAGCTGGATGCGGCCAAAACGCTCATTGCCGCTGGCTTACAGCAGAGCGATTTCAACGTGATTCGCAGCTACATCTTTGGTGATGCGCTGGCGGAGACAAGCGGCTACGAGCCATTGGGCGGAATGCCAACGTTTGGCGGCTACGCCGTGGGCTACCGTGTCGTGCAGGCGTTTTTGCAGCGCACGGGCCTGAGCGTGGAAGAAGCTACCTTCATCCCCGCCGACGAGATCGTGGCCGAATCCCGATTCTTTGCCGAGTTGAGCCCGGCTTAATGCGGACTCAGGACTGGCAGTTCTAGACTTAGCAGTTTCACAATTGTTTAGAGCAGGACTGCCAGTCCTACAATGCTTACTGCCGCTGCCGCCAGTCCATTTTGCGGTCTACCAGCCAAAAAACGAAGCCGCCCAACAGTAGTAAAACGCTCAAATCGAGCCAAAGCTGTGGGGTGACCGGCCCCAACAGCGTCTGGCGCAAGGCGGAGGCGGCGTAGGTAGCCGGACTCAATCGCCCCAGAGTTTGTAAAAATGGCGGCAGTCGATCTGGTGGAATAACCACAGGGCCAGTACCCAGCATCACCAGGGTGAGTAAGGTGCTGATGGTGCCGGACTCTGCCTGGGTGCGGGCCAAAACGCCAATCAAGGCGCCCACGCCGGAGAGCGGCACCGTACAGATGGGGATGACAAGCAGCAGCCACAAACTTGGTTGCAGGGTAATTCCCAACAGCCAGCTACCCACAAAAATTGTCACCAGCACAGCAGGCAGCGCCAGCAAGAAAAAGGCCAAAATAATGGCTACAATGAGGGCAGATTTGCGTACAGGCAGCGTGCCAAAATAATCCAAGGACCCCATGAAGCGCATAAAAATGAGGTGACTTTGCACATTGTTCATGATGCCAAACATAAGCGCCAGGACGATGTTGCCGGTGAGGACGTAAGCCAGGGCTTCTGCCCCGGCGTCACGGGCAAACACAGATAGACCTAACATACTCAGCAGTGGGGCGATGGTGCCCAGGACAATCATGCTGCGCCAGGACCAGCGCCAGTTGGTCAGTTCGATGAGCAGCAGGTTCCAGATTTGCCGGACAAAGGGTTGGGCGTTACGGGCGGGTGGCATAATGTAAGTATAAATCCTCCAGGGTGGCGGTGTAGAGCCGAAAATCATCAATTTGGCTGAGGTCTAGTTGGTTGAGTACGGCCGTTACTTCATTCCAGTTTAATAGCAGCAGCCAGTGACCTGCCTGCATCACGCGCCTGGGCAAATGCCCGGGTACTACTGGCTCCTGACCGGGGGTAAAAAAGAGTTCCAGCCGCAGCTGCTGATCGACCGCCTGTTTTAACTCGCTGGGACGGCCGTTTGCTACCAGTTTCCCTGCGTGCATGATGCCTACCCGCTGGATCACCTTTTCTGCTTCGATGGCATCGTGGGTAATAAAAATGATCGTTGTTCCCCGCTGTTGATTTTCCTCACGCAGGACGTCCCAAACCAGCTTGCGCCGCTGAGGGTCCAGATCGTTGGTCGGCTCGTCCAGAATGAGAATGGGTGGTTGACCGGCCATCGCTACCGCCAATCGCAGTAAGCGACGCTGCCCGCCAGAAAGCCGGGAGCTGTACTGATCGCGTAGTGATTCAATTTGCCACAGCGCCAGCAGCCGGTCACACTCCTGCCGGGCGTTCTGGCGCGACAAACCACGCAAATGGGCAGTGAAGTAAAGCGCTTCACCAAAGGTGAGGTTGTTGAGCGCGGCGCTGTCTTGCGGCATGTAGCCAACATGGAGTGGGACATGCAGAGGATTGGTAGTTAACGGCCGTTCCCACAGCCGAATCGTCCCCGTGGTGGGACGCAGCAAATTGACCATCTGTTTGACCAGCGTACTTTTGCCTGCGCCATTGTCGCCCAGCAGGCCAAAAATCTCACCCCGCCGAATTTGCAGCGTGATGTTGTCGTTAGCCGGTTGGGCCTGTGCCGAATACGTTTTGCTCAGGTTTTGTATATCGTAAACAATTGACATTATGTTAATAAAGCAGCTGCAAATTAAGAGCAAAAAATCTGCGGAAATCTGTGTAATCTGCGGATAAATTCATTATGCTTCCAACAACCGCTCCTCATAAATCCGCCGAATGGTAGCCTCTATGTCCGGTTCGCGCACGGCTAAATCCTGCACCCGGTATTTTGCCGACAAACGGCCGATTAACTCCGAAGCCGAAACAACGCCCCGTTCAAACTGGTACGTGACGCGTAAACTCTGGTGCTCAATGACCGTCGCGCCATCTACCTCAGCCGTCTCATATTCCTGGGCAAAATCGACCACCAGCTCCCGCTTGCCGCCAAATTGATCTTGCAGCGCTTGCAAACGGCCGTCAAACAGCAATTTCCCCCGATCAATAATCATCACCCGCCGGCACAGCCGCTGCACATCGGCCAGATCATGGGTGGTGAGCAGCACCGTGGTGCCCCGCTCCGCGTTGATGTGTTGGATAAACTGACGAATGCGCTCCTTGGCCACCACGTCCAGCCCGATGGTGGGCTCGTCCAGAAAGAGCAGGTCGGGATTGTGCAGCAGGGCGGCGCAGATGTCGGCCCGCATCCGCTGCCCCAGCGAGAGGGAGCGCACCGGCGTGTGCAGGAATGGCTCCATCTCCAGCATCTCGGTGAATTCGGCCAGATTTCGCTGGAACAGGGCTGGCGGGATTTTGTAAACGTGGCGCAGCAGTTCCAACGACTCGATGACGGGCAAATCCCACCAGAGCGTGGTGCGCTGGCCAAAGACTGCGCCGATGCGAGCGACGTACTGCTGACGATCTTTGTGGGGGATACGGCCGTTTACCACCATCTCACCCCCAGATGGCACCAACAGCCCGGTCAGCATCTTAATCGTCGTCGATTTTCCCGCACCGTTTGGCCCCAGATACCCTACCAACTCGCCTTTCCCCACGCCAAAACTGATGCCATCCACCGCCCGCACCAGCCGCGATTCCCGCGAAAAAAAGCTGCGCACCGCCCCAAATCGCCCGGAATAATGCTTCCCCACTGAAAAATGTTTTTGCAAATTCGTTACTTCAATCATGTTTATTTCCTATCCGCAGATTTCGCAGATTAGCGCAGATTTTTGGTTTATAACAAAGTTAATCTGCGCAATCTGTGTAAATCTGTGGATTAGCTCCCTGTGCTTTGGTAATGCCAAATGCCAAAGCGCCAAAAACGCAGCGCCAGCCAGAGCGTGCCAAAGCCCACCAGCGGCGCCAGAAATGGAGCAAAGGTCGGGAAGTTGAGCGGGTCTGGCCTGTCCAAAAAGTAGAGCGCCGGGTAAAAATTCAGGAAGATGGCCGGGACGATGTAGGTGAAAAAGCGGCGCAGCCACTCTGGATAAATGGTCATCGGGTAAGAGATGGTGAAACTGCCGCCGTAGGTGAGCATGTTCAGCACCTCAATCGAGTCAACCGTCCAGAAGGTGATGGTGCTGCCAATGATAAAGAGGCCGCCAAAATAGGCCACCAGGCTGGCAAGGACAATGGGCAAATAGATCAGCTTGGGCAAAGTCCAGGCGATATCGTTGAGCGACAGGGCATAGACAAAAATGCCCACGCCCAAGGCAATCTTGCCGATGCGACGCAGCGCCAGATCGGAACCCATGACTTGCGCAGTGATGTTGAGGGGGCGCAGCAGCAGCTGATCGAAGGTGCCCTGGCGCACCCGCAGACCAAAGTTAGGCGGGTCGAAGCCACTGAAGAGCATGTCCATCAGCCCAAAGGCGATTTCCACAAAGCCGTACAGGAAGGCGATTTCGGGCAGCTGCCAGCCCTGCAAGTTGTCGAACCGTTGCAAAACCAGGGCTACGGAGCCAAATTCAAACAGCACAATCAGCCCGGTGGCGAACAAATCGAGCAAAAACGAGGCGCGATACTGCATTTGGGAGCGCAGCTGCACGCCCAGCAGGCGGCGGTAGAGGCTTAAACTATGACGCACCTTATCCTCCCAAAATGACGAGACGGCGTACGGCCGTTCCCAACAAAACCTGCCCCAACACAGCCAACGCAATGGCCCACACCATCTGCATCAGCAGCGCCTGCCACAGCGCTGGCCCCTGCAAAATGCCCAGGTAAACTTCCACTACCGTGTTGAGCATGTGGGGAAATGGCGTCCAGTAAGCTAGCGTCTGTACCCAGTCGGGGAAGAGGCGCAGCGGCATCAAAAAGCCGGAAAAGAACCAGGCCAGCGTATAGCCAAAACGGCCGATGCCTCGCGCATTGGGCGTCCAAAATCCAGCCAGATTAACCACAAAGCGATAGGTAAAACTGACGAGCCAACTGAGCAATACGGCCGTTCCCAACGCCAGCCACTGCCCCAGACTGGTAGGGTAGGTCATGGGGAAAACCAGGGCAAACAGCAGCATAATGATCACCCCACGCAGCAGCAAAGTCACCAACGCCCGGCCCGCATCCTGGGCCAGCCAGAAATAAAAATAGTGCATCGGCTTGAGCAGATCGGAGCCAACTTCGCCGCTGTGGATTGAGTTCATCAGCTCGAACCAGCCGAATAGGGCGAGGTAGCCAATCACCGCCTGGGTCAGCGCCACGTAGGCGTACAGCCCGGATTCAGTGATGCCTTCGACGACGGGACGGCCGTCGTACAGCGCCAGCAGTACCGAAACGCGCAGCCAGCCAAAGCCAAAGTTGGTGAACAGCCCGGCGATGGTCGCCGCCCGGTATGTCAAATGCCGCCGAAAGCTGCGCCGTGCAATTTCCCAATAAAGTCGCATGGAGAGAATCCTTTGCCCATTGCTTGATAACGAGACGAATCTGTTATTCTCTGCGGGTTCGGGGAGATTGTCAAATGGAGTTGAAACGGCCGTAAAAGTCACGAGATTTTTACCATGTGTCTAGAACAAATATGCTACATTGGGGCCTGATTACGTTAAGGGCGGGTAAGTAAATGGTCCCAAAAACAACCCAAACCCGTTATTTTTCGCAACCTGTATCGTCTCATTTGTATAATGACGGATTGTATTTTGGGTTCTCTGAGGTTTTGTGTGGTGAAGTGGTAAAATTGGCCAAAAACGAAAAATGGCAAAGAGTATAGAAGCGACATTAGAAGACGTGCATGCCCATAAAGCTTTGACCAAAGCGATGGGGTTAATGGACCTTGAC
>JBGTCV010000095.1:0-79618 GCA_041748655.1 Promineifilaceae bacterium (SeqCode) | reverse complement strand
TGGTGTCATCCACCTGGCAGAACAATTCAATGATAAAATCTTCGGTAGGCATTGGATTCTCCTTTCTGATATAGGTTTGTCACCCTCAGAATAGGAGAATCCGGTGCTCAACTCAAACTAGCACCATTGGTTATATAAAGGGCGTGGTCTGGCAGTTTTTATTATATCTATCATACTCATCCAGGGGATTATCCTGGTCATAAGGTACTTTTTCAGGTAGGGTGTGGCTTACTCGTTGGTTCTTAGAAAGTTTTTTCTGAGCCGCGCCGCATCAATCCTAAATCGTTAGGAGGTAGAATGACCCAGTTAAATCAAAAAACCTTGGACCAGATGGATAAACAACTGCATGACCTCTATTCACAGGAACAGCTGCCTGGCATTTCGGCCGTTATCACCTATCGCCAGGCGCCCATTTGGTCCAATAACTATGGTTTCTCCGATTTAGACGCCAGAAGAGCAGCCGATTCAGACACAATTTATCACCTGGGGTCGGTTACGAAGATTTTTACGGCCGTTACACTCATGCAGCTCCGTGACGCCAATCGACTTCAGTTACAAGATCCCCTGGCAATGTACCTGCCTGAAGTGAAGGGCAGTGCCCTCTCCGGCATCACCCTCCAACAGTTGGTGTCGCACACCACTGGCCTTCCTCCGATGCCGCCGCTGCCAGCCCTGATGCAGGCGATGCAAGAGTTCCCGCCCCGTCGGGAAACCCTCGAAAAGATGGTTTTTCCCTCTATTGAGGAAATCATCGCTTCACTGCCGCAAGTCGAGTTCATGTTTACACCCGGTACCCAAGTGTCGTATTCCAATTTGGGTGTCGCCCTCCTGGCCGAGGCGCTGAAACGAGCCGCAGGGCAAAAATATACGGACCACGTCACTAACCACATCCTGCTTCCGCTGGGCATGACGCACAGCGGCTTTTCTGAAACTGTGCGCAATGCAGCCAACATCGCTACCTGCTACTTGCCATTTTCTGATCCGCCCGAAGCAGCGCCTTTTGCCACCAAGCTGATAAATGCCTTTACCCCAACCGGAGGTCTCTGGTCATCAGGCAATGACATGAGCCATTTCCTGGCTTTTCTTACAGGTGGGAAAACGGCCGTTCTCTCACCACAGTCGCTCAGGGAAATGGTTAGCATGATTCTGCCACTTCAGACCCCTCACAATACAGAAGCGGCGACAATGGACGGGGTGGGTATCGGTTGGTTCCTCACAAGCAGCCAGCAGCATTTGTTGGCTGAACATGCTGGGGCTGACCCAAGCACCGCGGCCTATGTGGGCTGGCTGCCAGATGTAGACCTGGCCCTCTTTATGGCCACCAACACGGGCAAGAATCCAACGGCCGTTGCTGTCAAAGCCAAAGCTTTACTGGAAATGGTAGGGTCATCGCTGGAGAGGGAGTATTGAGGTTGGTGATAGAACGGCCGTACACGTTTGGCACGCATTGTCCAGGTCTGAGCAACTGGCCATATGTTTCCTTCCGGTGGACAAAAGAAAACCGCTCAACCGGCCATTAATAAAAACCTTGCTTTAAACGATGCAATCGCCCATATTAAGCAGTTTTGGCAAACATACCGTGAAGCGTATGAGGATGAATATGATGAAGGCAAATAATGACACGAATCTCACGGATAAAAATTTAGATCGGTTATCCGATTTTCTAAGCCAGGAATTAGATAACCCAACGTTATCCTCGCAGATTCCGGATGGAGCTCACATTTTTCATGGCTCATACAATGATTCTGATTTAACTCAAGAGAATCTGAATTTAGCTGCCAAACTACTGCTTGGTATGACCCTGGGGTATGTCGAAGACGCGCCACTCATGATGGTATTTGAACATAAAAACGGAAAACATGTCCTGATTGATTTGTCAGAAACGTTGCAGAAAAAACAAGCACAAGCATTCATTGGCCGCTTCCAAAAACAAAGTCAGAAGAAAATGACGGCGAGGATCGATCAATTTCTGGCTATTTGAGCCTGTCCCGGGCAGGACTTCAATTAGTCCATAGTTTTTTATGGGCTGGGGCTGGCATTGGCACTAACTGGAAATCCTCAGGCCTACGGCCGTATCCCCACACCACCTCAAGCACACCACGGATAATTGCGTTTGGTGAAACGGCCGTATACCTTCAGCACCCATTATCCAGCCCAGAGCAATTGACGATCACCGGGAAGATTAGCCAAATCCCCACCCCAGCTCTACCTTCGACATCAGCTGGCCATGTTTCTGCACACCTATTCTATTCTTTTTAAAATCGCCCAAGGTTACTAAAATTCAATAACTATTTCTTGCAAAGTACACAATATGTGGGGGGAAACCTCAAATTCATCCCCACATATTGCGCAAATTCTCTTTTCTGGTAAAATTTGAGCAGTTCAACTGGAAAAGCAGGTTCGCCTGCTGCCAGTAGACCTACTGCCAAGTTTATCCTGGCTTGCGGTATGCAGCTATTAACGATAATCGTGATGCTGGCCCGAGCATGGATGAACCCGGTTAACTCACCCTCCACCGTGTGTAGTGTGGATGTTATCTTTTCGAGCACAGTGGTGATAGGGAATTTAAATGAGTTGGGCGGCGAGGCAGTTGGCGTTATGTCAACTACGGCCCGTGATATTATGTCAACGATTGCGGTTTTGCCCGAAGTTTGTAAGGCAGAATCAAGGGGTGGCAAGATGAACAGTGAATATAATTTCCGAGTCAATGTTGTTTGTAATGCCGCAGATGGCATAAGCAGTTCAACTGGAAAAGCAGGTTCGCCTGCTGCCAGTAGACCTACTGCCAAGTTTATCCTGGCTTGCGGTATGCAGCTATTAACGATATTCTTGATGCTGGCCCGAGCATGGATAGAAAATTTTAACAATCAGAAAGTTGAAAGCTTTGAGTAACACACTACATCGGCGTTCGCCGGTTCGAAAACGCTCAAAGCTTTTTAAATTTTTTTCATGGCTTTTCCCAAAACACTCATAGGCAAAATCGCCACTCGACCAAATCTTCAAAAAGCCTGGGAAGATATAAGTCGTAGCTCAAATCCTCTCTCTCGTGGTCAATCCGAACAGACAATTCAAGACTTTCAATCGAATCTAAAAAGCAATTTGGAACTCATTAGAGACCAATTACTCAGTAACTCGTATGAATTTGGATCACTCAGAGCTGTCACCATAAGAAAAAAGGGAAATAAAAAAAGACCTTTGCAGATAGCCGACATCCGGGACAGAGTTGTTCAGCGTGCTATTACCAGACAATTAGAAAGAAACCTCCTGAAAGCATTTAATCTCACAAATCCTGCCAGCCATGCGTACTTACCAAAGCGTGGAGTTCAATCAGCCGTTAAGCAGATGTTGAAATATCATCAAGATGGCTGTGGAATTGTATATGAAGGCGACATTGTGAGCTTTTTTGATAATGTAGATGTGGACAAACTTCTACAGGAGATGGTTTTTCCCGCTCTTCCTGATGACACTTTACAAGATCTCGTTGCAAACGCGTTTGATATGGAAATCGGCAATAGAGAAGACCTTCCTGAAGAAGATTGGGACCTTTTCCCCAACAGCTCAACAGGATTACCACAAGGGGGTTATTTGTCCCCATTGTTTTCAAACGTTTTTCTTTCTGAATTTGACAAGAAAATGCTAAACGCCAATTTCAGGTTAATACGCTATGCCGATGATTTCATAGTCATGTGCAAAACTATGGATGAAGCAGAAAGCGCATATGAATATTCGCGTGATATTCTTGAAGGTGAACTAAAACTGGAACTCCATAAGAGGGATGATAGAGAAGGTCGTACTCGAATTGTGAAGCCAACACAAACTCCAGTGCAATTCCTAGGTTTGCAATTCAATGGAGCACGCATATGGCCTGCCAAGGAAAAACAAAAAAAACTCGTGCAGAAGTTAAGAGCTCTAGTACATGACAATAACAACCAGGCAAAGACTATCCTAAAGTTATTAACCTCTACTCGAAATCTGATTCAAGGATGGGTTGCATCTTACGGTTTCGCAGATCTCGAACCCCATATACCAAAGCTAGAAGATGAAATTAACAAGCTTCTATGGAAGGGGTTAAAGAAATTGGAATGGAAGCTTAAGGGAGATACTCTTACACAAGAGCAAAGAGGACATTCTGGAGTTCTACATATTTATAATTATTTAAAAATAGTTCGTAACAACTTGAAGGAGGAGGACAAACAATTATTTGAACAGTATTGGACCCCCCAATCCAATAAGACGTCTGCGTCCTCCTAACTATATTCGGCGAAAGCCTGATCTCATTTATATCCATACTCATATCTTCAACATTCAGTCAACAAAGTCGATTGAAAAACTCTCAAAAGAATAGCAAAACCATCGCCCCCTACCACCAAAAGTGGTAACATACCCGCCAACTCGTCAACCCAATCCACCATGAAGGAACACTCCTATGCGACTCATCGTAGATGGTCGGCCGTATCCCTACAAACCCGGTAACTCCCTTCTTATCGCCCTGCCGCGCGCCGGTATTCAGCTGTGATTGACGAGCAAGCATCGCGGCAGTTGTCCGCGCTTGCCGAAGTGAGCAGCAGCTTGCAGCAGGCAGGAATCGACTACTGGTTGTTCGGCGGCTGGGCCGTCGACTTTTACGTTGGGTCGGTGACAAGGTTACATGACGACGTAGATATAGCGGTGTGGTTCGTAGACGTGCCGCAGATTACGACGCTGCTGCTGACCCACGGCTGGCGTCACGCGCCAGAATATGATGAGGACGGAGGCACAGGATTTGAGCGCGGTGGTGTCCGTCTGGAGCTAACATATCTCGTTCACGGCGACGACGGCCGTGTGTACCTGCCTTTGCGGTCTGGGTCAGTTGAGTGGCCTGGCATGGCTGCGCTGGCAGACGATGTCGGTGAGCTGCACGGCGTGCAGTCGCGTCTGCTTGGGTTTGAATCTCTGCTCCATGGTAAGTCAACCCCCCGCGACGATATGGAAGACGCGGCAAAGGACCGTGCTGATTTTGCACACCTGTCTCGGCTTCGGTCATGAAGTGACGCTGCCTGCCAGGAGATGCGGTTAAAAAGAGGCATAACAATGTCTAATCATCCAACAAACACTCCAAAAAGTAAGGACAATGGGTAAGCGAAATTATCTTATCGAGGGCGTCTCCGGCACGGGCAAAACCTCGGTATGTCACGAGCTGCGCCGACGTGGTTACGCAGCCCTCAACAGTGATCGAGACCTGCGCCAACACACAGACCCAACAACTGGCGAGAGGCTCATCACCTTTTCATCCCCCGAAATCAGACACGCCAGTAATCTTTGGGATGTCGCAAAAGTAAGGCGGTTGGCCGCCAATCAGGACGACGAAGTCACTTTCTTCTGTGGCGGTTCTCGGAATTTCCACGAGTTCATAGATGTTTTTGATAAAGTCTTCGTCTTAGAGGTTGATGTAGACACACTCAATAAACGGCTCGACAACCGCCCGGATGATGACTGGGGCAAGAGCCAGAGCGAGCGGGAACTCATCCTACGTTTACACGCCACAAAAGAAGACATCCCCAGCGACGGTATCGTAATCGATGCCACACAGCCGCTTGTTCGCGTCGTGGACGAAATCCTGAGCCATGTCCGAGCTTAGCAACATTCCGCGCCATCCGCGCTGGTCCGCGTCCAAAAATCGCGACTACTGAAAACCCCTGCTTCCCCTCAAAAAAACCATCGTCCCCTCCCAGCAAAAGTGGTAACATACGCCGCAATTCATAAACCCAACCAATCCTGAAGGAACACCCCTATGCGACTGATTGTTGATGGACGGCCGTATCCCTACGAACCCGGTGACTCTCTGCTCATCGCCCTGCTGCGCGCCGGGATTCAGCCCACCGGCGGCGGCTGCCTCTGCCTGGGCGGCGACTGCCACAACTGCCTGGCCACCGCCGATGGCGTCAGCTACGTGCGCACCTGCCAGACGGCGGCCAAACCGGGCACGGTGGTCCAGCGCCACCATTTGCAAAAGTACCCGCCCCTGCCCGCCGAAGATCGTGTCATGCCCGCCGTGCCCGCGCGCAACCTCTTTTGCGACGTGGTCGTGGTCGGTGCGGGCGAATCGGGGCAAGCGGCCGCTGCCGAAGCCGAGGCGCAGGGCAAACAGGTCGTTGTCCTGGACGCGGCCCAGGGCCAGGAGGCGATTGGCATCTACCCCGGCCCACTGGTGGTGGCCCGCACCGATGCCGAAATGTGGCACATCCACGCCCACGACGAGGTCATCGTGGCCACCGGTGCGGCGGAAATTTTGCCCATCGTGCCGGGCTCTGAGCTGGCCGGGCTGCTCACCAGCCGGGCGGCGGAAAAGCTGGCCCAGGCCGGCCTCGATTTGGGGCGCGTCGTGGCATTTGGCACACCGCCCAGCGGCCTGGACTACGAACTGGCGGAGGGTGAACTGATCCGTTTTGAGGGGGAAAACGGCCGTCTCCACACCGTCATCATGCAAACCGAAGATGGACAGGAGCATAGGTATGGCTGCGATACGGCCGTTCTCGGCCTGGGCCTCCACCCGCGCAATGCCCTCTTCCGCATGGGGCACGATCTGCCCGTGCGCGCCGTGGGCGATGCCGCCCGCGAATCAGACATCCCCGCCTGCCCCAAAGAAGGGCTCGTCTGCCCCTGCGAAGGTGTCTCCGTGGCCGATTTAGAGGCCGTCTGGCAGCAGGGTTTCCACGAGATGGAGCTCGTCAAGCGGGCTACGCTGGCCGGAACCGGCACCTGCCAGGGCTCGGTTTGCCTGCCCTACCTGCGCAGCTTTTTGCTAGAAAAAGGCAAGGTGCTCCAGCCATCGTTCACCGCCCGGCCGGTCACCCGGCAGCTGACCATGGGTGAAATCGCCGCCGGGGCGCACCACCACGCCACCGCCCGCACCGCGCTGGACGGGGAACACCGCCGCCTGGGGGCGCAGATGGAGCGCAGCGGCGGCTGGTGGCGGCCCTGGACCTATGGCGATCCCGACGGCGAATATTGGGCCGTGCGCGAAGCCGTTTCCATCATGGACGTGAGCACGCTGGGCAAGATGATCGTCTCCGGCCCCGACGCGCTGGAATTTTTGGAGCGGCTGTACCCCACCCAGGTGCCTACGATAAAAGACGGCCGTTCCCGCTACGTCCTTCTGCTCAATGAACGGGGCTACGTCTTCGACGACGGCCTCATCTGCAAAGAGAGCGACACGCGCTACACGCTCACCTTCACCAGCGGCGGCGTCAGCCATGCCGAGATGTGGCTGCGCGACTGGGCCGCCAGTTGGGGCATGGACGTGCACATTTTGCACCAGACGATGAGCCTGGGCGCGATCAACGTGACGGGGCCGCTGGCCAAAAAGCTGCTGGCCAAAGCCGGGCTGGACGATCCGCCGGGCTGGCTGGGCCACCTGCGAGCCACCGTGGCGAGCGTGCCCTGCCACGTCTTCCGCCTCAGCTTCACCGGCGAGCTCTCCTACGAGCTGCACCATCCCGCCGAACACTCAGTTGCGCTGTGGCGGGCGCTCATGAAACTGGGGCAGGAGTTGGGCATACGGCCGCATGGCCTGGAAGCGCTGGTCCGGCTGCGGCTGGAAAAAGGGCACATTCTCGTCGGGCAGGACACCGATTTCGACTCGACGCCGCGCCGCATTCAGCACGAATGGGCCGTGCGGCTGGACAGGCCCGACTTTATGGGGCGCCACGCCGTCAGCCGCACCAACCAGATTCCGCTGGACAGGCTGCTGGTCGGCCTGGAGATACCAGATGGCCCCGCCCCCATCGAAGGCGCGGTCATCTGGCACGATGGCCAGTTTGCCGGGCATATCACCTCCAGCGCCTGGTCGCCCGTGCTGAACAAAGCCGTCATGCTGGGCTGGCTCTATTATTTTGACGGTGTTTTGCCCGAAGAAGTGACGATAGACGGCCGTTCCGCCCGCCGCGTCCCATTACCGTTTTACGATAAGGAGGCCAGCCGTGCCCGTGCTTAAACGCATCGCCGCGACGCGCATCGTCGCTAAACCCGCCGTGCTAGACAGTGCCGACTTCCCGCAAAGCTCCCTGGCGCTGCGCTTTGCCGCCGACGAGCTGTTTGTCACCCCGCCGCTGCAGGATGAATCCGTTATTCTGGCCCACGACCCGCACGCCATCGTCATCAGCGAGGGTGGTTTTGCCGGGACGTGGCTGGATGCAGCGGAAGCGGCTGAGTTTTTGGCGCAGAATTGTGCCTGGGAAGTCCCGAACGGCCGTCCCGCCTTTGCCCAGGGAGCCGTGGCAGGTATCCCCACCAAGCTGTGGCTGGAAGAGGACCAGGTGTTGTTCATCGTCCCCGCCCCGTATGCGGCCGATTTTGCCGAGAGGATGGAGGAGTGAAAAGTAAAAAGTGAAAAGTGAAAAGTGGGCTACTTTTTACTTTTCACTTATCACTTATCACTAAAAAAAATGAACGAATTTCAGGAAAAACAAGTCAACTTCAAATGGGTCGAGCCGAAGAAAAATTACGATGTGATCATCATCGGTGGCGGCGGGCATGGGCTGGCGACGGCCTATTATCTGGCGACGCGGCACAACATCACCAACGTCGCCGTGCTGGAGCGCAAATATATCGGCGGCGGCAATTCGGGCCGCAACACCACCGTTATCCGGGCCAACTACGGCATCCCGGAGGCGGTGCGCTTCTACCAGCGCAGTCTGGAGCTGTACCAGACGCTGGAGCAGGAAACGGGCCGCTGGATGATGCACGCCCAAAAGGGAATTTTGTGGATGGCGCACAGCGAAGCGGCCGTTCGCCAGGAAACCGCCCGCGCTGAAATCAACACTGCTTTTGGCGCCAAAACGGAGTACGTCACCCCCCGGCAAATTCAGGAAATTTGCCCGGAGGTCGATCTGACCGGCGGCGGCGTCTGGCCGGTGATGGGCGGCTCGTACCATCCGGAAGCGGCCACAGCCCGGCACGACCGGGTTGTCTGGGCGCTGGCCGAAGGAGCGATGAATCGTGGGGTGCATGTGCATCAGAATACGGCCGTTACCAACCTCATCAAATCCGGCAGCCGCGTCATCGGCGTGGAAACGACCGCTGGCCCGATGCACGCCAACGTGGTGATGAGCGCCGTGGGCGGCCACGTCACTGGGCTGGCGGCGCTGGCCGGACTGCGCCTGCCCATCCGCACCCATCCGCTGCAAGCGTTTGTCACCAACCATTACGAGCAGAAATTCCATCCCATCGTCGCCTCCACCAGCCTGCTCTTTTACGTCTCGCAAACGGCGCGGGGCGAGATGCTGGTTGGGGCCGAGATCGACCGCCAGCCGAGCTATTCGTACCGTTCAGGACATCATTTCTTGCAGACCTGCTCCCATCGCGCCGTCACGCTGCTGCCCTTCATGCGCAACCTGCGCGTGCTGCGCCAATGGACCGGCGTCTGCGACATGAGCCCGGATTATTCGCCCATCATGGGCTTCACGGGGGTGGATGGCTTTGTCATCACCACCGGCTGGGGCACCTGGGGCTTCAAAGCGATCCCGGCAGGCGGTGAGCAGATGGCCCAGCTCATCGCCACCGGCCAAACGCCAGACCTGATCGCCCCGTTCTCGCTAAACCGCTTCGCCCACGACCGCACGAAGGCGGACCGGGGGTCGGCGGGGACGCATTAGCAGTAGGTCAATAGGTCAGTAATCAGTAGGTCAGTTAACTGATTACTGAATACTGATTACCGATTACCGAACAAAGGAAAAAACATGAGCATCCAAATCCCCTGCCCACACTGCGGCAAACGGCCGCTTGAAGAGTTTGTTTTTGGCGAAATCCTGGCCGTGCCGGAGCAAATCACCGATCCGGATGAGCGCGACCTGGACCGGGCCTTCATGCACAACAACCCAGAAGGACCGCAGCGTGAAGCGTGGTTCCACACCTACGGCTGCCGCCGCTGGGTCACGCTCACCCGCGACACCCGCACGGATGAAGTGCTAACTGAAAGTTAAACAATTTTGGGAATTTTTTGGAACACAGAGTTTCACAGAGATGACACAGAGTTACACAGAGAATTTCTTGAGCCTCTGTGCAACTCTGTGGTTCTCAGTGCCCCTCTGTGTTCCGCTTTTGTAATTCTGCCAGCTCGCGCCTCAAATTCTCGTAAACGGCCGTATCCCCCCACACCCGCATCTTCTCCGTAAAATAAAACGGTGAACGCGCCAGGAAGTTTTGCAAGACGGCCGTTCGCCCCACCACATACGCCGCTTCCGGCACAAAGCCGTACTCCTGCCGGATGGCCCGGGCGTAGGCATCGTATCGCGCCGCCGTTTCGCCCAAAATCGCCAGATCGGCATCCAGGATGACAAACACGTTAGGGTCGGGTACGGCAGTTTCATGGCTTTTCGTCGCTAAAATGAGGTTGGTTACGGTGGTCAACGTTTCGTCCGGCATGCCCAGCGGACGCAGCACGCGCTCCGCGAAGGCGGCGCTCTGGGCCTCATTGTCGCTGCGGCGCGGATCGTACACCACGTCATGAAACCAGATGGCCAGCTGAACGGCCGTAAAATCCGCAGCCACTTCTTGCAATTGATCAGCAATGTCTAAAGCGTGCTGGATGTGGGCGAGGTTGTGGTAGAAACGGCCGTCCGCCCCATACCCCGCCGCCAGCCCCCGCCAGATTTCTTCGGCGGCCGCCTCGCCAATCCCCAAACTCCGGGCCAAATCAAACCAACGTGACATCATAGGAACTATTCACCACCGGATGGGATGCTTCGGAGGATGCTTCGGCAGCCTCAGCACAGGCTCTCAGCATGACAACTAACCTTCAATTGTCATTCTGAACAAAGTGAAGAATCCCGCAAGGAACCCATCGCAAGCACCTTGGGCTAAAACAGCGCATCGCTGATTAACAAGCGGGCAGGATGCTTCGGAGGATGCTTCGGCAGCCTCAGCACAGGCTCTCAGCATGACAACTAACCTTCAATTGTCATTCTGAACGAAGTGAAGAATCCCGCAAGGAACCCATATCCAACGCCTTGGGCTAAAACAATGCATCGCTGATTAACAAGCGGGCGGGATGCTTCGGAGGACCTCAGCATGACAAAAGAACTTGTATTGTCATTCTGAACGAAAGCCGCCAACCCTCAGCAAATTACCCAATTACGCGCCGCGGGCCGTTTTGGCCTGGGCAATCACGTTCTCAATCTGGGCCAGATGCCCCTGATCATGGCTGAGGCCAAAAATGAAGCGGACGTAAGCATCAATCTTACCCACCCGTTCCCCCATTTTCACGTTGTCCAGGTGCGGCTCATTGGGCCACATTTCCAGGCTGGCCAGGCGCATCCGGCGGCTTTCTTCCAGCCGATGGCGGCACTGGGCGATGGTGGTGACCGTTTCCCACGGCACTTCACTGCGGGAACGGCCGTCGCGCACCACGCCACGCGCCATCTCTGCCGCCAGCGCCGCACTCTCTTCAGATGATGCGGTGACGTGCACAATCAGATGTCCCAGCGTCCAGGCCAAATCCCGCTCCGCCTCATCTTCGGCATATGGATCATCTGCATTGGGATCTTGCGGGACAAATACCACATCCGCATCCGTGCAGTCTGCCAACAAACCCAGTTGATAATCAACGACCTCATTCGTCAAATCATGTAAGTCAGCAACGGTTAAATCGGCGACCCATTCAGCGTAGGTCATCTCTTTGTTACGAACGGCCGTAAAATCCAACATTCTCTTGTCCTTTTTATAGAAATGGTATGATGAAAACTGCACGGCAAGAAGCCGCTGCAGTCAAAACATTTAAAGGTGAACATCTGCGCCGATTTTACCAACAAGAGAAAAAGAAACCGTAAGCCCACTTACCAAAAAAAGCAAAAGTGAGAAGAAAAAATGACCCACGCCACTTCTCACTTCTCACTTCTGTGAATTGTTAGGAGAAAGATGTTTGCGGAGTGTGTTAAAATGTGGCCGTATCGAGAAAGGTGACAACTGCAAAATTAATCGCAGCTGCCACCTTTTTTAGATCAGGTTACCAACCTGGTGGAAGCCTCACATCCGGTTGGCTAAAGTCACAGACGCCGTCAGGAAAGCTATCTCAACTGCCGCTGTGCCAGGAGCTGCTGCAAAAATTTCAGCTTGTCGGCCAGATTGCCGCCTACTTCCAACTGGACCTTGATGGCGGCAACCAGCAGGTCGAGATCAGGGCTGGGGGAGCGCCGTACCCAGCTGTCCAGGGTGGGCAAAAGCGGGGACTCGCTTTCCAACGCCTCGGAGATAGTTTGGACCTCGGCAGCGATTGGCTGGGGCAAATCCTGCGCCATAATGGCAAAGGATTGGCGAATGTTGTAGCCAGAGCGAAGCGTGACCTCCAGGTGGCGCATTAACTCTGGCAGCTGCTGCTCAAACTTGGTTGCGGTTGACATCATAATAACTCCTTGACTGCGCCCATTGCTTCCAGGCGTTTACTGTATTCTTCATACCCAATTTCCAGCATGAAGAGGGTGGCAATGGCTCGTTCGATAACGGGGGTGTTGTGCCGCTGCACAGGTAGGCCCCACTGTTCTGCCAGAGCCGCAATTTGCCGGGCAGTTTCATCGGTAATTTGAATGCTGATTTGTTTCATAGGGAAATAATAAACGATTATCGTATGTTAGTCAAGAGGAAATCTTTTGTGAAAAGGTATTTTTCTCTCTTGTTCCCTTAATTTGTTGCTCTCCTGGCGACTTGTTAGAATCGCTTTATCTTTTTCGGCGCCTGCTGTAGACAAATGCTTTTTGAAAACGGAGTCCCCCTTGCTAGATCACGATAACGAACAATTCATTTACAGCTGCCCCGTTTGCCGCGAACCGCTGACGGCAGACGGCCGTTCCCTAAAATGTATCAACCGCCACACCTACGACATCGCCAGGGAAGGGTACGTGAATCTGCTGCTGGCCAACCAAAAGCGCTCCCAGGAGCCGGGCGATAACCAAAAGATGATCAGCCATCGACGCCAATTTTTTGCCACAGGGCTGTATGAACCGCTCTCCGACGCAATTAACCAGGTGGTGGCCACCTTTTTGGCCGAGCAAGGGAGAGAAAGTCGATTCAATTTACTGGATTCTGGCTGTGGAGAAGGGTATTTTTTGCACCGGTTGGGCGCTTTTTTGAGGATGGGAGAACGGCCGTATTCCCTCTGGGGCGTTGATATTTCCAAATTTGCCATCAAGGCGGCCGCCAGGCAAGACAAATCCGCGAACTGGGCCGTTGCCAGCAGTTACGATTTACCGGTCTTGCCGGATTCTCTGAATTTTATTCTGAATATTATGGCACCCTTCAGCCAGGAAGAGTTTGGGCGGGTTTTGCGGGGAGACGGCCGTATTTTGGTTATTACCCCTGGCCCCAATCACCTGTTTAGTTTAAGGCAGAAAATTTACGAAACTCCCCAAAAGCATGAGATGCCAGATGATGCCTTGCCCGGCTTTCAACGGATACAAAGTGACCGCGTTCAATATACGCGAGAGATGCAAAACGAGGAGATCGTGAATTTATTTGTGATGACGCCATACTCCTGGAACGCATCGCAAAGTACCAGAGAGAAAATCATGGCGCTGGCCCAGCTCAAACTGGACGTTGATTTTGTGCTTACCCTGTTCCAAAAATAACGGCTTGATCTGTTTGGTTAGCACACCTGGCAAATTTGGGGCACGGTTGTGCCTCATTTCTTTGAGGGGAATAAAGACGCCTACACCACTTTTAGCTGGCGCAGGGCGGTCAGGATTTGGTCCCGGCTGACTGGCTTGGAGATGAAGTGGGAAGCGCCCAGGGCATAGGCCAGTTCGGGGTCGTTGAAAACGGAGCAGATGATGACGGGGGTTACGGCCGTTTCCACCCTGTTTCGTATGGTTTGCAGTACGTCCCAGCCGCTCACGTCGGGCATCATCGCATCCAGAATGATGGCATCTGGCGTGGTTTGGGCCAGCAGCGCCAACCCTTCCTGCCCGCTGTTGGCCGCAATCACGCGGCAGTTGTGCCCCGTCAGATACCGTTCCAGCAGCTCCACCAACCCCTGATTGTCATCCACCACCAGCACCACCGGACCGTGCAGCGGAATTTTGACCTGCAACTCGTACCGGGCGCTGCTCTGGGCGGTGACGCCAATTTGCCAGCCCAGCCGCTGGGCCAGCGGGGCGATGACGGTATCGGCGGCAAAATCGTGCGTCAACGGCTCGGCGGTGGGGAAAGAAAAGTTGAGCAGCGCCATCTCCCCATCCAGCGAACCGTGAATGGTAATAGTTTGCTGCCGGGTGGCCTGAATCAGACGACTGAGCATACTGACGAGAAGCTGCCGGGAAACGGCCGTATCCACCGACACCACCATCCGAGGCAGCAGCTCCTCTGCCAGCTGCACCGTCACGCCACGCGCCTGGGCCAGCGGCGCGACCCCATTTTGCGCCTCTTGCAGCAGCAGCGCCAGATCCGTTGGCTTCATGGTCGTTTCCAGCTGGGCAATCTCTGCCTGCACCGACGAAAGCTGCGCCGCCGATTCCGCCCCCTTTGCGGGCTGCACCCGCGTCCACAAAACCGTAGCCACGCTCTCCTCCGCCTTGCGCAAAGAGCGATGCGTTTGCCGCGTAGAAAGCCCCAGACGCTGCCCCACCTCCTGAACGGTAAGCCCTTCCACATAATGCAGCTGAAGCAGATTGTATTGGCGCATGTCGGGCATATGGGCCGCCGCCCCCATTTCCGGGCTGAGCGCCTCAATTGCCTCGATCAGCTCACGCCGCAGCAGATGGCCCAATGTCTGGCTGGCTTTTTTGCTATCGGCCACCTGCTGCGCCAGGGGCAGCTGCTGGGCTAACGCCAGCTTTTGCAAAAAGGCAAAATCATACAGATGCTCCAGCGCCAGCTTAACAGCATCCAGAAATTCCTGGGAAGGTTGGTTGGAGTAAGGCTCACTCATGCCATACCTTCCTGAAGCTGGCCATTCAGGGCCTGGTCTGCCGCCAGATTACCGTAGCGCGGCTGGAGCGTCTTGAGGAGAGGCTGGATACATTGCAAAATCTCGATGGGCTGGAACATTTGGGAACGCTGCACAGAGAGAAGGCTGTTTTGGCCTACAAACTGCTCGCTGATGAAGTCGGTGGCGGTGAGCAAAACCACGGGAATGTGGGCCAACGCTTCTTCTTGCTGCATGATGTCGAACACCTGACGGCCGTTTAACCCCGGCATGATCAGATCGAGCAGCAGCAAATCGGGCGGCTCCTGGCGCATGGCGTTCAGGCCGCTTTCCCCATCATATGCCACCCGCACCCTGAGCGCCCCAGGGCGAGTGGCCAACCCACGCTCCACCAGCTGACAAATGCCGCTGTTGTCATCCACCACCAAAAGATTTTCCACGCCCCCCAAGCTGTCGATGGTTTGGTTGAGCTGGACAAAGTTGATTGGCTTGTTCAGGCAGGCCACTGCGCCAAAAGCGTTGGCCATCCAGGTGCGACTGGGCAGCGAACAGGTGATGATGGGCACCGGCAGAGTCAGCGACGGCCTGGGGGTTGGGTCGCCGGGAGCCACATTCCACACCACCCCAACCGGATGGTGGGTCGCCACCTGCGCCGCTAAATTGCTGTCATCAGCCAAGGAGATAATTTCATACTCTGCCAAATAACGCTGCACCAGGCTAATCACCGATGGGTCAGAATCGATAACCAGCACGGTGGGCGCTTTTCTGGCTGGGCCAGCTTCCAGCTCGCGGGTACGGTACAGCTGGCCGCCCCGGGGCAGCTCCTCAACGGGCAGGGCAATGGTAAAGGTAGAGCCTTCGCCCACGATACTGTTGACCCAAATACGGCCGTCGTGCGCCTGCACAAACCGGTGACAAATAGCTAATCCCAGCCCCGCCCCACCATGCTTGCGGCTGAGCGAATAATCGACCTGGTAAAACTCGGTAAAAATGCGGGCCAGCTGCTCTTCAGGAATGCCCGGCCCGGTATCCACAACCTCAATCCGTACCTCCCCCTCCTGCCGAAACGCCCGCAGGCAAACCGTGCCAGACTCCGTAAAGCGACAGGCGTTGTTGAGCAAATTCAAAAAGACCTGGCGCAAGCGGGTGCGATCCACCTCCAGCAGCGGCAAATCCGGCTCGATTTCGGCCCGCAGCGTCACGGCATCGTTGCGAAACAGGTCGGCCACCATGCTGAGCGACTCTTGCAGCAGCGGTTCCAAACCGGTCGGCTCCTTGTTCAGGGTAAAGCCGGTCATCTCAAAATGGGACAAATCCAGAATATCGTCGATCATGCTCATAAGATGGCGGCTGTTGCGGTAAATCTGGCTGACATCCCGGTACAGCTTGGGCGGCCAGGCCAGGCTGCCGTACACTTCTGGCGAAAGATACATCACTTCGCTGAAGCCCAAAATGATGCTCAGCGGCGTGCGAAATTCATGGCTAATATTGGCGGCAAACTGCTCCTTCATGCGCTGCGATTCCCGCGCCTGTTTGTTGGCGATGAGCAGCTCACGCTCCGCCTGGAGGCGCAGCTCGTTGGTAATTTGCAGCGATTTAACGGTGCTGCGCAGCTCCGCCTGCTGGCTGCGGGTGACGTCCAACAGCTGCTCGGCGCGGCGCTGGGTTTTACTCAGCCAGTCCAGCGCGGTGTACAGGGCGCGAATCGTCAGCCAGGCGATGATGACGGCCAGGAACAGGTTCGTGAGGATGCCTGCCAGCGAGTAGGGATAATTTTGGACGATGGCCAGATAAACGGCCGTTCCCGCCAGCGCCGTCCCCGTTATAAATTCACTCCCCTGCACCAGCATCGCCTGGCAAAAGATGAGCAGCACGCCCACAAACGGCAGCCAGTTGGCTGGGAAAAAGAACATGGCAAAGAGGAGAACGGCCGTTGACCCCCATACCAACAAATGCCGCGCCAGGCGGGGCGACCTGCCCGCCAGCGACAGTGCGCCAATGCCCAGACCAGTCAGCAGCAGCCAAAAGCCAATCGCCGGAACGGGAAACGGCGAAGGCGATTCGTAGAACAGGATGAAAAATTGGGCCACGCCGATGGCCAGCAGCGCCAGTCGCTGCGCCAGCCGCCCACGCAAATCATCCATATTCAGCTGAACCGTTTCATCTTGGGCACGGGAAAAACGGTGAAGGAGGTTTAAGTTTGTCATCGCTGCTTCTTTGGGAGATTAGAGACTGGAGATTGGAGATTACAATTCTCCAATCTCCAATCTCTATCCACACAACTTGGGTTTTCTTTTCAGGTTTTTGTGGGGGTATTGTAATCCGAATTGGCGTGGGGGTAAAAACGGCCGTCTCAGAGGCAATATTTCCCCGGAAACTTCCCCCGGCAGCGTCTTCTATAGGCAGTTTCCGGGGAAATGCGGAGGCGCTAGCGCTGCCAACGACGATGCAAGCCGTACAAAACCAGCGCCAGCAGCAGCCAGCCAAAGGCCAAAAAGCCCAGCTCGGCCACGCCGCTGCCAAAAAACACCACGGCCGACTCTCCCGACCCCGGCAGCGTGCCAGAAAGCGCCCATCTCAGGCTAAACTCATACCAAAACCAGAGCCAAAACAGCCCAATGAGCAGGCAAAGAACGGCCGTTACCGGCAAAATAACTTGTCGCAATAAACGAAACATGGGGTCATTATGGGGAACCTGAGTCCATTCGTCAATGGTTCTTAAGTGGTTTTTGGCCCACATACCGCGCCCTGGGACGAATAAGTTGGCCATCCTTGTACTGCTCAATCGCCTGCCCCAGCCAGCCCGCTGTGCGGCCCAAGGCAAACAAAATCAGCGGCGCACCGACGGGCAGCCTGGCCGCCTGCGCCAAAGCTGCCAGCCCTAGATCAATCGTGGGCAGCTGGCCGGTGGCCTCAGCCATCACCTGCACCAGCTCTTTTGTCATTGAGACGGCCGTTTCCCCCAAAAATTCCTGTGCCACCAAATCCAGCAGCAGCAGCCCACGCGGATCCCCTGCCGGGTAAAGAGGATGGCCAAAACCGGGAATCGTCTCGCTCCGCCGCAGCCGGGCCACCACTGTCGGGCGCACGCCCGCCACCGACCCCGCTTCGCGCAGCAGCGCAGCTACTCGCTCCGTGTGGCCCCCGTGCCGTGCCCCTTGCAGCGCCGCCAGGCCCGCCTGCACCACTGCGTACGGGTTCGCCTGCGCCGAAGCCACCACCCGCGCCGCAAACGCGGAAACGTTCAGCTCATGATCCGCGCACAAGATGAGCGCCGTGTTGAGTAATCTTGCCACCGCCCGGTTCTCTGGTACCCAGGCTTGTTGTAAAGCCACCGCCAATCCTGCCTGCGGTTCGGCCCCCGTCACCGCCCAGGTGAGCAGATGGAGTACACGAGCGCCGGTCTGGCAAACGGCCGTTTCTGCCAGATCATACGCCGCCAGATCATGCCCCGCCAGCAGGGGCAGCAATACCTGAAACCGTTCAAACAGAGAGAGCGGCTGCAAAATGGTATGCACCTCAGCCATGCGCTGCTGCAAGCTGTCTGGCAGTTGAGCCGTAAACAGATCGGTAACATCCAGCGTACCGCGCCAAAGCAGCGAAGCCACCGCCTCAAACGAGGCCGTTTGGGCCAGCTGTATCCCGTCGTGGCCTCGGTAGAAGAAACGACCGTCTTCAATCAAAGTCACCGCCGAGGCCAACACCGGACTGCCAAAATAGAGCGCCGATTCGGCCGCTTTGGCCGGATTTTGCCGCAGCGTCTTACGCGCCCGCAGGGCGTCCACATCCGCCCGCCAATAGCGCCTCGCCCGGCTCTTGCCCTTTCCTGGCTCCGACCGAATCAGTTCCCGGCTAACATAGGCATACAGGGTCGGCAGCGATATCCCCAAGGCTGCTGCGGCTTCTTTGGCGGTCATGAAGGTGTCGTTTGCCATCGTAATTACCCAATTACTCAATTACCCTAATTTAGTTATTGGGTAATTGGGTAATTATTTCCCGCAATAAATTCATGGCCAGGTTCCCACCGGTGAGGATGCATACGGCCGTTTTCCCCACCACATCCACGCCGCCGGTCAGCAGCGGCGCAATGGCCGTGGCCCCCGATGGCTCAATAACCAGCTGATGTTCCGCGAGCAGCGCCAAAATCGCCTGGCGAATGTCGGCTTCACTAACCAGAACAACCTCTGGCGGATTGGCTCGCAGCAGGTCGAATGGCTTTGCACCAAAGCCGCCAGCCAGCCCGTCGGCAATAGTGGGCGCGTGGTCGTATGGGTCGATGGCCCGGTTTTGGGCAAAGCTCAGCTGGGCGGCAGGGCTGGCCTCTGGCTGCACCCCAACGATGTGGCACGATGGCTTGATGTGGCGAACGGCCGTTGCCACCCCACTCACCAGCCCGCCGCCACCCACCGGCACCAAAATCAACTCGGCAGCTGGCAAATTGGTCAGAATCTCTACCCCCACCGTGCCTTGTCCAGCAATCACCGCCAGATCGTCATAGGCGGAAATCTCTGTTGCGCCCGTGCGCTGCCGAAACGCCTCTGCCGCCAGATGCGCCTCGTCGTACGTTTGCCCCACCAGGTGCAGGTTAACCGGAAAGCGGCGCAGCTTGTCTAGCTTGGCCTGAGGGGCTGTTTCTGGCACGAAAATATCCGCCTGCGCCAGCCCCAACAAAGCCGCTGCATGAGCCACCCCCAGTGCATGGTTTCCGGCAGACGCCGCTACGATACCCTGCGCTTTTTCGGCCTCGCTCAGCTGGCTAATTTTGTTCGACGCCCCACGCACCTTAAATGAACCGGTCGGCTGCTGATTTTCCAGCTTCAGCCAGACATCACCCCCCGTCAGCTCGCTCAGGTACGGACTTTGGATGAGTCGGGTGTAATGGATATACGGCCGTATCCGTCGCTGTGCCTGTAAAAATTCCACCAATTCAATCATCAAAACCACCTTATATTGATTGTTTAATCAATATTGACACCACAAAATCAACTACTAAAATGAAGCATACTGAATTTACTAAAATGCGTCAATTGGGGAGTGAAAAGTGAGAGGCGAGAGGTTTACTTGCCACTTGCAACTCGCCTACTCGCAAAGTTGTAAGGAGCTAAAATGTCAACAACCAACGGATACGATCCCGGTTTGGCCGGGGTTTTGGCGGCGGAAACGCGGCTGAGCCATGTCGATGGCTTAAAAGGGGAGCTGATCATTGCGGGTTTCCCCCTGGCGAAGCTGGCGGCCAACGCCACTTTTGAAGAAGCGGTTTTTTTGCTGTGGCACGGCCGTTTGCCCAGCCAAACCGAACTTGATAACCTGAAAGATGAGCTGGCGGCATTACGGCCGTTGCCCCCCGCTACTCTCAACCTGCTGCGCGCCGCCGCCAGCGCCCACACCACCCCGATGGACGCCCTGCGCATGGCCTCAGCCACGCTCGATTTGGGCAGCAGCAGCACCGATCATTTTACCACTGCCAAAACGGTGGTGGCTCGCGTGGGCAGCATTGTGGTCAGCTACCACCGGCTGCGACAGGGACAGGAGCCTATCGCACCGGATCCGGCATTGGGTCATGCGGCCAACTTTCTGTACATGCTCAACGGCACGCCCCCCAGCGAGGCTCGCGTGCGCGGGCTGGAAACGTACTTCAACACCATCATCGATCACGGTCTGAACGCCTCTACGTTTGCCGCCCGCGTAATCATTGCTACGCAGTCGGACCTGGTTTCGGCGATTGCCGGGGCGATTGGGGCGCTGAAGGGGCCTCTGCACGGCGGTGCACCCGGCCCGGCGCTAGACACGGTGTTCGAGATTGGCACGGCAGATCGGGCCGAGGCGGTGCTGCAAGCCAAATTGGATGCGGGCGAACGGCTGATGGGCTTTGGCCATCGTGTCTACAAAGTGCGCGACCCCCGCGCCGAAGTGCTGTCCGTCGCTGCCGAGCAGATGTATCGTGCCGACGGGGACATGGCGCTGTATGAATTGGCTAAAGCGGTGGAGGAAACGGCCGTTCATCTCCTCGAACAACACAAACCAGGGCGCAACCTGCAAACCAACGTAGAGTTTTACACCGCCCTGCTGCTGCACGGCCTGGGGCTAGACACCGACCTTTTCACCCCCACCTTTGCCGTGGGGCGCACGGCGGGCTGGCTGGCCCACTGTTTTGAGCAGATGAAATACGGCCGTCTCATCCGCCCCCAATCCCGCTACATCGGCAAAATGGACAGCGATTGGGTGCCTGTTGGGGAACGGTAATTAGGTAATTGAGTAATTGCGTAATTTTGGACAATTACGCAATTACTCAATTACTCAATATCCTTCCAAACCACAGCAGAACCATTCACAGGCGGGGGCAGCGCCAACAGCAGCTCCAGATGTTCGACCAGCGTGGCCCAATCCCGAAAATAGTACGCTTCGCCGCTGGGCAAATGCTGTATTTTGCCGCGCCATTCCATTTGGTCTGGATCTACGGCTTCAGGCCAAATATCTAAAATAAAGTGGTGCCGGTGGTTGGGTGTAGGCATAGCGCCAATCCTACTGAGTGGTGCGAGGCACTGGTCAAACGGTTCCAATCAATTGAAACGCCTGCGGCCAGTGCCTTGCACCTGAATTACCAAAGTAGTACCAAGCATAACTGGCCTGCCGTTTCTAAAACGTTTGAGCAGCTACTGGCGCTCGTGCCGCTGCCAGGCGCTGGCAATCTGCCCATTGAGACGAACCTGCTGAAATTGCGGCCTGGCTTCTGCTGGAAGCCTGGCGCTGATCTCAGCCATCGCCTGCACCGCCTGGCTCAGGTAAGCAACGGCCGTTTCCCCCTCTCCCAACGCCAGCCAGACCCGATACGCCACAAAATAGACCCAGCGCCGCCGCTGCGGATGGACTTTTTCACTGTCCAGCCCCGCCAGCGCCGCCGCCGCTTCCGTTTGCGCCTCAGCCAACCGGCCAGCGGCCAGTGCCACCAAAGCCAGAGCAGCGTGACTCCACATTAGCATGAGCCGCTCGCCAAGCGTTTGCCACAGGGCACACGCTTCCAAAAGGGCAGCGCGTGCCTCAACCAGCTGCTGCCGATGCAGAAAAGTCAGGCCCAAACCGTGCAGGGAGTGAGCCTCCCCGCGCTGGTATCCTTTTTCCCGGTTCACGGTCAACCCTTCGTTATAACAGGCCAACGCGTCGTCCAGCGCGCCCGTTTCGCGGTACGCTTCGCCTAAATTGTTGAGCGTCATGCTCAGGTCGCGGGGATTGTTCAGCTCCCGCGCCAGTGCCAGCGCCGTCGTAAACCAGCTGACGGCCGATCCAATATCACCCAGATCAACCGCCATATTGCCCAGTAAAATCTGCTGCGTCCATTGATTGTTCCGGTCATTAAACGTCTCCGCCGTCGCCAATATCTGCAAATGGATCTGGCGGGCCACCTCGTAATCTCCCAGGAACTTTAGCGCCAACGCCCGGCCACTCAAGGCGCGCAGTTCATAAGGCGTCGCCTTTAATTCGCGAAAAACGGCGGCGGCCTCGGCGTGCATCGCCGCTGCCTGGGCATAATCCCCCGCTTCAAGGGTTAAATTAGCCAGCTTATCCAGCGTAGACGCCTGCCCAAATCGGTCGCCAACGGCCGTAAATTGCTCGTGCGCCAGCGTCACCCAATGATGTGCCTGACGATAATCTCCCTGATTGCGGGCCACCCGGGCCAGCGTCTCCAAAAAAGCCGCCTGCCGCCCACCATCCCCCGCCTGCCGCGCCAGATCCAGCCCGGTTTCGGCCAACTGCCGGGCCACCGCCTGCTCCCCCTGCCGCCAGGCCAACTCAGCCCGCCGCAAGATCACCTCTGCCTGCCAACCTGTGTTGGCCTGCGCGTCGGCCAACGATTGCAGCTGAGTCAGGTCCGCTTGCAGATTGGCGTGATCGTTGAGCAGCTGCCATGCCTGGGCACGGCCGTTTAGGGCGGCATAGCGGCGGGTTGTTTCTGTGGCGGGCAGGCCCGCGAGTGCCTGGGTAAAGTGGGCGATCGCCTCCTGGGGGGCAAAGCGGTCCAGGTCGAGCTGGCCCGCCTGTAGGGCAAAGCGGGCTGCTTCTAACCGCCGCCCGGCCCGCCCGGCGTGGTGGGCCAGCGCCCCAACTGTCTCATCCAATCGATCCCGGTAGAGGGTGTGCAGGGCGTCGAGGATACGGCCGTGCAGCTGCCGCCGCCGGGCCGCGCTCAGGCCGCTGTAGGCCACCTGGCGCAGCTTGTCGTGGCTAAAATCGTAGCCCGTTTCCCCCTGCGGAATGATCATGCGCCGCCGCCACAGCTCATCCAGCGCGGCGACCAGATCATCTTCAGCCAGGCTGCCAGCCTGGGCCAGCACGTCGAAAGTGAAGGAGCGCCCAATGGCGGCAGCCAGGTTCATCACCGCCAGGGCAGTGGCTGAAAGTTGGGTCAGGCGGCTTTCTAACATCGCCTGCACTTTGTCGGGCAGCGGCAGCGGGTCGGCGGGGGTCAGCTGCCAATTGGCCCGCATGGCTTGCGCCGTTTCGACGATAAAGAGGGGATTGCCTTCGGTGTGTTGGTAGAAGGCAACGGCCGTTTCCGAATCCAGCTTTTCAGGCAGCAGGGCGGTGGCCAGAACGGCCGTTTCCGCTGCCGACAATCGTTCCAGGGAAAGGGTGGTCAATCGATCCAGCTGCCGGACGGTGGCCAGCAGCGCCGCCAGCCCCGACGAGACCGTTTCGCCGTGCCGCAGCGTCACCAACAGCAGCAGCTGCGCAGGCACCTTCCCTCGCAGAAGGGTATGCAGCCAGGCCAACGTCTCCACATCGGCCCATTGAACATCATCCAGCAGCAGCAAAACGGGCTGTTGGCCGGGCTGCACAGCCTGAGAGAGGGCCGTGAAAAAGCGCTGCTGCTGCCATGATTCTGCCAGCGGGCCGGGTGGTGGCAGCGTGGGGTCTTCGATCAGCAGTTGTGGTCGCAGTCGGGCCAACTCGGCCCGCCACAGTGGGGCTAATCGCTCCAGCGGCAGCGCCTCCAGCAAGCCAGCCAGCGGGGCAAAGGGGAGACCAGATTCAGCGGCGTAACAGGTGGTAACGGCCGTTATCACCCCCTGCCGCTGCGCCCAGGCCAAAAATTCCTGGGCCAGACGGCTTTTGCCCACGCCCGCCTCCCCTTCAATCAGAACCAACTGCGGCGCTCCGGTAAATGGGGCTTGCCAGATTTGCCGCAGCCTCTGCCAGGCCGACGCCCGGCCTACCAGTTGACCCCTCGGTGGGAGAGCGGCGGCTTTGGCTGGCGTGGCCAGAAGCGCCTGGTGCATCGCTTCCGTCTCGGCGCTGGGGGAGACGCCCAGCTCTTTCTCCAGCAGGGCGGCGCAGCTGTGGTAAACGCGCAGCGCGGCGGCCCGGTCGCTGTGGGCCAGATGCAGCTTCATCAGGCGGCGGTAGGTTGCTTCGCGCAGCGGCTCTTCGCGCAGCAGCCGTTGGGCGCGGCGAATCGCTTCCGGCCAATTTTCCTGGGCGACCAACAGATCAATCACCTGTTCTAATGCTGCCAAAAAGCGCTGGCGCAGGCGGCTGCGCGGCGACCAGATCCATTCGTCGTAACAGCTGGGCAGCAGGTCCCCCTGGTAATAGCTCAGCGCTTGTTGAAAATGGGCAATGGCGTCTGTGGCGGAAACAGCCGTCTCCGCCTTCCCCAAAAAACGCTCAAATTCAGCCACATCCAGTTTGGTGGGTGCTGTGGGCTGCCACTGGATGCTTTTGGTTTTGATTTGCAGGTAATCGGCCGCCTGGGGCCAGCTTTGACGCAGGCGGTGCAGCAGGTTGCGCAGGTTGGTGCGCGCCTGCCCTTCGCTGGAGTCGGGCCACAGCTGGAAGGCAAGATGGCGGCGCAGTTGAGGGGCGTCCCGCTGGAGCAGCAGGTAGGTGAGCAGCGCTTGCAGCCGGGGCGTGTCGAGATTGGTGAGGATACGGCCGTTTTGTTGCACGCTAAAGTCACCCAGCAGCCGAATTTCCAACAAATCGCTCATACCACCGATTATAGCCCATCAAACGATTTAGAAACGGTGTCCTCCCTAAAGTAACGGTGAACAGTGGAACTGCCACTGTTAACCCATTATTCGCTTGAGGAGGCAACAACATGAAACGGAGTATCATTTTTTGCGGTGCACTTTTTACCATTTTGATTTTGACTGTTTTCCTGACCCCCACCCAGGCGTCAGTCGCGGAAGTGGGGACGCTGGACACAGCGTTTGGTAATGACGGCATCGTTATCATCAATACGTCGTTTCAGGACCTGCTGTACGGTGTTGCAGCGACCAGCAATGGCACTATCTTCACCGCCGGACAAGTTGAAGGATCATCGGGGGTCAATACTCGGGATGCCCGCATGTCGCGGGTGGATGCTTCAGGCAATTTAACCGGGGGCTGGGTCTACGCGGGAAGCGGAGGAGGCTGTGCTTCGGCACGACCTGACCTGTTCAATGACATTCATTATGACAGCGACGGGACGCTGATCGCCGGCGGGTATGCGCAGCTCGGCTGTGGTGCGGCAGATCGCGAATTCTGGGTCAGACGGTTGAATCAAACTGGCGGAGTCGTGCAGCAGTTTGCCCAGCCAGATTTTGGCTTTGCCCGCCGAAACGAGGCGTATGATCTGCTTATTCAGCCCGATGGCAAGGTGGTTGCTGTTGGCTTTGCCACGAACCCGTCGGACACCAGCTCTGACGATTTGGCCCTGGTGCGCTGGCTGGCAAACGGAGACCTGGACACAAGCTTTGGCAACAACGGCCTGGTCCGGATCAACGTGGGGGCTGGACACAACCGCCTGAACGCCGTTGCCCATATGGCCGATGGCCGCATCGTTGCCGGAGGGCTGACCACCGTTGGGGGTCAGGAGGATATGGTTCTGGTTCGCCTAAATCCAGACGGCAGCCTGGACAATACCTTTGGCAGCAGCCTGAACGGCCAGGTCAGCCTCGATTTCAACGGCTTCAACGACAGGATCAACGGGCTGTTGGTGCAGTCAAACGGGCAGGTGGTCGCAGTTGGGCAACGTGGCGTGAGCGTTGGCGTAAACGAGTTCGTCGTGGCTCGCTTCAATCTGAACGGCACGCTGGATGCCAGCTTTGGCAGCGGTGGGGTTGCTGTGCCCGATTTTGGTGGTTTGAACTCTGTTGGCCGAGCCATTCACCCCCAACTGGACGGCAAGATGTTGGTGGCGGGCTGGACTGAAACCGGCGCGGGCGGTGCAGAAACACGGGACATGGCCGTGGCCCGGCTGCTGGAAAATGGCACGCCAGATACCTCCTTCAACAGCAGCGGCGTTATTGTGCTGGATGCCGGCGGAGACGACCGGGCGGAAGCGATCACCTTGCAGCCGAATGGGGGCATCATCATTGCGGGCAACCAGGTCCAGGTGAGTGACGGCGCAGCCAACGGCGTGGTGCTGCGCTTAATTGGCGAAGCGACAGAGGCGCCATATGCCATTTATTTGCCGATGTTGATACGGCCGTAATCAGCCCAAAAACCCAATCTCCAGCCACTTCTCTTTTCTCACTTGCCATCCTTTACCTGCATCTCCGGCTGCGGGCTGGGTTGGGCTGATTCCGTCAAGGGCATATGGGGCAGCACCTCCTGGGTTTTAGCCGCCCGCGCCAGCCGATTGAGCCGCCAACGGGCCATTGGCAGCGTCGCCCAACGGTAAGCTATGGCGGCCAGCTCACGCAGATGGGCTGGTCGCCACTGGCCTGGCCTGCGGGCGATTTGGCGCACCGTTTGCCAGCCGCGCCGGGCGCGGAACTCCTTGTGCAGTACCGTGTGCAGCTGCCGGTAAAAATTGGTAGGGAACGAACCCTGGTACATCATCGCCAGATCGGCCGAATCGACCCAGTTTTGCTGCGGCCCCAGCTGCGCTGCCACCCGCTCATGAAAGCGCGTGCCCGGCAGCGGGTAAGAGACCGAAATGCCAATGTCGTCTGGCAGACAGTCGCGCACCAGCTGAAGCGTCTGCTCAATGTCTGCCCGCGTCTCACCTGGATAGCCAAACTGGAGAAAGAAACCGACTTTAACGCCCGCCGCTTGCAGCTGCGCTGCCGCCTGCCGAATTTGCTCAACCGTGGTCCCTTTTTCCATCGCATCCAAAATCTTTTGCGAGCCAGATTCCGCCCCCAGCCAGATAATATCGCAGCCTGCCCGCTTAATCGCCGCCACGTTCTCCGCCTGACGCACAATCAAATCGGCCCGGCTGAGGCATTTGAAGGGTAAATTCACCTCCTGGGTTGCCACTTCAGCGGCAAATTCGGGCCACCAGCCCGGCTTCAGCCCCATGATGTCGTCGGCAAACCAGATATGGTCGGGTTGGTAGGTGGCTTGCAGCCAGCCCATCTCGGCGGCGACACTGCGGGGGCTGCGGGCGTTGTACCGCTGTCCCCAAATCGGCTTGGCGCACCAGTTGCAGTGGTAGGGGCAGCCCCGCGTTGTTACCATGTTCATCGAATAATAACCGTGCCGCGCCAGCCAGATGCGGCGATATTTCGCCACATCGACCAAATCCCAGGCGGGCTGTGGCAGGTCGTCAATACCGTTGAGGACGGGTCGGCGCGGGTTTTGGCAAATTTGGTCGTCTTCTTTGTAAGCCAGGCCGAGGATTTGGGAGAAGGGTTGGGAGGAACGGCCGTCTAACACCCCCAGCAGCTCAAGCATCGTCTCTTCACCTTCACCCAGCAGCACAAAATCAGCCCCCGCTTGCAAGTAACTGGCGGCGTGGTCGCTGGCGTCGGAGCCGCACAAGATGACGGTGCAGCGCTGCGCTTTGGCCATCTCGATCATGGCGAAGGCGGCATCGCGCATTGCCAGCAGACACATTTTGGAGAGGTAGTTGAAGCTGTCCTCATAAATAATGGCGTAGCGCGGTTGGTGCTGCGCCAACGCCGCCTGCCACTCCAGCTCAGACTCTGCCAGCATCGCGTCGAACAGGGCGACGGTGTAGCCCGCCTGCCGCGCCACGCTGGCAGCATACAGCGTGCCCAGCGGCGGATACGGCTGCATGGCGTGCCACAGCTTGGGGTCAAACTTCAGGTAGTAGGATTGGCCAAATAAAATCTCAGGCATTTTTTATTTATCCGCAGATTACGTAGATTGGCGCAGATTTTTTGTTTTTAATCTGCGTAATCTGCGAAATCTGTGGATGATATGAGGCGGCGTTGGTAGGCGGCGAGGGTGCGCTGTTGGTGGTCCTGGAAGTGGCCTTTGCAGATAACGGCCGTAAAACAACTCTCACCCGCTCCATTTTGCTGCGCACTCAGTTTGTTTATTTTACGCTGCTGCTCCCATTGCTCCAACCACGCCCCCAGCGGCGTGCGCAGCGGCAGTTCAGCCACAGTTTGCGGCCAGGGGGCGGGTTCGGGTTCGGGAATCTGCACCAGCGGCAGGCCGTTGGCGTTAGGCAGAAACCGGCTGGCCCAACCGTTGTGCTGCCGCAGCTGATGATAAATGGCATAACCAAAGAGGGGCACCATCTGCACAATTTCGCGGGCGGTATAGACATTGCGCTCTGGCAAGGTGAGCGCCGATTCAGCTACAAAATAGTTGGGGCAAAGCACAATGCCCCGCCGCGCCGCCAGCCGCACCACGCCGATGACCAGAGCACGGGCCAGCCAGAGACGGCCGTTTTCCGTCACCACAAAATAATCAATATCCGCCTCATCAGCGGCGTTGTTCATTGCCAGGGAGCCAGTGACAGCCACCATGCGCACAAAAGGGAGCCGGGCCAGAATACGGCCGTAACGCACCGCCTCTGGCCACAGCTGCTGGGCACGCCGCTTGCGCACCTGCCGAATTTCAATAATCTCTTCCCGCTCCGGCAGGTAGAAAAAACCGTCTTTGTGTCTTAAATAATCCGCCAGCGCCGGACTGCCCACCAACGTTTTGGCAACCTCAGACGCCGTGGCGGGTACCCCGTCCAGATAGCGGTGAATTTCAACGGCCGTTAATGGATAATCGAACAGATCCACGTAGGCCACGGTGCGCCAGATCGCCTGCTCCAGGCGAGTGAGGGTAGTTGGGGCAGCGCTCATGAGCGGCTCCCTTCTTGACCGGATGACCGGGTAACAAGGTAACAAGGTAACGACCATTGGGCGGCGGCGAGGCCCCAGAGGACGGCCCCTTTTGGCAGATAGAGTGTTGGTTCGGGATGTACCAGGGCGATGAGGATGAGCGCCAGCCAGACGGCCGTTCCCGCTTGATATTCCGCCAAACGGCCGTACTGCCACAGTGGCCACAGCCAAAAAATCAGCCACAGCGCCAGCCCCACCAACCCCAGTTCCGCCCCAATGAGCAGCGGTACGTTGTGTACCAGTGCCGCATCTGGATCAATTGCCACTGCCGTTGGTAAGTATTGCCCCAGACCGACGCCGAGAAACGGCTGTTCGCCCAACAGCTGCCACGCCAGAGCTAAATCCCGCTGCCGTTCCCACAGCGAGCGGCTCTCCAGCGGTGAATCGAGCGCCAAGAAACGACCGGCCATCACGTCGCCATAGGCCAGGGTAAAGAGCAGCACGCCCGCCACCAAAACCGCCAACGGCAGGGCCAGTTCGCGCCGCAAGAATGTCCCCGAGCGGCGGCGCTGTGCCACAAAAACCAGGCCACCCAGCAGCAGTCCCGCCCAGGCGGAGCGGGACAAACTCACCAGCAGCCCGGCTGCACCTGCCGCCAATCCCAGCCAAAACAACCCGCGCCACCAACTTTGCGCCCGGTAACGAAAGGGCCACAGCAGCAAACAAAACGCCATCAACAGCAGCCCCAGCTGGTTGGGATGGCTGTTCAAACCATAGGCCCTCAGCCAGTTCTGACCATCCCGCTCGGCTACGCTGGTGCCTTCCACCAGCAAATCCAGCGTCGGTTCCCCCAGCCAGCTCAGGCCAAGCTCCCGCTGGAGTAAAAATTGGGCCACAGCCACCCCGCCCTGCACCAGCAGCGCCCCCGCCAACACCCGCCACAGCCACTCTCGCTGCCAACCTGGATGGTTCACCAAAAACAGATAAACAAACCAGCACAACCCCAACATCGCTGCCAGATGGGCCGTCCCAGCGGTGAGTCGAACTAAAATTAGTAGGGAAAATGCGGCGAGAGGGAGGGTTACGGCCGTTTCCCCCCAATTTAAAGCCACAGATTGCACAGATTTGTTTTTAATCTGCGTAATCTGTGGATAATTTCTTCCCAGCCACCAACCAGCAACTACCAAAACTGGCAGCAGAGACAACACCCCAATTTGCCAATCCTGCCAAGCAAACGGCAGCGGCAGCCAGGCAAACGGGCCACCGGCGGCCGAGGCGTGGCTGATCAGCAGCAAAAAGAGCATTACCCCGAACAAAATTTGGCTCATACGTGGCTCCCGTTGAGCACTTTTTTGTAGACAACGGCCGTTTCCTGCGCCGTCTGTTCCCAGGAATATTTTTGCGCCTGAGCCAAGCCCAACTGCCGCAAATGCGCCCGCTGATCGGCATCTTTCAACAAACAGGCCAACCCATCGGCAATCGCTTCCTCCTCTTGTGGATCGACCAGCCAGGCCGCCTCGCCACAAATTTCGGCCATTGCCGAGTTGCAGCTGGTGAGCACCGGCGTGCCGCAGGCCATCGCCTCCAGCGGTGGCAGGCCAAACCCTTCGTACAAGGACGGAAAAGCAAAGAGTGTCGCCAGCGAGTAAATGCCCGGCAAATCTGCCTGGGGCACGTAGCCCAAATTTTGCACCACCTCTTTTAAGTCCAGCGCCTCGATCTCCTTTTCCAGCGACCCGTTGATCAGCCAGCCATTGGGTCCCACCAGCACCAACCGGGTACCGCAGCCCCGCTGGCGCAGCTGGGCCACGGCTCGAATCAACCGCTGGAGATTTTTGCGCGGTTCAATCGTGCCCACAAACAAAACAAAGGCTTCTGGCAGATTATACCGGGCGCGCAGCTGTCGCCGTTCAATTGGGTCCACCAGCGGCTGGAAACCATCCGGGGCTGCCTCGTGAATGACGTGGATTTTTTCGGCGGGCAGCTGCAAAACGCGGCTTAAATCCTGGCGGGCATGATGGGAAACGGTGATTACGGCCGTTGCCCGCCTGGCCACGTGGGGCAGCAGCAGCCGCAGCGCCAGCAAACGGCTGCGAGGATGATGCCGACTGTGCAAAAAAAGAGAGGCATCATGAATCGTAATCACCGATGGCCGACTGAGGCACAGCGGCGCGGTGTTGTTGGGAAAGTGGCATAAATCGGGTTGGCGTTGGCGAATGATGTGGGGCAGCATCAGCTGCATCCAGACAAAGCGGCTCCAGCCAAAATTGTTGATGACTGGCTGCGTCCGTGCCAGCGCCGTCTCCAGCGTCTCGAAAGGGCGATTGCTGAACAGCATATATTCCCATTCCGGGCGCTGCCGCACCAGATGCGCCAATAAACGACCCGTATAATGTCCCACGCCAGAGCGCTGCCCCAGCAGCGGTGTGCCGTCAAAGCCAATACGCATCAAGATTCCTCGGTGGTTGAGGGAGCTGCCACCATAGACCGATAACCAGCAGCGGTCGATCCAGCTCAAACGGCAGCATGAAGAGAGACAGCAGCAGTAAGCCAAAGCCAATGGGGCAGGTTTTTGTCTGAGTCATACGTTAATCGGGTCCACAAAACGCGGCGGTGAAGCAAAGTCACCTTGTCCCGCGCTGCCTATTTTTACGCAGCCAGCCGTATCTTAGATTTATTTAAAGGCAAAATCAAGGAGCAAAGAGTGGCATGGAGAAGATGCAGCGTTTCATTTAGAAAAAATCTCTGTGCAGCTCTGTGTCTCCTCTGCGTCACTTTGTGTTCCTGCTTTTTATTTTGAATCCCCAATTGCAATACAATTTTCGATTGTCTCTGCAAATTGACCCACATTGTCTCTTTGCAAAACAGGATTGTCTCTGTAAAGTTGGGTCATTCCACCCGATTGGAGGCAGCTATGAAAGGCCAATTCGCGCGACGGATGTCGCGCACCCAGAAATCATTTATCCGCGAAATTTTGAAGGTGACCCAAAATCCGGCCGTTATTTCCTTTGCCGGTGGGCTGCCCAACCCCGACTACTTCCCCATCGAGCCGCTGCGGGCCGCCGCCGACCGCGTTTTTGCCGAGCAGGGCAGGCTGGCGCTGCAATACGCCCCCACGCTGGGCCACGAACCGCTGCGTGCCTTCATTGCCCAGCGCTACGCCGACCGCACCGGCCTGTCAGTTGATCCGGATGAGATTCTCATCACCAACGGCTCGCAGCAGGGGCTGGATTTGGTGGCCAAGATTCTCATCGATCCGGGCGACCATGTGCTGATGGAGTCACCCAGCTACCTGGGGGGGATTCAGGCGTTTACGATGTACGAGCCTGAGTTTCAGTCGGTGCCGTTGGGGGAAGGTGGGGTGGATACGGCCGTTCTCGCCCAAAAAGCCGCCCATCCTCAAAGTAAACTGTTCTACGCCCTGCCCAACTTCCAAAACCCCAGCGGCATCACCTACTCCCTGGAAACCAGGCGGGCCGTCAGCCAGATTCTGGCCGAAAACGAAACCTTCCTCATTGAAGATGATCCGTATCGGGAACTGCGCTTCCTGGGCGACGATTTGCCGCCCATCGCCAGCTTTGGCCGGGAACGCGCCTTTTTGCTGGGATCGTTTTCCAAAATTGTGGCTCCCGGCTTCCGCATGGGCTGGATTTGCGCCCCGCCGCCGCTGATGGATACGCTGATCACCGCCAAGCAGGGCACCGATTTGCATTCCAACTACGTCTCCCAGCTCATCATCCACCGCTACTTGCAGGACAACGACCTGGACGCCCACATCGCCACCATTCGCGCCGCCTACAGGCAGCAGCGAGAAACGATGGTCGCCATGATCGAGGAATGTTTCCCGCCAGAGGTCTCCTTCACTCTGCCGGAGGGTGGCATGTTTTTGTGGGTCAGCCTGCCGCCGCAGCTTTCAGCCATGGATTTGTTTGAGATTGCAGCCAAAGCAAACGTCGTTTTTGTACCTGGCGCCCCGTTCCACGTCGATGGCACCGGCCAAAACACACTCCGCCTCAGCTTCTCCAACACCCCGCCGGAGATGATTGAGGTCGGCATGGCCCGGATGGCGACGGCGATTAAGCAGATGATGGTGAAGGAAGTAATTGGGTAATTGGGTAATTGAGCAATTACGTAATTACCCAATTACAGGAAAAACAGATGCTCGATTTAACGATTAGCCGCGACAGCAAACCGCCCCTCTACCGCCAGATTGCGGAGCAGATCAAGACGCAGATCAGCAACGGCCGTCTTCCTGCCAACAGCCGCCTGCCCACCGTGCGTGGCCTGGCTCGCAGCCTGGGCGTGACCCGGCTGACGGTACAAAATGCGTACGCCGAGCTGCAAGCCGACGGCTGGGTCGAGGCGACCGTGGGGCGCGGCACGTTTGTGAGTACGGCCGTTCAGCCCATGAGCCTGCAACCCACCATCGGCCAATACCTCACCCCAGACAGCGCCATCAGCGATATGCTGGCGCTCAACCAGGTGATCGGCGTGCGCTCCATGGCAATGGCCCACGCCGACCCGGCGCTTTTCCCGGTGGAACCATTCTGGCAGCAAATGGAAAAACTGCGCCCGGAAGCGAGTTATTTGCTCAGCTACGGCCCCATTCAAGGAGACACCGCCCTGCGCGTGGAGGTGAGCAAGCTGCTGTACGAAGATGGCATAACGGCTACGCCCGACGACATTCTCATCACCACGGGGGCAATGCAATCGATTTCCCTGGCAACGGCCGCCATCGCCCAGCCAGGCGACATGGTTTTGGTAGAGCAGCCCACCTTTTTGGGCGTGCTCAACGTGCTTAAAGCGCAGGGATTACGGCCGTTGCACCTGCCCATGCGGCCCGACGGCCCCGATCTGGCACAGCTGGAGCAGCTCATCCAGACCCATCGCCCCCGCTGCTACTACACCGTGCCCAACTATCAAAATCCCACTGGCTACAGCATCAGCGCCGCCAAACGGCAGGCCATTTTGCAGCTGGCCCGGCGGCACAATCTACTCCTCATCGAAGACGATATTTACGGCAAGCTCGGTTTTAACGGTCCACCGCCCGCCTCATTCAAGCAGCAGGACGTGGACGACCGGGTATTCTACCTGAGCAGCTTTTCCAAAATGCTGATGCCCGGCCTGCGCGTGGGCTATCTGGTGATGCCCGCTTCCTGGCGCACCCAGCTGCTCAGCCTGCGCCGCGCCACCGATTTATGCGGCACGGGGCTGCTCCAGCGGGCCCTGGCCCACTTTTTGCAGGATGGCGGCCTGAAAAAGCATCTACGACGGGTGATTCCCATCTACCGGGCCCGGCGGGATGGGCTGTTAACTTCGTTGGGGCGGTGGATGCCAACGGCCGTTCGCTGGAGCGAACCGCAGGGTGGCTTTAGCTGCTGGGTCAGCCTGCCCCGCTGCGCCCCGCCCGGCGTGCTGTACCATCAGGCGCTGCAAAACGGCTTCGCCTTCACCCCCGGCGAGGCATACATGATTGAAGACGAAACACGCGAATTTTTGCGGCTCTGCTTTGGCAACCTGAGCAGTGAAGGGATCGAAGCAGGCGTGAAGCTGCTCGGCGGCCTCATCCAGCAGCAGCTAAACAACAGCCAATCACGCGGCGACTGGCTGCCGTATGTTTGAGGAGCCTGATAGCTTACAAAAGCAATAAATTGTTAGAGAGGTGACTGATATGATTATTAATATTCCTATTGTCAACGCCTTCGTTGACACCGAATTTGGCGGGAACCCTGCTGGTGTGGTGCTAGACGCTCAACAATATAGCCATGAGCAAAAACAACAGATTGCCGCAGCCATTGGGCTTTCAGAAACGGCGTTTGTCTCGCCATCTTCTGTAGCCGATTTTAAGCTTGAATTCTTCACGCCCACCCGCCAGATTGCCCACTGTGGCCACGCCACCATCGCTACATTTAGCTATCTGCGGCAAAACGGGCTGCTGCCAAACGACCAAACTTCCAAAGAAACAATTGACGGCCGTCGCCAGATTCTCATGGAAGGGGAGTTTGCCTATATGGAACAGCTGGCCCCGCGCTACACTGAACTCAGCCAGGCAGATCAGCTTCGCGTCATTCAGTCGATTGGCCTCGAACCAGACGATCTTCTGGCAGATGCCCAACCCTGCGTCGTGTACACGGGCAATTCGTTTATGGTGATCCCGCTGCAAAGTGCCGATTCTGTCAAAACGTTGCGCCCGGTAATGGCAGACATTTCTGCGATAAGTGAACGATATGACCTGATCGGCTATTACGTCTTCTCGCCAGAGGTTGTTAAGCAGGGGCGAGATGCGGGTACCCGCATGTTTGCACCCCGTTATGGCATCGATGAGGAATCGGCAACCGGCATGGCCGCAGGGCCTTTGGCAGGCTATCTGTTTGACAGGCTCAAACTCAAAAAGAGCCAGTTTCTCATCGAGCAGGGTCATTTAATGCCCCAGCCGTCACCCAGCATTATTGACGTGCGACTTCAGCTTCAAGATGGCACCATCACCAGCCTGATGGCTGGCGGCAAGGCGGCTGTTCGCCAGATTAAACGAATTGAAATTTAATGAAAGCAATTCATCATGAGAAATCTGAAATGAATGACCAACTTTACGACGATAAACACAAGCAGCAGCAGATTTTGGCTACGGCCGTTCAGGCTGCGAACGAATTTTTAGATAGTCTAGCCAGCCGGAAAGCGGCCGTCTTCCCCAACGATCCGCCCCAACAGACCGATCTGCCACAGGTAGGTCTGGGTGCTGAGGCTGCCTTGTCCCGGTTTCGAGAGCAGTACGAAGCCGGGCTGTCCGGCAGCGCCGGCCCGCGCTACTTTGGCTTTGTCACCGGCGGCAGCACCCCCGCTTCCCTGGTGGGCGACTGGCTGGCCTCCACCTACGACCAGAATCCGACAGCGGATGAAGATTCCAACGCGCAGCAGGTGGAGCAGGAAGCGATCCATTGGCTGCGGCAGCTGTTTGGCCTGCCAGACAGCTTTGTGGGCACCTTTGTCAGCGGGGCGACGATCAGCAACTTTGTGGGCCTGGCCCAGGCCCGGCAGTGGATTGGCCAGCAGCAGGGAGTGAACGTGGCCGAAGAGGGGCTGTGGGGCGTACGGCCGTTCCCCATCCTGGCCGCCACGCCCCATTCCAGCAGCAAAAAAGCGCTGGCGATGCTGGGTCTTGGCCGGCAGGCCATCACCCCCGTGCCCACGCTGCCCAACCGGGAAGCGATGGACGTGGCCGCCCTGGCCGACATTTTGGCCGCGCTGGATCAGCCTGTCGTGGTCATTGCCAGCGCTGGCACCGTCAACACCGTCGATTTTGACGATTTACAGGCCATCGCCGCGCTAAAGCAGAAACACAACTTCTGGCTGCATCTGGACGCGGCGTTTGGTGGTTTTGCCGCCTGCTCGCCCCAATTTGCCCACCTGCTGGCCGGGCAGGCAGCGGCCGATTCCATCACCATCGACGCCCACAAATGGCTCAACGTGCCGTACGATTCGGCCATGACCTTTACCCGCCATCCCGAACTGCAATTGGCGGCATTCCAAAATTCGGCCGTTTACCTGGGCGAGGTGAAGGAGAATCCCAGCCTGGTGCATTGGACGCCGCAAAATTCGCGCCGCTTTCGGGCTTTGCCCGCCTGGATGACATTGTTGGCGTACGGCCGTTCCGGCTACCGCGACATCGTGGAGCGTAACTGTGCCCAGGCGCGCTGGCTGGGGGAGCAAATTGAGCAGTCGGATCAGTTCCACCTGCTGGCACCGGTGCGGCTTAACTGCGTCTGCTTTACGTTGGCCACCAACCCCAGCCTGCCTGAAATTCAGGATTATCTGGCAAAGGTGCGGGATGACGGCCGTATTTTCCTGACGCAAACGGTGTACCAGGGCCAGCCTGCCATCCGCGCCGCCTTTTCCAACTGGCAAACCGAACAACACGACGTAGAAATTTGCTGGCAAACCCTGCAAGATTTGTTCCCTAGCCTGGGGCTTCAGCCCCAGGAATAAGATTATGTTAATAAAAACGCAAATTAAAAACGGCCGTTCCCCCCTCAAAACCGCGCTCTGGAACGGCATCAAAGCGGAACTGCCGATTACCATTGGCGTCATACCCTTTGGCCTGATTTATGGCGTGCTGGGCCTGTCGGCTGGGCTGACTCCCTTGCAGGCACAGGCGATGTCGTCGATTGTGTTTGCCGGGTCGGCCCAATTTTTGGGGGCACAGCTCATCAGCGTGGGCACGCCCATTCCCATTTTGTGGCTGACGACGCTCATCGTCAACCTGCGGCACGTACTGTACAGCACCGCCCTCGGCCCCGATTTACAGCATCTCGCCCGCCCCTGGCGCTGGCTGCTGGCCTATTTGCTCACCGATGAGGCGTATGCGGCAACGGCCGTTCATTACGGCAACAAACAAATTCCGCTGGCGTACAAACATTACTTCTTTTTGGCCGCAGGGTTTACGCTGTGGGCAACGTGGCAGGCAAGTACGGCCGTTGGCATCCTGCTAGGCACGCAGGTACCGCCTGAATGGGGGCTTGACTTCACCCTGGCGCTCACCTTTATCGGTATCGTCGTGCCCACGCTAAAAGATCGGCCCAACACGATGGCAGCGCTCACCGCCGGGCTGGTCGCCGTGCTCACCTTTAGCTGGCCGTACAAACTCGGCCTGATGGCCGCCACGATGACCGGCATCGCCGTCGGCGTCTGGCTGGAGAACCGGAAGAAGTGATTATCCGCAGATTTTTCTTTTTATCTCCGCGCCTTTGCGCCTTTGCGTTAAATTTTTGACACGATGGATAAGCGATTATGAATCTTTGGCTTGCAATCATTGGCATGGGCATCATCACTTACGCCATTCGGCTGGTGCCCATCTGGCTGCTGGAAAAAACGACGATCAGCCCTGGCTGGCGACAGGCGCTGCGCTTTGTGCCTGCGGCGGTGCTTTCCGCTATCATTTTGCCAGAGTTATTGATGCCTGGTGGTGTGTTGGATATTTCTTTGGGGAACGGCCGTTTACTGGCCGGTCTCGCTGCCATCCTGGTCGCCTGGCGCACGCAAAACATTTTGTGGACGCTGGCGGTGGGGATGAGCTTATTGTGGCTGTTGAGCTAACACAAGTGAAAAGCGATAAGTAAAAAGTGACTGATCACTGATTACTGACTTACTGCTTACTGATTACCGCTTACTGGCCATTTGAATGAGGTAAACATGATTGAAGAATTTGTAGAAGTTGGTGTGGTAAAAGAGTTGTACCGCTTTCCCGTGAAGTCGATGCGGGGGGAATCGCTGCCAGAGGCGCATGGCTACTGGCACGGGCTGGACGGGGATCGGCGGTATGCCTTTGTGCGCTCGGATAATCGGTCGGGCTTTCCCTGGCTGACGGGACGGGAGCTGCCGCAGCTGCTGCAATACACCCCTCGCTATACCCAACCGGATGATGTGGCTGACTCGCCAGTGGAAGTGGAAACACCAGACGGCCGTATCCTGCCCATCACCGCCCCCGAACTCAACCAGGCGCTGGCCGAAGCGTACGGCAAGCCGGTTCACCTGATCAAAATCGGGCGCGGCGCGTTCGACAGCCAAGTGATTTCGGTGATGAGTGCGGCGACGGTGGCGGCATTGACTGAGGCGGTTGGAACGGCCGTTGGGGGGAAAGTTTCCCCCTTGCGCTTTCGCCAAAACATCATCATCGAGCCATTCGACCAGCAGCCGTTTGTTGAAGAAAAATGGCTGGACAGCAGCCTCGTATTCGGCAACCAGCCAGATGGCCTGCGCATCCGGCTCAACCGGCGCATTGAGCGCTGCGTGATGATCAATATTGATCCCGAAACGTCAGAAAAAGAGCCAGCCGTCCTCAAAACCGTCGCCCAAACGCGGCAAAATTGTGTAGGCGTCTACGGCAGCACCGAGCGCCCCGGCATGATTCGCGTGGGGGATGTGGTGAAGCTGGTGCGGGTATGAAAGAAGTAATTGAGTAATTGGGCAATTGGCCAATTATCCAATTACTCAATTACAAGTCATGGAGTTACCAATGGAAGCGTTTACGATTCAAAATTTGATTGCAGAACAGGTAGTGGCGGAACGGCCGTATCTCGAATTCCTGCGCCGCGATTCCATGAGCCTGGGGCTGTACGTGCTGCCCGCCGGTGGCGTCGATCCACAGCAGCCGCACGGCGAGGACGAGGTGTATTACGTCGTCAGCGGCCAGGGGCAGATTACCGTGGGGGATGAAACCCAGCCGGTACAGCCGGGCAGCATCGTATTTGTGGCCGCCCAGGTACCGCACCACTTCCACGACATCAGCGAAGACCTCAAAATTTTGGTCTTCTTTGCCCCCGCCGAAACGGATTGATACAAGAGACTTTACCGGCAGCGGCCGACCACCATGAATGAAAATCAGCAGATTTACCAGATTTAATCCGCGTTCATCCGCGTTAATCCGCGGCCTATTTTCGAAGGAGCGAACGATGCCCACTTACCCTTTTATGCAGGTTGATGCCTTTACGGAACGGCCGTTGGCCGGAAACCCGTGCGCCATCATTTTTGAAGCCGACGATTTGACCGCCGACCAGATGCTGGCCATCGCCAAAGAGATGAACCTGTCTGAAACCGCGTTTGTGCTGCGGTCGGCGGTGGCCGATGTGCGAGCGCGTTACTTCACCCCCGCCGAAGAGATCCCGTTGGCGGGCCACCCCACCATCGCCACGATTCACGCTCTGGTTGAACGGGGTATTATTAAATTACAGAGTGGTTACACGAAAATCCTCCTGGAGCTGCAAGTTGGCCCCATTCCCATCGAAATTTATGCTGACGGCACAAATGTTCGTGTGGTGATGAGCCAGAAGAAGCCGAATTTTGGGGCAATTTTAGCTCCGGACGAGGTGATGCCCCATTTTGGCCTGGAAACGGCCGATTCCCTGCCAAACGCCCCCATTCAAATCGTCAGCACCGGCACACCCCAGCTCATGATTCCCGTACGCAGTTTAGACGCGCTGCGCCGCGCCTGGCTGAACAATGCCACCTACCCTGCCTTTCGCCAACGTGCCGGATTTTTCAGCCCGCATCTCTTCTGCCTGCAAGGCGCAACCGAGCAGGGCGACACCTTTGCCCGCCATTTTGGCGTCCCGCCAGACGTGAGGGAAGATCCGTTCACCGGCTCGGCCACCGGCGGCATGGCCGCCTATTTGTGGTGCCACCGTCTGCTCAGCAAACCCACCTTCGTGGCTGAACAAGGCCACTGGATAAACCGGCCGGGGCAGGCGCAGGTAGCGATTGTCGGACCGCCGGAAGATATTGAAACGGTGAAAGTGGGGGGAACGGCCGTTACCGTCATGCGCGGCCAATTAACCATCTAAACCAGGTGCGACGCACTTTCGAAAGTGCGTCGCACCTCCAATTGGAGCAACAATGAAAGAGTACACTCAACTAGCCAATACTGAAGTCCGCCGCAGTGACCGCGCTGTAACCGATGAAAGCTGGATTCGCGCCCAGCTGCACCGCGCCCCGGTGGGCGTGCTGGCCTTCAACCAGGGCGAGCAGCCGTTCCTCAACAGTAATTTATACGTGTACGATGAAGCCGCACACGCCATCTACATGCACACCGCCCGCGTCGGCCGCACGGCCGCCAATCTGGCCAGTGAGACCAAATTTTGCTTCACCATTTTTGAGATGGGTCGGCTGCTGCCTGCTGCTGAGGCGCTGGAGTTTAGCGTGGAGTACAGCGGGGTGACGGTGTTTGGTACGGCCGTTACCATCACCGATCCCACCGAAGCCCGGCATGGCCTACAGCTGCTGCTGGACAAATACGCCCCCCACCTGCGCCCCGACGTCCATTATCGCGGCATCACCCCAGAAGAATTGAAGCGAACGGCAGTTTACCGCCTCAACATCCACGAATGGAGCGGCAAGAAGAAGGAAGTGGCGGAGGATTTTCCAGGAGCTTTTTATTACGGACAGTAAGAACAGTAAAAAGTGATAAGTGAAAAGTGGCCGTGAACTTTTTACTTTTTACTTATCACTTTTCACTCGCCCTTCCCCCCGCTTTTTAGGCAAATCGCCAGTCGCCAGCCAGAAATGATCGCTGTATAGTACGGGCATGGAACAGCAACATCCACCCGGAATTTATCCTGAACATGACGTCAGCCGGAAACGGCCGCTCGCCTACCACGAGCTGCGCGACATCATCGACCTGAGCCTGTGGGCGGGGCAGCTGCTGCTGCAGCACGGCGCAACCAGCCACCGCGTCGAAGAATCGGTCCATCGCATTGGCACCGGGCTGGGCTGCGACTGGCTCGATATTCTCGTGTCGCCCAACGTCATCACCATCACTGCCTCCAGCGGCTCCGAATTCCGCACCAAGCTGCGGCGCGTCGTCTCGTTGGGCGTCGATTTGGGCAAAGTGACCGCCCTCAACGACCTTAGCCGCCGCATCATGGGCAGCCAACTGACTCGCTTTCAGGTTCGCACCGAGCTGGAGCATATCGACCAGATGCCACGCAGCTACAACCGCTGGTTGGTCGTCGTCATGGTGGGCCTGGCCTGCGCCGCTTTCAGCCGCCTGTTTGGCGGCGATTGGATCATCTTTGGCATCACTTTTGGCGCGTCGGCCGTGGCTATGCTGCTGCGGCAAATATTAACCCACCATTATTTCAATCATTTGCTGATTGTGGTGGTCTGCGCCTTTGTAGCCTCTGTTTTGGCCAGCGCCGCCGCCTTGTTCAACCTGAGCGATCAGCCAGAGACGGCGCTGGCAGCGGCCGTTTTGCTGCTGGTGCCCGGCGTACCACTCATCAACGCCGCCCAGGACCTCATTCGCGGCCATCTGGTCACCGGCATTGCTCGCGGCGTGACGGGCGTGCTCATCTCCCTGGCGATTGCCCTGGGGCTGCTGCTCGCCCTCAGCCTGACGGGGGTGACGCTGTGAATCCACTGCTGGCAGCTTTACTGGAGGATGCGTTCTGGTCGGCCATCGCCGCCACCGGCTTTGCCATCTTGTTCAACGTGCCGCCCCGTGCCCTGCCCGGCTGCGCCGCCGCCGCTGCCATCGGCCATGCCCTGCGCACCTGGGTGATGCAGCTGGGGCTGCCCATCGAGCCAGCCTCGCTGCTGGCCGCCACCCTGATCGGCTTCATGGGCTTCTATTTTGCCCGCAAATTCCAATCCCCCATGGCCATTTTCACCGTGCCGGCAGTCATTCCGATGGTGCCCGGCACCTTTGCCTTCCGAACCATGCTGGGCGTGTTGGAGATCACCAACATGGGCGTGTTTGGCAGCACGCCGCTTCTGGTGGAAGCCAGCCTCAACGCCGTCAAAACCAGCCTGATTCTGGCCGCGCTGGCGGTGGGCATCATTGCGCCCCGGCTGCTGTTCAGGCGGGAAAAGCCGGTGGTTTGAAATGTAATTGGGTAATTAGGCAATTGAGTAATTATGTCAATTGCCCAATTACTCAATTACCCACCTTCAAGGAGAACGCACTATCATGTCTATTTCTATTTACCCTATGCAGGCGGCGGACTGGACGGCCGTTTCCCAAATTTATGCCGAGGGTATTGCCACGGGCGACGCAACGTTTGAAACGGCCGTTCCCGCCTGGGAAACATGGGATGCCGGGCATCTACCCACCTGCCGCTTTGTGGCCCGGTCTGGTGAAAGCGGCGAGGTGGTGGGATGGGCAGCGTTAACGGCCGTTTCCGGGCGATGTGTCTACGCAGGCGTGGCCGAAGTGAGCGTCTACGTGGCCACATCGGCGCAAGGGCAAGGGATCGGCCGGCGGCTGCTGCAAACGCTGGTAGACAGCTCCGAAGCGGCCGGCTTCTGGACGCTCCAGGCAGGCATCTTCCCAGAGAACGAAGCCAGCGTGCGGCTGCACGAGCGATGCGGTTTCCGGGTGGCGGGGCGACGGGAAAAGCTGGGGCAGCAAAACGGCCGTTGGCGGGATGTCCTCTTTTTAGAGCGGCGCAGTCAGACAGTGGGGCAGCTATGATTGTCATCCTGATGGGCGTTTCTGGCAGCGGCAAAAGCAGCGTGGGCGAAGCGTTGGCCCAGGCGTGGCAGCGTCCCTTCTTCGACGGCGACGACTTCCATCCGGTGGAAAACGTGGCCAAAATGGCGGCGGGACTCCCCCTTAACGACGCCGACCGCGCTCCCTGGTTGGCCAGACTGCGCCAGCTCATCGACCAGCACCTGGCCGACGGGCAAGACGCCATCCTGGCCACCTCCGCCCTCAAGGCCACCTATCGCCAGACGCTCGGCTGTGATCAGCCAGAGGTGCTGCTGGTCTATTTGCGCGGCAGCTACGACCAGATTCTCAACCGAATGACCCGGCGCAGCCATTTCATGCCGCCCGCCCTTCTGCAAAGCCAGTTCGACACGCTAGAACCGCCCGAAAACGCCCTGGTTTTGGATATTGACCGCCCTATCGCGGCGCTTGTGCTGGACATCCTGGCGGCGCTCAACAAGCGAGGTGCCGGTGCAGACATATGAAATCCGGCAGTGCGAGGCGACGGCCTGCCAGTTTCGCTTTCCGGTGGCGGTGGGGGATGCGGCGGGAGCAAATTGCCCCCACTGCGGCGCAGCGACGGCGCTGGTGGCCACACCCCAGGCAGGCGTCGCACCACAAATCCAAACGCCGCCACGCTACACGCAACTAGCGCTGCTGCTAGACAACATTCGCAGCCTGTACAACGTGGGGACGATCATGCGCACGGCCGACGGCGCGGGAATAAACCATCTGCATCTGGGTGGGATCACCGCCCCACCAAGCCATCCAAAGCTGGCCAAAACGGCGCTGGGGGCCGAAAGCGCCCTCCCCTGGACGCAGCATCGCAACAGCGTTCACGCCGTCTTGCAGCTCAAAGATGCCGGGTATGAAATTTGGGTGTTGGAGGAGGGGGAAACAAATCTCTTCACCACCACGTTACCCAAGCAGCCCAATCAACCCATCCTCCTCGTCATCGGCAACGAAAAAGTGGGGGTGGATCCCGCCATACAGCAGCTGGCCGACTGCACCTTCGCCCTGCCCATGAGCGGCGTCAAAAACTCCCTCAACGTCGCCGTCGCCTTCGGCATTGCCATCTACCAAATTCAATATGGCTAATGCATTCTTTCTGCGTTTCGGAACGCTCTGCGTTCCATACGACGCGGAGCGTCGCGTCTGTCATTCCACGCAGAGCGTGGAACGAGTGCGGAATGTGTCCATCTCGTTCCCATGTTCTACGTGGGAATGCCTTTCGGAACGCTCTGCGTTCCGTGCGACGCGGAGCATCGCGTCTGTCATGCCACGCAGAGCGTGGCACGAGTTGTGTACAAGTCAAGGGGCTGTGACGCAGCGGAAACCCACGTTGGGCACCAGGCGGAATTCGGGGGCGCGCTGGCTGGCGCGGTTGGTGATGCGCAGCGCTTCGGCGGGGCTGTCGTAGCCGCCACCGCGCAGGACGCGGTCATCGGTGACGCTGACTTCGGGGCCGGTAGGGTTTGCGGCGGGGCTGCGGTCGTAGTAGATCGGGTCGTAGCCGTCGGCCACCCATTCCTGGACGTTGCCCGCCATATGGTGCAGGCCAAACGGGCTGGCTCCTTCGGGCAGGCTGTTGACTGGCTGCAAATTGTCGAAGGTACCGGCAAAGACAGCGGGGATGGTGCCAGCCTCGTCGATTTCTAAATTATCGCCCCAGGGGTAGAAACGGCCGTTCCCCCCCCCAGCCGCCAACTCCCACTCAGCCTCCGTCGGCAGCCGCCCGCCAACCCATTGGCAGTAGGCATTCGCACCGTGCCAGCTCACGTTGTTGATCGGATAGTCGCCAAAGCCTTCCACCGGAACGTAGGCAATTGTATCATCTGTCAGATAGCTGCGCGTCGTCTCGAAGCGGGTGGAGAGGCAGGTGAAGCCGTTGCAGGCGTTGACATATTCCCCCAACGTATTGAGGAAGGCGGCGTACTGGGCCACGCTCACCTCGTACAGATCGATGGCAAAGGCGTCTAGCGACACCTCATGCCGGGAGCGTTCATCGAGTTCAGCGGCCGTATCTTCGTCTCGCGCCCCCATCATAAAGGTGGCGGCGGGAATCACCACCTGAGGCATTCCGTCCTGCTCACGGGTTAACATGACCAGCGGCGTGGGCGTGGGCGGGCTGGCAGCAGTTGCCGTCGGCAGCGGCGTGGGCGTCTGGGTGGGCAGCGGGGTGAGGGTGGGGGTTGTTGTGGGCACGGCCGTTTCTGTCACCATCGCCAAACTTATCCCGGTTTCTGTCGGCACGGCCGTTTCCGTCACGGTTGGCAATACAGTTGGCGTTTCTGTGGGCGCGGCTGTCGCCGTCGGCGGCAAACCGCCATGCTGCGCCAGATAAACCAGATCGTCCACCGAGCGACCTTCCCAGATAAAGAACCAGCCTGCCGCGCCCATCATGCCAAACAACAGCAGCAGCAGGAGCAAAAAGAGCAGGCAGGAACGGCCGTTGTTCGCCGCCACCTTTTCCGTTTTGGGCGTGGGGGTGACGGTGTGCTGTGCCTGACCCATCGCCACGGCGGCGGGCGGCGGGGGCAGGGTACGCGGAGCGCTGGAAAGCGGCGGCCCCACAACCGCAGGGGGTGGCGGTGGCAGCACGGGCGGGCGCAGCGAGGCGGCAGGAGGCACAGACGGGCCAGGCAGCGCAAAATCGAACGCCTCTGGCTGCTGGACGGCGTATTCAACGGCCGTTGCCAACAAATTACCGTTGGCGTATCGTTCGCCCGGCTCCTTGGCCAGCGCTTTGAGAATAACGGCTGACAATGCGGGGCTTAATTCGGGCCGAATTTCCTGGGGCGACAGCGGTAGTTCGCTCATCTGCTTCAGGGCGATTTCCAGCGGTTCGGCACCTTCAAACGGCCGTTGCCCGGCAAACATCTGGTACAAAATCACGCCGACGGCATACAAATCGCTTTGGGGCACCACATGGGCCGAAGAGATCGCCTGTTCGGGCGCAATGTAATGGGGCGAGCCAAAAATGTCCCCCTGCGTTTCACTGTCCGTAAACAAGGCCAGACCAAAATCGGTGAGATAGGAACGGCCGTCTTCCCCCAGCATGATGTTCGATGGCTTGATGTCTCGATGGATGATCCCCTTGCTGTGGGCATAATCGAGCGCCCCGCACAGCTCCCGCACCAGCCGCGCCGCCTCCAGGGCGGGCAGCCACTCCTCCCGCGCCTGCAAATCATCCAGATAGCTGCGCAAATCCTGCCCCGGAATGTACTGCATCGCCATGTAAAACAGGCCGGATACTTCGCCGTAGCGGTACAGCCGCACAATATGGGGATGCTCCAGCTGGGCAATCGCCTGCGCTTCCCGCTCGAACCGCGCCCGGTACGTCTCGTCCGCCCGATAGACGGCATCAATCACCTTGATCGCCACGTCCCGCTTCAGGCGCACGTCATGCCCGCGATAGACACGCGCCATCCCACCCCGCCCCAAAAGCGAAATAAGTTCATATTCGTCTAGCTGCTGCCCGATGAGCGGGTCTGTGAGGTGGTTGGTCATGGGAAATTTGGGTAATTGGATAATTGGGTAAATTGCTTAATTACCCAATTACTGTCTTTTTATCAGCAGGCCTCGTTTGTCGTAGGAGGTGGTAGCGATACGGTGCAGATCGCGCACGTATTGGTTGAGACCGCTGGCAAAAGAGTCCAGCTGGTCGGCAATGATGCGAATGGCGAGGTCCTGGCGGCCAACGGCCGTTAAGTGGGCCACATGCGGCCGAAAATCGCGCACCGTCATGTGCATCACGCCATCGGCATCGGTCAGCACAGCCCAAGCCAGCTCCTTCTTTTCGTTGTCATCTTTGGCCGTCATGAAGCGGGTCAGGCTGCTGCCGGGGAAAACGCGCCCCACGTTAGAGAATACTTCCCGCCCCTTGATGAGATCATTCAGCACGTCGAACTGGCCCGGTATTTTGTCCAGCAGCCGCTGCAAGGGCACGGGCAGATGGGCCAGCAGCCGAATGGTGCCCACGCTAACACTTTCGCCGGTGCTGGCCCGCACCTTGGCCTGGTTCAGCACCTCGCCAAAGCCCGCCAGCATCGTCAGGTACGATTTTTGCAGCTTCTCGAACTGGTCATAAATGTGCTGCCGGTTGCGCGTGGCCCGCTCGTAGTTGCGCAGCGCTGCCAGGGTGCGCTGATGCTCACCCACCACGTCGAGATTGGCCAGCGGTACTTCAAAGGTCATGGGATACACGCGGTCGCGCGGGCTGCGGCGGCTGGCATCCACCGGAATGAGGATGACGGGATTATTGGCCTGGGTTTGGATGGCGGTGAGGGCGGCTTTGGCAGCGGGTTGGGTACGGCCGTCTTCCAACAACATCTCCAACTGTGCTACTAACTCCGGGGCCGGGCGATAGGCCAAACCATGAATGGTGCGGTAGAGCAGCAGCAAATCATTCACCGTCATCCGCAGCAGATCGTTGCGCTGCTTGAACAGCTCGCGCAGCTCCAAAATGGCGGGCAGGTCGATGGCGCTGGTTTCGGCGCTCACTTCCTGCGCCACGCGAGGCGCAGCCTGAAGCCGCTGCCGGTCAGCGGGGCGCAGCGTCAGTTCAGGCGCATACGGCCGATTTTGCGGCGCCGTCACCGAGGGCTGACTGTGCAAATAAACGGCCCAGGAAAGCGCCTCATTGGTCAAAATTTCAGCCATTGCCGCACCCCAAATGCCGTCAAAAAAGATGTGGGAGAGGTCGAAGACAAAGGTTTCGCCGGTGTCAAAAATGGTGAGCGGCTGGTCGCCAATAGCCCGCTCGGCCTGGCGCAAGGTGGCCAACGGCTGGTGGCGCGACTGCTGATCGGTGTTAATCCAGATGGGCGCCAGGCGTAAGCTGATCAGCTCCTGGCGCAGCCCCTGGCCCGTGCCGCTCAAAAAGTCAGGAAAGGCGGCCCGTCTTGTTTGGGCCAGCTCGGCAAGCTGTGCCGGGGGCGTCTGGTCAGCATGGTACATCAGGTTAGTAATGAAGCCGCGCATGGTGGCCACGTTTTGGGGACGGCCGTTTTGGTCGGCGCAGGCGGGCAGCAGGTAGTAACGTCCCTGATGGATAAGACCAATTTGCATCTGCGTCAGGGGGATGGGCTTGCGTTCCTCACCGTAGAGGGAGGGTTCCAGGTAGGCGCGGATGCTGAGCTGCTGCTGGTAGGCGGGCAGGGCGTCGGCCTCGGCTGCGGCAACCCGCTTTTGCCACTCGGCCAGGATGGCAGGCGGCAGCTGAGACAGCGGCTCGGCCAGAAAGGCGTCGAATTTGCGGCGGCGGTAGGTGGGATAATCTTCCTGGAGCTGCACATCGGCCCCGCGTGCGTACGGCCGTAACCGTTCCCAGCGGCGGTAGAGGGAGGTGAAACGGCCGTTGTCGGGCAAATCGGCCGTGAGTTCACGCAAAAGGGTGGTGTAGACACGCTCACGCCATTCATTTTCCAGCAGGTCGTAGTAGTGGTGCAGGGTGTAAACGGCCGTCATCGCCAATGCCGTCACGCGATCCACCGGGGAGAGCCGGATGTTGTGCTGGCGCAGGGTGGTGTCGAAGCCGTGGGTTTCGCAGGCGTGGCGGGCGGTGTCGTCGCGCAGGGCATAATCGATGTAAAACTGCCAGATGCCTTCCGGGAACGAGGCATCCACCTCTTTGCCCGCCAGCTTGAGCAAATTTTGGTACACCCACAAAACGGCCGCAGGCCCGGCAAAAAACGTGCCGTACACCGCCTTATCTAGCAACGTTTGTTCCACTCCCCTGAACAGCAGGTGAATGTCCCGCCGCACGGTGGCAGCGGGTGGTTTGCGGTTGGGCAGCCGCAGCAAGCCGTTGAGAATAACACCAGGGACGTTACCCGCCGGGGTATATTGGGCGATAGCAGCCACCAGCTTATCAATTTCGGGCAAAGACAAGGACGACAATTCATGTACCTCTCGCGTATAGGCAATCTTACGAAGAGTATGAAGGGTCGCCTGGGTGGCGTCAATGGCACGTTTATTGTCGTCCACAAGACGTTGCCTTTCCGTATGCTTGGGTTAAGAACTTCGGTTGGTGCGGGCTTATTATGCCGAATTTGTAACTTTCTGTAAACCGTCAATAGGACGCTGATGAACGCGGATGACGCGGAAGAATTGAGGCTCTTCAGGATTTCATGGGGTAGGTACCAGATGTAGGGGCGACCCTTGTGGTCGCCCTCGACTGGGCGGGTGCAAGACCCGCCCCTACATTTAGCGATACCCCACGAGATCCAAAAGACCCAGAATTGAAAAATCCGCGTTAATCCGTGTTAATCCGCGTCCTGCTTTTTTTATGGCTCTACGCGGATGGTGGTGAGGATGCGGTGGTCGCTGCCGTCCTGGAGCAGCAGGCGCACGCCGGTGATGGGGTCATAGAGGCCAATTTCAATCTGGTAGGTGCCGGGTGGGGCCAGGGGGTCTAGCGGGATGGCATAAGCATCAACGATGATTTCCCCGGTACGCCAGGTGGTGGTGGGGCGACGGCCGTTTTCCGGTTCATTATCTTGCTGGCCCCACAAAAAGTTATCGCTGTTGATGTTGTACACCTCGCCCAAAACGTGGGTAAATACCTTGTACCGCTGGCCAATTTGCCCCGCACCCTGCCAATACAGCGTCAGCGGTACGGCATCGCCAGGTCGGTAGCTGGTCGCCCCAAAATCGTACCCCAGCAGGCTGATCCCCTCGCCAAACTGCGCCTCGATCCGGTTTTGAATATTGACATCGGCGGCGGTAATGAAGTTGGCCTGCTTTTGGCGGATGTTGATCTGGCCAAACTGGGCCGTGCCGTCATTGGCCGCCGCGTAAAATTGGTACGCACCAGAGGCTAAATCGGCCGAAACAAGCAGATCGACCTGCTGCCGGCTGGGGCCAGCGGTGGCAGGTGCAGCGACCGCAGCCAGGGCAAACGGTTCGCCGCCCGCCGCAGGGACGACGCCAATTTCGACGAGGTCAGGTTGGCCGCTGCCCTGCCAATATAAAAATAGATGCATCGTTTCGCCAGTGCGGAAATCTTGGGCATGTAAATCGTAGCCGGTGAGGTAGGGAACGGCCGTTTCCAGCCCTAATCGGGGTAAAGCCTGCACCAGCGTCTCGATCTGAGCGGCGCGGGTGGGCGTGCGGGCAAAAAAGAGCAGCCGCTTATCGCCATACGGGTATGACAGCTCGCCCACAGCCTGCTCCTTCAGCCAGGCCACCACCAGCTGCTGCGGATCGCTAATGGGGGCATACTGCGTCTGCACCAGCCAGATGCCATCATGCGCCTGCCAGATGGGGTTCAAAAAGTCGCTGGCTCGCTCTGGAGTCATCTGCCAGGCGCTGGGAATGCCGTGCCAAAACGAGGCGTAATGGTAGGCAAAAATGGGCCAGTCGGTGTCGGTGTAGAGCACTACGGCGTCGTCTGGCTGCTGGTAGGCGGCAATTGTGGCCGTCAACGAGGGAAAATCGTCGGCCAGCACCCGGTTGGGATGGTAACTGTTCAGCCCAAAGAGGGCGGCATAGACAGCCAAACCCGCCGCCATGAAGCCAAAAGGTCGGGAACGGCCGTTGTTCAACAAAGAAATTCCCCAGGCCAGCAGCACGGTAAACGCCGCCAAAAAGATGATGAGGTAGCGCGGGGCCAGCGGCGGCGAGTAGAAAAAAGAGGCTTTGGGCAGCGAGACGATGTAAACCACCAGCGCAGGCAGCAGCAGGCCAACCAACAGCAGTGCCAGCTTTTGCTGGTTCAGGGGATGTCGGCGGGCGCGCCAGCCGATCAGGCCAACGCCCAGCAGGAAAATGATCAGGACGGGCAGCGTCAGCGGGGCGTATTGGTCCACGTCCAGCGGAATACCTACGGTGAGCACAGTCCAGTAAATTTTGAGGAAGCTCCAGGGATCGATGGGGTTGGCGCTGGACCAGGTGGGGATGCGCCCCAGAGCATACGCCAGCCAGGGGGCGTAAAGGAGGAGAACGGCCGTCTGCCCCAGCGACCATTGCCAGAAATTGCGCCATTTTTGCTCGGCACGCGGCCAGACCAGCAGCAGCCAGACCAGATTGACCGCGACCAGCACCATCACGGCCAGGTAGAGGTTATACAGCCCGGCCACCATGAACAAAATGTAGAGCAGCCAGTGGCGCAGACGGCCGTATTGCCACACCCCGACCGCCGCCCAGAGCGCCAACGCCCCCAGCAGCGCCGACAGGGCATACATGCGCATTTCCTGCGACCAGCCAATATTAAAACGAGAGATGGTCATGAATAAGGCGGCGAGGAGACCGGTGAAACGGCCGTTGATCCGCTTGCCCAACAGGTAGGTGGCTGGAATCGTCAGCAGGCCAATCAGGGCAGAGAGCAGCCGCAGGCCAAACTCTGAATCGCCGCTGAGCAGCCGCCAGAAGTGAAGCAGCCAAAAGTAAAGTGGGGGATGGACATCGTTGGCAGTCCAGTGGGCAATATCGGCCAGCGACTGCCGGGCGGCCCAGGCAGCCAGCCCTTCATCCCACCAGACGCTCTTGTCTCCCAGGCGCACCACCCGCAAACCAAAACCCAACAGCATCAGCCCCGCCAGCAGCCAGCGGGGCGTCTTGTCCGAAATTTGTCGTCGCAAAAACATCGGGCGAATTAAACCTTAAACACGTTGGCTCGTCAACGTGCCTGAAGCAAATTTTGTTTAACGAACTATACGACAATGCCTGGCGAAATTCGGCACAAACAGGGATTCCCCCAGGCTGCTTTCACCGATTTAATGGGCGTTAACCTTCGTGCCGTTCAGGATTGGAAACAAGACAGACGAGTACCTGGCGGGTATGTTTGAGCCGCACCCGCCTTGATCTATATGGTAAACTAGGGCCAGATAAGACAAGAATATAAAGGAGTGTTCAATGGAAAACTTGACTTTAGATCAGATAAAGGATTTAGCACAACAAACGCAAAGTCCAAGCATCTCACTTTATTTACCAACCCATCGTGCCCAGGATACTCAACAAAACGCCATACGCTTCAAAAATCTACTTCGTGATGTTAAACAGCAGTTACTGGACAGCGGGATGAGACCCCGTGAAGCGAGTGCCTTACTCCAACCAGCCCAAGTCTTATTAAAAGACACCCTTTTCTGGAAGCATCAGCAAGATGGATTGGCTCTGTTTTTGGCCTCTGATAATTTCCATTACTATCATCTGCCATTTCACGTCGAGGAACAGTTCATTATCGCTCGATCCTATTACATTAAACCTGTTTTACCGCTGTTTACCAATAATGGACATTACTACATCCTGGCGATAAGCCAGAATGAGGTGCGTCTATTTGAAGGAACACGTCACAGCGTGGGCCAGATCGATCTGCCGGAAGGGACGCCTGAAAGTCTGGAAGAAGCACTCCAGTTTGACGATCCTGAAAAGCAGCTGCAATTCCATTCTGGTACATCATCGAGTACGGCGCAGGGTGGCATTCGATCTGGTATGTTCCATGGGCAAGGACCCGGCGATGAAGAACAGAGGGTCAGGATTGAGCGCTATCTCAATCTGGTCGATCAAGGGCTCAAAGAAATCTTTCGTGAGCAGCAAGCGCCGCTTGTTCTGGCCGGTGTCGATTATCTGCTGCCGATTTATCGTAAGGCAAGCGAATATGCCCATATCATGCCAGAAGGCATAACGGGCAGCCCCGAGCATTTGAGTTCTAAAGTGTTACAGAAACGGGCCTGGCCCATTGTAGAACCGTATTTCCGCCAAGCAACGGAAGAGATTGTGGCGCAGTATCAACAGCTTGCCGGTACAGATAAAGCAACGGATGAGATTGAGCAGATTGTGGCGGCGGCATTTTACGGCCGTATAGACAAACTACTCTTAGCCATTGGGGCCGAACTGTGGGGCAGCTTCAATCGTGATACGGGCCAGGTTACCCATTTCCAGGAAGCCCCAAGCAAGGAAGATGATCTGCCGCTGTTGGATTTTGCAACCATGCAGACGCTTCAAAATGGCGGCACGGTTTATGCGCTTTCACAGGACGAAATGCCCACGAAATCACCCGTTACGGCCATTTTACGCTACTAGCTTTGGTCCTGGCCATCAGCCTGAAATTGCATATTGTCCTGTGATCATCATCGTTTGACGTTGCGCCACACGGCCGTTTCCCCCCAGGGATCATAAACGGAACCATTTTCTACGGAAACGGCCGTTCCTCCCGCCTTCCCCCCACCCTGAAGCAGTTCAAAGAGCGCCGCACCTAGCCATTCCGCTTCCAGCAGTGGTTCGGGCTGCCAGTTGGGCAAATGATCCTGTAAGTAGCTGGTGCTGGTGTGGCCGCTGCGGAAGGTTGGCTCTTGCAAGATGGCCAGCAGGTACGGAATGTTGGTCGTCACCCCCAGCACCACCGTCTGCTGCAGGGCATGGACCATCTTGCCAATCGCCTCATCCCGGCTGTGCCCCCAGGTGATGATTTTGGCCAGCATCGGGTCGTAGTAGGGCGAAACGGCCGTGCCCGATTCAATGCCATCATCCACGCGAATCCCTGGGCCAGACGGCCGTTCATACCGCGTAATCTGCCCAATCGACGGCAAAAAGTTTTGCGCCGGGTCTTCGGCATAGACGCGGCATTCAATGGCGTGGCCGCGCTGCTGAATCTCCGCCTGGCTGTAAGGCAGCCGCTCCCCGGCGGCAATACGAATCTGCCAGACGGCCAGATCAATCCCCGTCACCAGCTCCGTAATGGGATGCTCCACCTGGAGCCGGGTGTTCATCTCCAAAAAGTAAAAGCCACCGGATGCATCGACGATGAATTCCACGGTACCGGCGCTGCTGTAGCCCACCGCTTTGGCCAACGAAACGGCCGCTGCCGCCATGCGCTGCCGCAAATCATCATCCTGAATCACCGGGGCGGGGCTTTCCTCAATGATTTTTTGGTGCCGCCGCTGAATGCTGCACTCCCGCTCGAACAGGTGCAGCACGGCACCGTGCTGGTCGCCCAACACCTGAATTTCCACGTGATGAATCTCGGTGAAATATTTTTCCACCAGGATGTGGTCATCGCCGAAGGAGTTTTTGGCTTCGCCCCGCGCCGCCTGTACCGCGCCTGCAAATTCGTCGGCAGACCAGACAACGCGCATTCCCTTGCCGCCGCCGCCTGCGCTGGCTTTTACCAAAATGGGGAATTCGATGTGGGAAACGGCCGTTTGCAAAGCCGCCACGTCTAAGCCAGCCCCGTCCACACCGGGTACGATGGGCACACCCGCCTGCTGCGCCAGTTCGCGGGATTTGGCCTTGCTGCCCATCAGCGCCATCGCTTCCGGGCTGGGCCCGATAAAAACGATGCCTTGTGCAGCACAGGCGGTGGCAAAAGCGGCATTTTCGCTCAAAAAACCGTAGCCGGGATGGATCGCTTCCGCACCACAAGCGGTGGCAATATCCAGAACGGCGCTTTGGTTGAGGTAAGTCTCCGTGGCGCTGACGCCGGGCAGATTGTACCTCTCGTCGGCCAGCCGCACCCAGGGGGCCTCGGCGTCGGCATCGGAGTAGACGGCAACGGCCGTTACTCCCAATTCATGACAGGCCAGAATCAAGCGCCGGGCAATTTCCCCGCGATTGGCAATCAACACTTTTTGAAACATACACACAAACTCCCACGAATTTATGGATTAACAACCTGGGGATGAATCCCCAGGCTATGGTGGAATCCGAATCCCCAGGCTATGGTGGAATTCCCTACTCTACGGCCAACCAACTTCCAACGCATGGCACATGCCCCGCGCTACCCAGCCATACGTCTTGCCCGGTGCCGGATTTTCCATGGCCATCTCTACCGGTTCAGCGCTGCCGCCAGCCTGGTACAAAACGCGCACATAGACCGCCTCGAAGGAAATTTCGATGTCGCGAATCCAACCGCTGTCTTGCCAGCCTGCCTGGGCAACCCAGCTTGCCAGGGGACGGCCGTTCACTTCCCAGACCTCATACGTACCAGTCTGGGCTACATCCCCACTCACCTCGAAGTTGATGCGCAAGCAGGCTAATTCAGGATCGGGCGGTGGGGTGGGTGTGCCGGGGGGCGTTGTGGGTACACCGGTGGGAACGGCCGTTGCCAGCGGCGTGGGCGTAGAGGTGACGGCCAACGGCACATCTGGTTTTTCTGGTAAAGAACTGATCTTGTCAGCCGCCCCCTGGACATTTTGTTGGGGCAGCGCCATCACAAACAACAAAGCCAGAAAGGCAAAAATTGGCGGAACATATTTCATTTTTTACTCCTAAAGTCTCATTTTTTGTAAATTCAAAGCATTGGATATGTTCCGTAATTTAGAGGGTAATTGTAACGATCCATCTCGCCAGGCTGACAACATCCTACGCATTCTGCCGGTTTAGGAGCCAGTTAGTCGCAAAATCAACGGCCGTTCTCTGGTGAAACAAGCGACATTCCGCCAAACCAACCTTGCCAATCCCCACCGGATGAGCCTGTTCAAACTCAGCCCCAATTTGAGAAAACGGGTCATCGTCATAGGCCAGATCATCATACCACTGCCAGAGGCGACGGCCGTTTAGCCAGATAGGCGCCCCCTGCCGTTCCGTTTGTCGCACCTGGGCGCGAATCTCGGCCAGATGGAACGAGGTGTTGTTGCCATACCCCACGCCCAACAGCAGCACACAGCCGTCCAGATCGTACAGGCGGGCCAGGGGCGACCCTTCGCCCATGCCATAAGCCAGCTGATGATCGGCCGTGATGGCGGCGGCCTGCCTGCCCCAGGCGGCAAACGAAACCTGGGGATGGTTGCTGCGAAACACCCCTGGCCAGGTACGAAACAGCTCAGGAATAACGCCCATACCCCGCGTGGGCGTCAGCTGCGGATCAAAGGTAGGCATGGCGTCGCGAATAATCTGGTGCCACGCTTCCGGCGCCGGCGGATTTTGCCAGGGGGCCGGGTCGGAGTAGTCGCTGGAGTGGGTGGGCATCATCAGGGTGCCAGCCGGCGTCAGCGCCTCTTGCAGCGCCTGAATAACCAGCACTGGCCCACCGGGCACGTACCCGATTTTACTCAGGCTGGAATGGACCAGCAGGGTCATCCCCGGCTGCACCCCCAGCGCGGACAAATGCTCAATCAGGATGGTTTTGGTGAAGGGATGGGGCGAGTTTTGGATAACGGCCGTTTCTGTCATACGTCACTTTTTTATCCACAGATTCACGCAGATTACGCAGATTTTCTCTCTTTTTTCTCCGCGCCCTCCGCGTTCTCCGCGGTGAAATCACTCTGCTTGCCACCACGGCTTGCGCTTTTGCAGGAAGGAACTCATGCCTTCGCGGCCTTCGTCGCTGTCGCGCAGCCGGGCAATAAGGTTGGTGGTGTAGCCGCGCATCGCCTCTTTTGGCTGATGGCTCACCTGACGAATCAGCTCCTTGGCAGCAGCCTGCGCCCCTGGGGCGGCTTGCAGGAGTTGGTTGATGCGGTCGGAAACGGCCGTATCTAGCTCCTCATCCGCCACCACATGATTCACCAGCCCGATCTGCTGCGCTTTGGTCGCGCCAAACCGCTCGCCGGTCAGGAACAGCTGGCGTGCCTCGTTAGGACCAATCTTGCCCAGCACAAACGGCGAAATGACGGCAGGCACAATGCCCAGGCGCGTCTCGCTAAAGCCAAACTGCGCCTGCGCCACCGCCACGACAATGTCACAGCAGCTCACCAGCCCCACGCCGCCGCCAATCGCCGCCCCGTTCACACGCGCAACTACCGGCGTGGGGCATTGCTCGATCATCAGCATGAGGTCAAAAATCGCCTCGCCATCCTGCACATTTTCGGCGAAGGTGTAGTCGGCGGCGGCGCGCATAAACGCCAGATCGGCTCCGGCGCAAAAGGAACGGCCGTTGCCCGTCAGCACCACCACACGCACCTCTTTTTGAGAGGGGATTGTTTGGAAAACGGCCGTTAGCTCCCCAATCATCCCCGGCGTCAGCGCATTGTGCACCTCCGGCCGGTTCAACGCCACCGTCAACACAACACCTTCCTGGCGCAAAGCAATTTCACTCGCCACAGTAACTCCTAAAATTAACCATTACCACACCGTCTTCATCGCCCCACCATCCACAATCAGTGTCTCCCCCGTAATGTAGCTGGCCGCATCGGACAATAAAAACGCCCCCGCCCGGCCAAACTCCTCGATGGTGCCGTAACGTCCCCAGGGAATTTGCTTTTCCTGCACATCCTGCTGCTCCGCCACACTGCGCCCCGCATTATTGGCCCCAATCGCATCCAGCGACTTCACCCGGTCGGTCAGAATGCGACCCGGCACCAGATTGTTCACCCGAATTTGCTCCGGAGCCAACTCCCGCGACAGACTTTTGAGCAAGCTCACCACGCCGGAACGCATGACGTTAGACAGCAGCAAAATATCAATCGGCTCCTTCACAGAGGAGGAAGTAACGGCTAAAATCGAACCACCGCCCCGCGCCCGCAGGTGCGGCAGCACGGCGCGAATCATGCGCACGCTGCTCAGCAGCGTCAGCTCGAAGGCAGCTTGCCAGGCAGCATCGTCAAAATCATCGAAGCCCCCGGCGGGCGGACCACCCGCATTCACCACCAGCCCATCCACCCCGCCAAACCGGGCCACCGTCGCCTCAACCCAGCTGACAATCGAAGCCGGATCGCGGGCGTCCTGCACGCTGCCCAGCGTTTCGGCACCGGTTTCACGGTGCAGCATTTCAGCCGCCGCCAAAATATCGGCCTCAGTCCGGCTGCCAATCGAGACGCGGGCACCTTCCTGGGCCAATGCCTGGGCAATGCCGTAGCCCAATCCCTTGCTGGCGGCCGCTACCATGATCACTTTGTCTTTAAGTCCTAACTCCATCTCAACTCCTGATTTCCACCGTTTCACCGTCGGCGGGAATGCGCAGCCGGTGCTCTGAGATGCCCTTGGCCGCAGCGGCTGTACGCAGATCGGCGCGGGTCACGCTGCCGTGGTCCAGCGATTCCAGGTGGACGGCAATCACCACGGCATTGGGCGCGGCCTGGCAAACGGCCGTTGTCTGCCCCACATCCATCACAATCGGCTGGCTGTCGCCAAATTTGGCCCCGCTGGAATGGGTGACGATGACGTCAGGCTGGTATTTGGCAATGATTTCGGCCACAGGTTCGTACCAGACGGTGTCCCCGGCCCAGTAAACTTTTGGCTCTCCAGCCGCTTCCCAAACAAAGCCGGAGACATTGCCCATGCGTTCGGCCAGTTCGCCGTAGCCGTGCCGCCCCGGCGTACGGGTAAAGGTGATGCCCTGCCATGTGTGTTGATCTGATACGGCCGTTACCTTCACAAACCCCTTCTCCCGAATTGTCGCCTCATCTCCCGGCTGGCACAAGATGGGCAACGTTTTGGACAGCAGGTTCATCGCCATATCATCAAAGTGATCGACATGCAAATGTGACACCAACACCATTTCTGCGCCGTCAATCACGGCTTCGGGCGTCATGGGCAAATCAACGATTGGATTCTGCGAAATTCCGGCAAAGGAGCGGATCGTTTCTTTGGCTGCCAAAAACGGATCGATGATGAATAAACGGCCGTTATAAGTCACCCGCAGCGTGGCATTCCGAATAAGCTGTATCTTCATATCAATGAATTTGCACCGGGTCTTTGATGGCCCCACGGTCGAACAGGGGTTTTTCGTACCCTTCATCCCAGCCTTCAGGGGCGGTGGTGGGTTGGATGGTTACGGCCGTATTCTTATAATCCGGTATCATCGCCCGCTCATCCACCCGGTCCAGCGTCAACAAATTGGCCGCCGCTTCGGCAAAATGGAACGGAATAAAGATCGTCTTGGGCAAAGAACGCTCCGTCACCAGCAGGCGCAGCGTAATTTCTCCACGACGAGAGGCAACTTTGACCCAATCGCCAGTCTCCAATCTCAAATCTCTCGCATCATCGGGGTGCATCTCACACGTCGCTTCGGGATACACATTCTCTAGCTGCGAACGGCCCGTCATGGTGCTGCCGCTCCAGTGGTACAGCACACGCCCGGTGCTCAGGTTGAAGGGATACTCCGCATCGGGCTGCTCGGAGCGCGTGCCATATTCTACTTCCCAAAACTTGCCCCGGCCGCGCGGGAAGCCATCGGCGAAGAGGAACGGCGTGCCGGGGTGGTCGAAGCTGGGGCAGGGCCAATGGACGCCGCCCTCACGCTCCAGCCGGTCGTAGTCGATGCCCCAGAAGTCGGGCGTCAGCTGGCGCATCTCTTCCCAGATGTCGCTGGGATGGGCGAAGTTGAAGCCGTTGGTCAGGTTCAGCCCCAGCCGCTGCTCGATACGACGGCCGAGATCGCACAGGATGTCCCAGTCGGGTCGGGAGTTGGCGATGGGGGGAACGGCCGTTCTGCATCGCTGCACCCGTCTATCCGTGTTGGTAAACGTGCCATCCTTCTCGGCAAAGCTGGTGGCCGGCAAAATCACGTCCGCCATCTCGCCCGTCTCGTTGATGAAAATGTCCTGGCACACCATAAATTCCAGCTGTTCCAACGAATGGCGTGTATGGTGCTGATTTGGCTCGCTCATCATCGGGTTCTCGCCCAGGATAAACATCCCTTTTACCGAGCCATGCAGCGCCCCAGTGACCATTTCCGTCGCCGTTAGCCCCGGTTCTGGATTGAGTTCAGCGCCCCAAAACTGTTCAAACTTCGCCTTGATGGCCGGATCGGCCACATTTTGGTACGCCGTGAACACATTGGGCAAACCGCCGCTGTCGGAGCAGCCCTGCACGTTGTTCTGGCCGCGCAGCGGATTCAACCCCGTGCCCGATTTGCCCACATGACCGCACATCAACGCCAGATTCACCAGCGAAAGGGTGTTGTCCGTACCGTGGGTGCTCTGGCTGATGCCCATGCCCCAGTAGATAGAAGCCCGCTCGGCGTTGGCATAAATCCGGGCCGCTTCCCGAATATCATCGGCCGGCACGGCGCTGACCGATTCAGCCCATTCCGGCGTGAACTCTTCCAGGGATTCTAAATAATCGCTAAACCCTTCGGTGCGTTCGGCGATAAACGACTCATCGTACAGCTTTTCTTTCACCACAACGTGGGCCATTGCCTGAAAAACGGCCACGTCGGTGCCAGGATTTTGGCGCAGCCAAAGGGTGGAAAAGTCGGTCATCTCAATGCGGCGCGGATCGATCACAATAAGCTTGGCCCCGTTTTTGCGCACCGCTTTCTTGAGGAAGTTGGAGATGACCGGGTGCGTTTCCGTCGTGTTGGAGCCGGTGACGATAAACGCCTCCAGGTTTTCCATTTCGGCGATGGAGTTGGACATGGCGCTGGAGCCAATGGACAGCTGCAAGCCGGTGACGGACCCGGCATGGCACAGCCGGGCGCAGTGATCCACGTTGTTGGTACGGATCAGGGCGCGCATCACCTTTTGGAAGATGTAGTTGTCTTCGTTGGTCGCTTTGGCGCTGGCGTAGCTGGCAATGGCGTCGCCGCCGTGGGTTTGGGCAATGCGGGTCAGCTCATCGGCCACGTAATCCAGCGCTTCGTCCCAGGTGGCCTCGCGCCACACCGGTTTGGCGCTGCGGCCTTCCTCCCGGTTGGTGCGGATCAGCGGGTTTTTTATCCGGCCAGGGTGCTTGACATAATCTGTGCCATAGCGTCCCTTGACGCACAACATGCCGTAGTTGGGCGCGGCGTCAAACGGCGCTTCAACGGCGTAGATGTATTCATCTTTCACCTGCAAATGCATCTGGCAGCCAACGCCGCAGTACGGGCAGGTGGTTCGGACTGTTTTATCGGGGGTAATCATTGGAGCACCTCCATGATTGGTAAAAAAATCACTTTTGCTAAATCAACTTTCTAGTTTCTACTCATCAGAAATAACACAACAAAGTATAGGCCAACAGAAAAGGCGACAAGCCCTGCCACTGCGAAAATGGGCGAAAGGAGCCGACTCAACCAGAGCGCATACCGATTGGAAACCATCAAAAACCGGCGCTTCCTCATTCCCCCAAACCACATCGAAGATTGCAGTGCCATGTATTCATCAGTGGTTCTGGTCCAGGAAACGATTGAATTAGAAATGCCGTATATCAAAAACGTCAGTCCCACAAAGGTAATGAAAAGTTGTTCCAAAATCGGCTGAAATAACCACCCGCTCCCAGACCGTTCGGCTGAGGGGCGAATCGCTAAATCGAATATCAAGAAGGCAACAAAAAGCACGATATAAAATGCAGAAATTCCATAAATGATTTTCTTGAATGTTTTGTTACTCATGGTTTTCATTTCGTTACGGCCGTTTCTCCGGCAAAACTTCTAATCCCATGTGTCTTCAACCTCCTCCATCCAGGAACGATTTGAGAACTGGGCTGTCGAACTCGGTTGCCAGGCAATCCATGTAGATCATATCGTATCGCTTGCCATTGATCTTTTTGACTTCACGACGCCGCCCAATCTCTTGAAAACCGGCTTTTTGGTAAGCTCGGATACCGGCTTCATTGTAGGCAAATGCTTTAAGCATAATGTTGTGCAAATTCAGGATGTTAAAGCCGTAATCCAACATCAGTTTGGTCGCTTCTGTGCCCATCCCTCTACCCTGGAATTCTTTCTCGCCAATCACAATACCAAATTCGGCCTTTTGTTCAGCGATGTCGCTCAAATAGGTAAATCCGATTGGGTGTAAGGTTGCCTTTTCATAAACGGTGAAAAATACCATGCCTTTTTCTTTGCTAAAATGGGCAAAGGCTTCCATTTCCTCTTCCAAAGTTACCGGGCGCATGCTCCGGGTTGTGTAATTGATGGCAAAATCATTGTTCCACTGATTGTAAAGAGGCACCAAATCTTGACGAAGAGGGCCTAATGCCACCTTTTCTCCAGCAAAATTAATGATTGGCTGTTTTACTGAATTTAAGTCCGTGTGACTAGAGGACATTGCTTCCTTATCTTCGATGGTACAGTCGGGCTACGGCCGTTTCACAACCCACCACCCACCAACTCACGAATTTCCTGCACCAGTTCGCCGGGTGACATGATGCATAGGCCGCCCTGGGCAGCCACTTCGGGCGTGAAATCCTTGCTGTTGAGCATCACCAAGCGATCCACCCGGGCAGAAACGGCCGTTGCCAAAATCGGCGCATCTTTCGCTTCAATTATTCCTGTCCACCGCTGCACTTCTTCATCCGTTGGCGGCGGCACAATTTCCAATTGAAGCTGAGCCATTTGCCGGGCAAAGTTGGGTAATGCGCGCGGCAGTTTCTTGCGTAGGTTACGCTCTGCCTCATCCAATACCAGGCGCGAAACAACCAGACGAAACAACCCGATCTCTGCCATGAGCAAAACGGCGCTGCTTGCCCCCGTGCGTGAATCAGCCCCAGCAATCAACACGTTAGCATCGGCAAAAACTTTACGAACTGCTGCCATACCGTTCCTGGTAAATTGCCTGCCGTTCTTCCGCTAACCCCTCCAGCAAATCCGCCAGCGAGACGCCTTCTTCATCCATCAAGGCAGAAAATTGTTTGGAGAGTTCGGGCAAAAGCAGCTTTTTGGGTGACAAAAATACAGCATCGCCAATCTCGATCAGGTTCAAAACATCTGGCTCAATAGCTTCTGTAGCCCATTTATCGCGCACCGATTGCGGAATGGTGATCTGTCCGCGTTCGCGCAGGCGGACGGTTGTCTGTTTTATTTCGTATTCGCTCATCATCATCTCCGAAAATCAGATTTTCGGAATTGTACTACAAAAAACAATTTATTGGTACTCCGGATGGCTAGCAATGAACTTATCCAGGCCAGCAACGGCCGTTTCCCTCACCTTCTTCTGCATCATCGGCGTCCAGCCCACCAACATTCCCGGCAAGCCCAACGCCATGCGCGTCCAGCGGTAAAAGTCAAATTGATCGGCGTGGCGGAGGATACGGCCGTCGGCAAACCCAAAACTCGCCTCAATCACATTGTGTACCCTGCGCCCCGTCGAGAAGGTATACACTGCTTCCCAATGCACCTGGCCGCTGCTCTGCGTCGCCACCACATCCCGAAACGTCACCTGCAAATCCTTGCCGCGCTCGCACAGCATGTGCCACATGGCCATGGCCCGCTGGCCGTGCAAATCGCCAAACGCCGGGTCGGAGAAGTGCACCTCGGGATGATAGCAAGCAATCATCCCCGCATGATCGCGCTGCTGAAACGCGGTGTAAAAATTACGAATTAACTGTTGATTGTTTTGGCTCATATTTGTTCACATTTCCTGGGGCTGAAGCCCCAGGCTAAACTTTTCACTTTTCACTTTTCACTTTCTACTTCTTCCCCTTCTTCCCCCGCCCCCGCCGGGTCTTCTCAAAAATGGAGTCGGGATCAACCCCCTGCTCCAGCAGCGCCTGCCGCGTGGGCTTGAGCGCCCCGGTGGGGCAAACGCCGACGCATTGGCCGCAAAAAACGCAGGTGGTGTCCATCATGCCGCTGCCGTTGAAGGTGCCAATTTGGGTGTGGTAACCACGGCCGTCAAAACTGAGGGCGAAGGCAAACTGGGCATCCTCGGCACAGACCTGCACACAGCGCCAGCAGTTGATGCACTGGTTGTAATCCCGAATATAAAACGGATTGTCGTCGTAAACAGGTGCGGTGCGCGGCTCCGCATCGGTAAAGCGCAGCGGATCCGCGTCATAGCTGTCCAGCAGGTCCAGAATCTCCGGCGATTCGTCTACGTTGACGGTGGCAGCCAGCATTTCCAGGATGGTGCGCCGCCCGCGCTGCACGTCTTCGGAGTTGGTGACAATCTCCATGCCGTTGGCGCAGGCCGTCACGCAGGCCGCCAGCTGCACTCGCTGCCCGCCATCCACCGAGCATATGCGACACAGCCCGTTGGCCGTCAGGTGCGGATGGTAACAAATCACCGGAATCTCAATCCCAAGCTGCGCCGCCGCATCTAAAATCGTTGTGCCTTTGGGCACGGTCACTTCCTGGCCATCTATTTTGAGGGTAACTGATTCATTCATGAAATGCTCGCTTGTAATTGGGTAATTGGGTAATTGTTCAATGATTTCTAACCTGGATAAGCCAGAACCAATAAAGTTTTTTATCCACAGATTACGCAGATTTAATAAATTTTTTATCTGTTCAATCTGCGTAATCTTTGATTTTTTCTTGCTCACTGGGCAAGAATCTCACTGGTAATGGGCTAATTACCCAATTACCCAGTTACTCAATTACGATTTATCGATTATCCGCTCAGGATGTGTATAAATCCGCATCCGGTCCTGGCGCAGGTAGGCGACGATGGTGATGTGCCACGCTTCGGCCAGGGCCACGGAAAGGCTGGTGGGCGAGGTGCGGGAGCAGACGATGGGTGTACCCAACCGCCGCGCCTTGTTGATCATCTCGCTGGAAATACGGCCGCTGCTCAACAAAATCCTGCCCTCGGTCTCAAACCCATCCAGCAGCGCCGCGCCGCGCAGCTTGTCCAGGCAGTTGTGGCGGCCAATGTCCTCTACCTGCAGCAAAATTTGGGAGGGGGTGGCGAGTACGGCCGTATGAATCCCCCGCGCCTGCTGATACCGTTCAGCCCCCAGATGCATCTCGCGCATTAATTTTGCCAACTGCTCCGGCGTTGCCGTCAAATCAGATACCAAAGGTTCGTGCTGCTGGGACAAATCATCAAATGTCACGCCGCCGCCGCAGCCTGCGGTGATGATATATTTGCGCGGCTTCTCGAAGCTGGTGTCGTACAGCCAGATATCGGCGCAGGTACCGTTTTTGGAGAGGTGCAGCTGTCGAATCTCCGCCGCGCTGCCGATGAGTCCCTCATTGGCCAAAAAACCGACCGCCATCTGCTCTAGACCATGTGGCGAAGCCATAAACGTCGCCAACTCCTCGCCGTTGACCGAGAGGCACACCTGGGCTTCCTCTACCACCCAGCCATCAACCCGCTGCGGTGTACCAACGCCAACGGTGATGTATTGCGCTGGTTGAACGCCAGCCAATTTTTCGATGATGGAATGGTTGCTGTCGTTGATTGTCATTTACCTACCTGATACTGGGGCTGAAGCCCCAGGCTATGGAAATCCTGACTATTCAACCAACTCTGGCCACAGCTGAATCGCACTCACGATGGCCGAAGCGGCCGTTTGTCCCAAGCCACACAAAGAAGTTTCCGTCATGGTAAAACCCACATCCAGCAAAATCTGTTTGTCGGTGGATTGTGGCCCGCCATTGTGGCAGATGCGGTCCAAAATTTCCAGCTGCCGCTGGGTGCCAAGCTGGCAGGGGAAACATTTGCCGCAGCTCTCGTGGGCAAAAAAATGGGCCAGTTCATAGAGATGTTGGCGAAGATCGGCCGTTTCATCAAACACCATAATCACGCCAGAACCGAGTGGGAAGCCCGCCGCACGGGCATCTTCGTAGGTTAGCGGGGTGTCCAGCTTGTCTGGGCCGATAAACACGCCAGCCGCGCCGCCCATCAGCACAGCCTGGATGGCTTTGCCGCCGGGCACGCCACCCGCCAGATCAATCATCTCGCGCACGGTCAGGCCAAAAGGGACTTCGTAAATGCCTGGATCGGCCACGCTGCCGCTGAGGCAGAACAGCTTGGTCCCGGGAGATTGTTCGGTACCGTGATCCGTCCACGCTTCTTCGCCCACACTCAGCGCCGCCAACATGGCCACAAGGGTTTCGACATTGTTTACGGCCGTTGGCTGGCCAAACAGCCCGTGCGTGGTGGGGAACGGCGGTTTGATGCGTGGAAAGCCTCGCTTGCCCTCGATGGCTTCAAACAGCGCAGTTTCCTCGCCGCAAATGTACGCCCCAGCCCCCAAACGGACGTGTACTGTAAAGTTGAAGCTGGGCTTGCCCATAATATTTTGGCCCAGATAACCCGCCTTCACCGCCTCATCCACTGCGTTGTGCAGCCGGGTATGGGCGCGTGGATATTCGCCCCGCAGGAAAATCCAGCCGTGTTCTGCCCCAACAGCGTAAGCCGCTACCGTCATTGCCTCGATCAGAGCAAAGGGGTCTTCTTCCATCAGACAGCGATCTTTAAACGTGCCCGGTTCGCTCTCGTCGGCGTTGACCACGATATGCTTTTGGCGCGGATCGTCAGACGCACCGCGGGTGAAAAACCATTTGCGCCCCAGAGGGAACATCGCCCCACCGCGCCCCAAAATGCCAAAACTATCAATCGTTTCAATCAGCTCCTCGGGCGTCTGGTCCAACGCCTTGCGCAGCCCCAGATATCCTTGGTGCGCTTCATAATCTGCCAGACTGGTAGGGTCTACTTTGCCAATGCGGGCCAGTTTGATGAACGGGCCGCCCCGTGGTCGCGCCATTGGTTCGGGGTGGGTTCCGGCTAAAAAGGCAGGCACATCGTCCACCGTCAGGGAGCCAGCAGGACGTTCCCCGTTCAGGGCGCAGGGAGCGTGTTCACACATGCCCAGGCAGGGGACGGTCTCGAAGGTGAGACGGCCGTCTTCGCTCGTTTCCCCATTTTCCAGTCCCAGCGCCGCTTCCATCGCCCGAATGACAGCGTGGCTCCCGGCATGGTTGCAAGCCAAATCCTGACAAACGCGGATGACGTGGCGGGCGGTCGGCTGGCTGTAAAACATGGTGTAGAACTCGATCACGCCGTGAATATCGGCCAGGGGAACTCGTAAGGTTTTGCCGATCGCCTCCTGTACTTCAGGCGACAGCCAACCATAAATATCCTGGGCTTCATGCAGCAGCGGGAGGAGGGCTTCTCGGGAACGGCCGTTATATTTTTCCAACAATGGGGACAGCAGCGTCAAATCAACAGTTTGCACAGCAGTGGTCACCAGGCACCTCTTGGTTGTTTGCCTACCGGTCTGACTAAATAGTGGGTAAAGCCAGGCCAGATGGTCGTGGATGATCATAAACATTTGGATTATCGGCCGGGGCAGGAAATAAAACGTGTCGCAGCCGAACCAGTTGAATCGGTTCCATTGTAACTGAGATATATCAGTTTTCCAATGACGGCCGTTTGCCGAGTCTACAAACCATTCCAAATTTTAGCGGCGGCAAGACAGCCTGGGCGCAACTCGTTACAATACCCTCTTCAACTAGGAACTACTAACCGCGAAGGGCGCAAAGGACACAAAGACAAGAGAAAAACTTTGCGCTCTCTGCGTCCTTTGCGGTGAAATCCCACAAAGGCCTGGTAGTTACTTCAACTAACCGAAAGGGGATGATTTATGCCTGATCTCACCATATTACGGCCCACATTCAGCCTGGACGAAGCGGTTCAGCTGGCCCACAACCTCTACAATCTCATCGCCACCGCCCGCGAGCTGCCCAGCGAGCGCGACCAAAACTTCCACCTGACGACGGCAGACGGCCGTTCCTGCATCCTGAAAATCGCCGGTCTCACCGAATCACTTGAGGTGCTGGAACTCGAAAACGCCCTCATCACACACCTCACGCGCCACGCGCCAATCTCCAATCTCATCCCCAAACTGATCCCAACCAGTACCAACCAACCCATCGCCCACGCCACCACCAACGGCACCCGCTACCCCGTCCGGCTCATCACCCACCTGCCCGGCAAGCTGCTGGCGGACACCAAACCGCACAGCCCGGCGCTGCTGCACAGCCTGGGCCACACTCTGGGCCAGCTAGACGCCGCCCTGGCCAATTTTGAGCATCCCGCCGCCCACCGCACCCTCCGCTGGGATCTCAAGCAAGCCAGTTTCATCGCCGATTACTTGCACTTTATCTCTGACGCCGCCCAGCGCGAGCTGGTGCGCGGCTTCCTGGACCACTTTTTGCAGCACACCCAGCCCCGGCTCGATGGCCTGCGCCACAGTATCATCCACAACGACGCCAACGATTACAATATTCTGACCACCAATCAGCAAATCAGCGGCATCTTTGATTTTGGCGACGCGCTGCATACCGCCACCGTGAGCGAGCTGGCCATCGCCGCCGCCTACGCCAGCCTGCACAAGCCAGACCCACTGGCAGCCATCGCCGACCTGGTGTGCGGCTACCACACCGCCCACTCGCTTACCGAGGAAGAGGTGTCGCTGCTCTTCTCGCTCGTGGCCATGCGCCTTTGCGTCAGCGTGACGATGAGCGCCTACCAGCGGACGCAGGAGCCGGACAACGCCTACCTGCAAATTTCGGCCCGGCCCGCCTGGGAAACATTGGCCAAACTGGCCCAAACCAGCCCACTGCTGGCCGAAGCCGCCTTCCGCCACGCCTGCGGCTGGGAACCCGTGGCCAAATCCACCCAAGTCACCAACTGGCTGCGCGAAAACGGTAGCCAATGTGCCAACGTTTTGGCGGTTAACTGGCGGGAAACACGACCCATCGTTTTCGATCTTACCCCCGGCAGCCTGCTCCTCGGCCAACTAACCGACCCGGATGACACCCAGGCGTTTACCGATCTGCTCTTTAGCCAGCTAATCTCAAAAACCTCTGTGCCCTCCGTGGCCCAAAAAATCGGCATCGGCCGGTACGATGAGCCGCGCCGGATTTACACAGCGGACAGCTTCCGCATCCCCGGTAACGACCGGGACGAGTGGCGCACGGTTCATCTGGGGATTGATCTGTTTGTGGTGGAGGGAACGGCCGTACATGCTCCCCTCCCCGGCACCATTCACAGCTTCGCCAACAACACCGCCCGCCTGGATTACGGCCCCGTCATCGTCCTCCAACACGATGTAACCCCTTATCTCACTTTCTACACGCTTTACGGCCATTTGAGTGCGTCATCACTAGACGGCCTCACCATCGGCCAACCCATCGCCCAGGGCCAAAAATTCGCCGAAATCGGCGATTTCCCCGACAACGGCGACTGGCCGCCCCATCTGCATCTGCAAATCATGTGCGATCTGCTGCCGCCCGACACCGCCACCGACTTCCCCGGCGTGGCCGCCCCCAGCCAGCGGGCCACCTGGCGCAGCCTCTGCCCTGATCCCAACGTGCTAGTTAGAATTCCCAGTTATTACTTTCCCCCACCAGCCCGCAGCAAGGAAGAGATTTTGGCCCTGAGGCACAAGCATCTGGGGCTGTCGCTAAGCATTTCCTACCAAAAACCGCTGCACATCGTACGCGGCCTGGGGCAATATTTGTACGATGAAAACAACCAGCCGTACCTGGACGCGGTAAATAACGTGCCGCACGTGGGGCACAATCATCCCCGTGTGGTAGAGGCGGCGCAGCGGCAAACGGCCGTTCTCAACACCAACACCCGCTACCTGCACGACAATCTGGTGGCATACGCCGCCCGGCTCACCGCCACCCTGCCTGAACCGCTTTCCGTCTGCTACTTTGTGTGCAGCGGCAGCGAGGCCAACGAGCTGGCGCTGCGGCTGGCCCAAAGCCACACCGGCCAGCGCGACCTGCTGGTGCTGGATGGCGCGTATCATGGCAATACGGCCGCTCTCATCGACATCAGCTCATACAAGTTTGCTGGCCCCGGCGGGGCGGGCAAGCCAGACCACGTACACGTTTTGCCGATGCCGGACCCGTATCGGGGGTTGTATCGGGGGAGTGGGGTGGAATACGGCCGTCGCTACGCCCAACACGCCCAGGAAATCATCGAAGAGCTGCAAGCGCAAGGCAAAGGAATTGCCGGGTTTATTGGCGAGCCGCTGCTGGGCTGCGGCGGCCAGATTGTGCTGCCCGATGGCTACTTCCAGGCGCTGTTCCCGCTCATTCGGGCGGCGGGCGGCGTTTGTATTGCCGATGAGGTGCAGGTGGGCTTTGGCCGCGTGGGCAGCCACCTATGGGCCTTTGAGACGCAGGGCGTCGTGCCAGACATCGTCACGCTGGGCAAACCAATCGGCAACGGGCACCCGCTGGCGGCGGTAATCACCACGCCAGAAATTGCCGCCTCGTTTGCCAACGGCATGGAATATTTCAATACGTTTGGGGGGAATCCGGTTTCTTGCGCCATTGGAACGGCCGTGTTGGACGTGCTAATTCTTGAAAAACTGCAATCTAACGCCCGCGTCGTCGGCCATCGCTTGCTGGACGGGCTGCGCGATTTGCAAACCCAATTCCCACTCATCGGCGACGTGCGCGGGCTAGGGCTGTACGTTGGCGTGGAGCTGGTGCGCGACCGGCAAACGCTGGAGCCAGCCGCCGCAGAAACCAGCCATATCGCCAACCGGATGCGCGACAAGGGCATCCTCATCAGCACCGACGGGCCGCTGCACAATGTGCTCAAAATCAAGCCGCCGCTGGTGTTTACGGCCGAAAACGCCGATTTTTTGGTGAAAACGTTGGGGGAAATTTTAGGGGAAGTAATTGAGTAATTAGGTAATTGGGCAATTACTCAATTACCCAATTACTTATTTCTTCGGCATTACCAGCCACAAAATAAAGTATGGAATTGCCGACGCGCCGCCGGGCAGCAGCAGGATGAAGAAGAGGAGCCGGAACCAGAAAACGTTGATGCCGGTCCAGGCGGCCAAACCGCCGCAGACGCCGGCAAAGATACCATTTTGTCGCCGTAGACGATTATCTTTTACATTCATTTGAATACCTCCATATATAGAAAGTGGCCATTTTGCCACCTGATTCTTTGTCTCAGTCGTTCTGTCCGTTTCTACGCGGGTCGGGGCAATTGGTTGCAAGTTGAGCAAACGCAGAGCCGCCGTCTGTCCACTTTTTAACGCAAAGAGCGCAAAGATTTTAAGGAGCAAAGGTATTTTTTGCCCATTTGCACCTTTGCGTAAAATTTCATGCAAAGGAGAACGATATTGTGGTTCGCTACAGGTGGTAATAGTTGGCCAGCAGGCGGGTAAACAGTTTGTCGGGGAGAAACGGCCGTAACCCCACAAACAGCCGCTGCGACCACGCCCCCACCCGGTAGCGGAATCGGGGTGAGTGGGGCAGGATGATGCGATGCAGCAGTGTAGCCACCAGCTGCGGGTCGGCCCCGTTATGTTCTTCGGCGACGTACCGTTGCAGGGCGGTGGCAAAGCGAGGGGTGTAGGTCTGGCTGCTCTGGGCAGCTTCCACCAGGCTGCGGCTATCGGTGAAGCGGGTGCGAAAGTCGCCCGGCTGGATGAGCGCCACCTGAATGTTAAACGGTTCCAGCTCCAGCCGTAATGCTTCGCTCAGCCCCTCCAAGGCAAATTTACTGGCGCTGTACAGCCCTTGAAACGGCAGCCCGATTGCGCCTGCCATAGAGCTGATGTTGATGATACGGCCGTTTCCCTGCCCACGCATCACCGGAATCACCTGCTGGCACAAGCGCAAAACACCAAAAAAGTTGACCTCAAACTGCCGCCTGGCTTCTTCTATGGTTGTCTCTTCTACCGGACCGGCAATACCCATGCCGGCATTGTTCACCAGCACGTCGATCCGGTTGGCTTTTTTGAGAACGGCCGTTACCGCCTGCACTACCGAAACATCATTCGTCACGTCCAGCGCCAGAGGCTGCACCCCGACGGGCATCTCTACCGGCTGGCGGCTGGTGCCAAACACGGTGTATCCTCTTGCTGCCAAATGAGCCGCGCAGGCCCGTCCCAACCCGGAGGAGGCCCCGGTAATCAATACAACCTTTGCTTCATTAGACATCGGCATTGTGCAAACCATTGGCGTGGATGCGGTTGACGTACCAATCTACCTCAGCTTTAAGCCCTTCTGCCAGCGTGGTGCGGGGCGCGTAGCCCAGCAGCTCCCGTGCCTTGCCGATGTTGGCGCAGGTGTGCAGTTGGTCGCCCGGTCGTTTGGGTCGCATATCAAACGTGGCCGCTTTGCCCATGATCTGTTCGATGAGGGCAATCCCCTGCCCGGTGGTCATCTCCACATCGCTGCCCATATTGATAATTTCGCCAATCACCTGGTCGGGACGGTTTAGAACGGCCGTAAACCCCTCCACAATGTCCCCCACGTAAGTAAAGCTGCGAGAATGCGCCTGGCTACCTTCATACAGCGGAAAAGGGGTCTTGGTCAAGATGCTCTGAATCAGTTTGGGGTAGAGTTTTTCGGGCCGTTCCCGAGGACCATAAACGGAAAATATGCGCAGGGAGCAGGCAGGGAAGCCCTGTTCGCGATGAAAAGCGAGTGCCAGCTGCTCAGCGGCCAGCTTGGTGACACCGTAGTACGAAGTGGGTTTGGGAGCGGCATCTTCGGGGTCGTAGGCGTGACGGCCGTATACCGACGAGGTAGACACATTAACAAAACAGCGCAAAGACGACTGCCGCTGGCAAGCCAATAACAGCTTATCCATCGCCACCACGTTGTTGCGCACATAATCTGCCAGCGGCGTGCTGGCCGAGATGCCCGGCTGCCCCGCCAGGTGAAAGACAAATTCCACATCTTGCAGCGCAGGGGTCAGATCATCGGTCGTTAAATCGAGAGGATGCAGCTTCACGCCCGCCGCCTGAATATCCTCGGCGTTGGCCTGCTTTAGCCTGGCCGAGTAATAATCAGTAAAGCTGTCTATCCCGACCACGGTATGGCCCTGACGGGCCAATGCTTCTGCTAAATGTGAACCAATAAAACCAGCGGCTCCAGTCACAACAATTTTCATAAGAATCCTCCATGGCTTCATCCAGACAACTGCTCACGGAAGTGTACGACAATCCCCTAACTTGCCAAGCCACGCCAACCAAACGATTCCCCAGCCCCCAAATTCCCTCTTGACTTAGAGCGCACTCTAAGTTGTACAGTTACTCCATCAACCTAACTTATAAGGAGATAACTGATGCAATACAAAACCTTAAGAAACAGCAATTTACAAATCAGCCCGATGGGCCTGGGAGCCTGGGCTATTGGCGGCGAGTGGGTCTTCAGCGACAAGCAGGCCGGTTGGGGCAAGGTGGATGATGCCGAGTCGATTCGCGCTATTCAAGCAGCGCTGGATGCCGGGATTAATCTGATTGATACGGCCGCAAATTACGGCACAGGCCACAGCGAAGAAATTGTGGGCAAGGCGATTCAGGGCCATCGCGACCAGGTGGTCATCGCCACCAAATTCGGTTTTGACGTCGATGAAGCAGCCAGGCGCGTTGCTTACCAATCACCAGAAGCGATCTTGCAGAATCTGGCGTTTGAGTGCGAACGCAGCTTGCGCCATCTGAACACAGATGTGATCGATATTTACCAGCTGCACATGTGGGAGTTTCCACCGGAGCGCGTGCCGGAACTGCTGGACGGGCTGGAAAAGCTGGTGGCACAGGGCAAAATCCGCACTTATGGCTGGAGCACCGACGATGTGGCGCTGGCGCGACTGTTTGCCGCCGGAGAACACTGCACCGTCATTCAACATGCGGCCAACGTGATGGAGCCGGCCACGGCCATGTTCGACTTCACGGCTGAGAGCAGTCTCACCAGCCTGGTGCGCAGCCCGCTGCTGATGGGCTTCCTGTCTGACAAGTATGACAAAGATGCCCAATTTTCTGTCACCGACGTGCGCAATCACTCCTTCCCGCAGGAGCGCATCGCACAGATTGTGGCAAATCGTGCTAAAATTCGGGAGATTTTGATGAGTAACGGCCGTTCCGTGGTACAAGGGGCGTTGGCCTGGTTGTGGGCCGTGGGCGATCAGGTGGTACCCATCCCCGGCATCCGCACCGAGGCGCAGGCGATAGAAAACGCGGCAGCGATGGAATTTGGTCCCTTAATGCCTGAGCAGATGGCCGAAATTGAGCAGCTGTTGGGGCGAGAGGAAGCTGTCACGGCATGATTGAACTGCAAGAAGAAAGCTACACCATTCAGGAAGTGGCCGAGATGACCGATGTCTCCGCTCACACTCTGCGCTATTACGAAAAGATTGGTCTGCTGGAGCACATCAGCCGACATGAAAACGGACATCGCCGTTACGCGGAGAAGGATTTGGGTTGGATTCAGTTCCTCAAGCTGCTGCGTGCCACCGGGATGCCCATCCAGCAAATGCAGGTGTTCATGGAATTGGCCCGGCAGGGTGACAGCACTATCCCCGACCGCATCGAGGTCCTGAGCGACCATCGGCGGCAGCTGGCCGCGCACATTGCCGAGCTGCAAGATCATATGGCACACCTGGATCGAAAAATCATCTTCTACAATGGCATGCTAACTGGCAAGCCAGCCGAACCTTGTGATTAAAGTTAGGTTGCTCGTTTAAGAGAAAAAGGGGAGGAACGGCCGTTCCTCCCCATACCCAGCAAAAAGGAAATCCATGTTACGAAACAATTCCAATTCTATGGGCTGTTTAGGCTCCGGGCTTTTTTTATTCATTTTTGTGGCAGTGGGAATTGGCCTTTCCATTTGGGGCTGGAACGTATTACAAAACGCGCGCGTCAGCGAAAGTTGGCCGACAACCACGGGTGAAATTCTCTCATCTAACGTACGAATCGATGATGATGATGAGGGAACATCTTACTTTGGGGACGTAACGTTTCGCTATGTGGTGGCAGATTTGCCGTATACTTCCGACAATGTGAGCTTTGGCCAATATGGCGGCAACCGCAGCCACGCCGAGGAAATCGTAGCGAAATACCCGGTAGGCAGTCAGGTGACGGTGTATTACGATCCTAATGAGGTGGAAACGGCCGTCTTGGAACCAGGAGTCACCTGGAGCAGCTACTTTCTTATTGGGATGGGTGTGCTCTTCACCTGCATTCCAATTATCATTTTGCCCTTCACACTGCTGCGCCGCAGATAATCACGATTCTCCCTCAAGATACAGCTTCAGTGCAGCCGCGTGGTTGTGACGCTCATCCCTGGCGGCAAAGAGCAGCGTAATCTGGTTGGTGGTTGCTTTTTGAAACAGCTCCGTGATGAGTTCGGGCTTTTCGTCCAGTTCGGCATGGTAGCGGTCGAGGAATTCTTGCCAGCGGGCGGGGTCATGGTTGAACCATTTGCGCAAGCTGGGGGATGGAGCGATGCCGCCCAGCCACAAATCGATCCGGGCAGCCTCCTGGCTGATGTCGCCGGGCATATGACGCTCTACCAGCACGCGAAAGCCATCGGCTGGACTGGGCTCGTCGTAGATTCTTTTGAGTTGCAGGCTGATTTCGTCGTATTTCATGGGGTTAAGATAATTGTTCAGCCAGCGCTTCTGGGGTGTTGACCGGCTGTTGGCAAACAAAGCGGCGGCAAACGTAGGCGGTGGCCTTGTCGTCCAGCTTGTGGCGGTCGGCCAGGAGCGGCACGGCGCTGGTAGCATCCCCGGAGGCAACGACCAGATTGGGCCGGAAGGCGGCAAAGGTGGTGTTGATCAACGCTTCGGTGTCCGTAAAGCCGGGGTCGCCAAAGATGGCCACTTCTTGCGGCTCGCCGGTGATGAAAACGGCCGCACACAACCAATGAGCAAAGGCATTCGGGTGCTGCACCATCGCGCCGTAAAGGGAGGAGACGGCCGTTTCCGCCACATCCCAATACCGCTCATTCCCCGTGTACAAACTCAGCTTCAGTAAAACGTGCGCCGCCATCGCGTTCGCGCTGGGCACGGCGTTGTCTTGCAAATCCTTGGGGCGATGAATGAGCGCTTCGTGATCGTCTGAGGTGTCAAAAAAGCCGCCGTGCTCGGCATCGGGGAAGTGGGTGAGCATCATTTCGGCTAATTCTTGCGCCCAGTGGAACCACTGCTCATCGAAGGTGGTTTGGTAGAGGGCCAGCAGACCGTCGGCCAGGTAGGCATAATCTTCCAGGTAGCCGTTGTACTTCGCAGCGCCGCCTGCTTTCCAGGTGCGCAGAAGACGGCCGTTTTCCGTCCGCAAATTTTGGTAGAGGAATTGGGCGTTAAGGACGGCCGTTGCCGTGTAATCCGCTCGGCCCAGCGCCCGCCCAGCCTCGGCAAAAGCAGCCAACATCAGCCCGTTCCAGGCAGTCAACACCTTGTCGTCCAGGCCAGGCCAGATGCGCTGGGCACGAACAGCATACAGCTTTTCTTTGGCCAGCGCCAGCCGCTCCAACACCTTTTCTTCAGACATTTTCATGGCCCAGGCAACCTCATCCAACTCTTTTTTGCGGTTGAGGATGTTGGTTCCTTCCCAGTTGCCCTGCGGCGTGACGTCGTAATAGAGCTTGAACAGCGGGGCGTCTTCAGCCAGATGTTCATCAATTTCGGCGGCGGACCAGGTGTAAAACTTGCCCTCTTCTCCTTCGCTGTCGGCATCGTAGCTGCTGTAGAAGCCGCCATCTTCGTGGCGTAGTTCGCGCACCACAAAATCCAGCGTCTCCTCGACGATACGACGGTAGAGCGGCTCCTGCGTCACCTGATAGGCGTGCAGGTAGACGCGGGCCAGCAGGGCGTTGTCATACAACATCTTCTCGAAGTGGGGCACGAGCCAGTTAACGTCCGTTGCGTAACGGGCAAAACCACCGCCGAGCTGATCGTACATGCCGCCGTAGGCCATCTTTTTGAGCGTGGTTTCGGCCATGTGCAGGGTGCGGCTGTCTTTGTGCTGCACAAAGCTGCGCAGCAAATATTCCAGGGTCATGGAGGGCGGGAATTTAGGCGCGCCGCCAAAACCGCCGCGCTCGTGGTCAAAATCGGTGGCCAGGGCGGCAGTGGCTTTGCCAAACATGCCGGGGCTGAGCACATCATCCTGACCGGTAAGAACGGCCGTTCGCTGCAAATGTTGGGTAATGTCTCCGGCGCTGGCCAGGATATCCTCCCGCTTGGTTTCCCAGGCGTTGACAATGCCCTGCATGAGTTGGATGAAGCTGGGCATCCCGTAACGCGGTGCGGGTGGGAAGTAGGTGCCGCCGTAAAACGGCCGTCCCTCTGGCGTCAGAAAGACGGTCATGGGCCAGCCGCCCTGCCCGGTCATGGCCACGACGGCCTGCATGTAGATCGCGTCCAGGTCGGGCCGCTCTTCCCGGTCTACCTTGATGTTGACAAAGTGGCGGTTCATAAATTCGGCCGTGGCCGGGTCTTCAAACGATTCATGGGCCATGACGTGGCACCAATGGCAGGCGGCATAGCCGATGCTGAGTAAAATCGGTTTGGTTTCCTCACGGGCTTTTTGCAGCGCCTCTTCACCCCAGGGATACCACGCAACCGGATTCTCGACGTGCTGCAGCAGGTAGGGGCTGGTTTCCTGAGCTAATTTATTTGACATAAACACTCCTTAATGGTTAATGGTAAACGGTAAATAGTTAATGGTAAATTTTGACAATTGACCATTAACAATTAACAATTAACCATTCTTTTGATAATACAACAACAACCCATGACACGAAACAAGCTGACTTTCAAACTCGCCTTGATCGGCCTTATTCTCATCACGCTCTCAAGCTATTACCCGCCGTTTAATTGGGCGTTTGTGGGGGATGACTATGTACAGTTTGATTACATCAAGGATGTGATAGCTAACCCGTGGGTCGGTTTTTCGCTCTTTAATCCATACTATTTGTCCTGGTATTATCGCCCGCTTCAGCTCGTCTGGTTTTCGCTGCTGGAGGCGATTTTTCATTTTGTGCCGCAGGGGTTTTACTGGATGGGGCTGCTGGTTCACGTTTTGACGGTTTCGTTAGTGTATCGCGTAGCGCGGCAGTTGAAGTTGGGGCCGTTTACGGCCGTTCTCGCCACCACCCTCTTTGCCATTCACAGCCATTGGGTGGATGTGGTCAGCTGGATTAGCAGCATTGCCATTGTGCTGGCGGCCGTTTTTTCTTTGCTGGCATTAAGCGCCTGGTTGAGCTATTTGAAACGGCCGTCTACCCGCCAACTGCTGCTCACCCTGCTCTTTTGCCTGCTCACCTTCCTCTCCCACGAAGAAAGCGTGCTGCTGCCGCCAATTTTGCTGCTCGTGCTTTTAGCAGAGAGAGTGGAGATTGGAGAGTGGAGATTAAAAAGTCGCAGCATAATCTCCAATACTTCGGCTGCGCTCAGAACAAGCCTCCAATCTCTAATCTCCAAAAAAGAGCTGCTGCTTTTCGCCACGCTGGGCCTCATCACCCTCGCCTACCTCTATTTTCAGTTCACCCGCGCCAATCTCACCATTGATATTGCCAGCCGCCAATCAACCGAGTGGCTGGCTTACGTCAGCTGGCCAGAACTGGCCGAATTTATCATCGTGACGGTGTTCCGACTGACCTTTCTAACCGATCTACTAGCGCTGAACGGAACGGCCGCTTCCCTGTTTGTGCTGGCGCTGCTGGTTTTGGTCGGGCTGTGGTTTTGGTGGGGTAGTCGTCCCGTGCGGCTGGGGCTAATCTGGCTGGGGCTGCACCTGACGTTCATCTACTGGGCACTGTGGAGCCAGCTGCCGGAGCTGTACGCCGGACGGCACATCTACCAGGGGATGATCGGGCTGGTTTTGGCCATCGGTGCCTCACTTGAAATGGTGCTGCGTAGGGAAATTTTACCGCAGAGGGCGCGGAGGACGCGGCGGGGAAAAGAAAAAACTCAGCGCTCTCTGCCGCATTTTATGCGCTCTCTGCGGTTCAATCAAATCGTTCTGCTGGTGATTGTTACGGCCGTTTCCCTTCACCATCTCAGCCAGGTCAGAAACACCCAGCAGCAGTGGCTCAACAACGTCACAGAACAAGCCATTGCCCGGCAGCAGCTGGCCGAACTGTTCCCCACCATCCGCCCGGAAAACCATTTTTTCGCGGTGCGCTTCCCTATTGCGCCGTCGTTTACCCGCAGCGTGGTGCAGCTCTGGTACGATACGCCGCTGGCGCGCCCCGGCGGTGGCCTGGACCATTTGCGCGAGGTAAGCCGCGTCACCCGCAACTTTGTGGTGCTGGATTATGCCGAGGGCCAGGTGTATAACCTGATGCCGGAACTCCAGCAGCACGACGAGACGATTTTTCTCTGGAACCAGCCATCGCGCCAGGTTTGGCTGGCTGAGGATGGCAGCGAAACGGCCGTTTCCCAACCAGACAATACCCTACCCATCGTAACCGCCCAAAATGGCAGCCAGCTCGCCCTGAAAATGACGCCAGAAAACGGCCGTTGGCTCTCCCACGCCGTTGTGGTGCCGATTTCCGCTAACAACCAGCTGCAAACGGCCGTCTTGCCCCAGCCTGGCCTGCATTATCGCATCCGCCTGCTCACCACCAGCGGCGATGAGGTCGCTTTGTTCGATTCAGCCGATGGTGAAGCGCAAAATTGGCAGCCAGTCACTATTCCGCTAGATGCTTATGCGGGAACGGCCGTAACCCTGCGTTTTGAAGTTTGGGGAGAGAATGTGGCGGAGGATATGAGTGGCTACTGGGCCAATCCGCGCCTGGTGGTGAACTAATCCGGCGCCTGAAAGAATTAGGAGAGTAAACAAGATAACAATCAAAGATTTCGCAGATTGAAAAGATTTTATCTGCGTAATCTGCAATATCTTTCGTTGTTTACTCAAGTTCGTTGTTGTCATAACGCAGCTAACTGCCAAAACAAGCCCGCCAGCGGCAAATAAATGATGAGGGCCGTGACGGCCGTTACATACAACCCATAGCCAGAGGGAACGGCCGTACTCACGCTAAACAAAATTGCCGCCACCAGCATAGTAATCGTCATTGCCGGAGGAAAAATCTCCCGATTACCAATAAGAATTACCATGATGATTTGCCCCACGCTGAACAAAATCGACCCGACAATAAACGTTCCCATCACCCAAACCTGACTGCCATCGAAGAACAGTTTGGCCGAGCCACCCGCCCGGCGCACCGCCAATGGCCCAATCCCGTCTGCGCCCAGACCATACATCTGCACCGCGCCGCCCACAATCAGCAAAACCAGGCCAAAATTGGCCCAGGAGCGATGGGTGGACCCCAGCAGATGGAGATTAATAACCTTTGGTGCTAGTACAGGGATTTTGTAAAAATGCGGGGTGCGAGTAAGCTGGTAGAATGCCAAAGAAATATGAAGTGAATCTCACACCCAAAGAACGGACCCATTTGCTGGCGCTTGTCAGCAAAGGCAAAAATAAGGCAGCGGTAAT